>DATLEZ010000180.1:0-6621 GCA_035525055.1 Acidimicrobiia bacterium | reverse complement strand
CGCTCCGAGGGCGCGAAGCGCGAGTGGACGAACAGGTCATCGGCGATCAAGTCCGGGAAATCTCCAAAGCGGCTTCTCCCCTCCTCGGACAGGGCATACACCCCCCGTCCCACCAGCCCCTCGCGGATGATCGGCAATGCTTCCAACGGCCCCACCGAAAAGTCGAACCTGGTCATCAAGAAGGTGAAGAGAGCCGGGCACGGGTTCCGCCGCCCCGACCCCCAGCGGCTCCGCTGCCTCCTCCACACTGGCGGCGTCACCTGGCCCAACTGACCCTCACCACCCCGCATCCGAAACCCGCCAATCCCCAGTCAGATGAGAGGAGCCGCCAATCGCCTCCGGCCTGGCCGCCGCTCATAAGCACAACGACCATCACGTCTACTCGACTCATGACAGTCTGAGAGATGGTTGCTCCAAGTGTCGGGAGGCCCCGAACTCCGCGGTTGGATCGACCAAGAGCGACGGCGGGATGAACGTCGGAGGCTCGGTCGGCATGCGGAGTATGTCGATGATGCGCTCTGCAGTGAGTCCGTCCCAGAGTGGGATCGCGCGCGGAGCCCGATCAGTGACAAGGGCGTCAGCGGCAGCGGCCAATATCGTCGCCCGCTCATAGCCGACCAGCCGGTTGGTGCCCTGTGTAACGGTGATCGGCCTCTCGGTGTTCTCCCGGAGAGTCAGACAAGGCACGCCTAAGACGCTGGACTCTTCCTGGATCCCGCCTGAATCGGTGAGGATCAGGGCCGCGTTCGCCTCGAGGCAGAGAAAGTCGAGGTAGCCCAGTGGATCAACCAATCGAACCCTGCGCCGATCGAAATCGACGCCGGCGGCTCTGATCTTCGCCTGGGTCCTGGGGTGAACCGGGAAGACCAGGGGTATCAGTCGGCCCACTTCATCCAAGGTTCCCATGACATCGATGAGACGATCGGTCTCGTCTACCAGGGCAGGGCGATGAAGCGTGACCAACCCGAAGTGACCATCGAATCCCAGCTCCTGCCTGACCGGCCGAAGCCGTGCTCGGTCCATTACCGCCAGAAGGCTATCAACCATGATGTTGCCAACCCGATGGATTCTCGCCGACTCGACCCCTTCGGCCAGCAGGTTCTCGTCGGCCTCCGGAGCAGGCGTGAATAGCCACGTGGCCAGAGCGTCCACTACCACCCGATTGATCTCCTCAGGCATGGACCGATCGAACGAGCGAAGCCCCGCCTCAACATGCCCCAGTGGAACCCCCGTCTTGGCTGCGACCAGGGCGCAGGCGACGGTCGAGTTCACGTCCCCGACCACGAGCACCGCGTCGACCTCATCATGCTCCCCGAGCCACGCCTCGAATGCGGTCATCACGCCCGCTGTTTGCTGGGCATGTGATCCGGATCCGATCCCGAGATTGACGACCGGCTCTGACAACTCGAGAGCATCGAAGAAGTTCCTCGACATGTTGGAGTCGTAGTGCTGGCCGGTGTGCACGAGCAGAGCATCCACCCCGCGGTTGGCAAATGCTCGCATCAGAGGTGCCACCTTGGGAAAGTTCGGCCTTGCCCCGGCGACAATGACCGGTGTGCGGATCATTGGGATCTCCTCCTCCACTCCCGAAGGGTGAGCAGGATGAAAGCGGTGTTGCCGTGCAGATACCGCTTCCACATGCGCCTCGGCTCCTGCATCAGCCGGTACATCCATTCAAAGCCAATCCGCTGGACCCACTGCGGCGCCCGCTTCACCTTGCCCGCAACCACGTCGAAGGCACCACCCACGCCCATCACGAAGGGAACCTCCAACTCGGCGAGGTGGTCACTCAGCCAGTACTCCTTGCGAGGGCTCGGTATGGCGAGAAAGAGAAACGATGGCTTGGCCTCCCTCACCTCGGCGACAACCGCGTCATCGTCATCCCAGTAGCCGTTGCGAAATCCTCCTATTTCGAGGCTGGGGTGATGCTTCCGGAAGACTGCGAGCATCGAACCCAACACGTCGTCGGTGGCTCCCAAGAAGTAGACGCGGTGGCCTGTCCGGGCGGCTCGTTCGACAATCCTGAGGAACAGATCGATACCGGCGACCCGCTCGGGCAAGGGGGATCCGAGTACTCGACTCGCCCACACGACCGATGCGCCGTCGGCGTTGACGAGATCGCAGTTAGCGATGATCTCCCGCAATCGGTCATCCTCGGTCATCAGAACGACTTTTGCGGCGTTCAGCACAACGTGCTGGGTAACACGTCGTTGCTCGGCCAACTCAAATGCCCGGTCGAGAGTCTCCTCCATTGTCAGCGCGTCGATATCTACTCCAAAGAGGCGGACACGGGGACCGCGAGATGTGTCCAATGTCACAGTGACCTCAACAGTCGAGACAGGTGCTCCCGACCTGACCACGCTTCGAGCAACCAACCGAGGTGGTAGGGTCGGCAGGTCGTCTCGACCGTGACCCCACCGAAGTTGGCTCGGCGCTGAGATCCGCTTTTCGCCAACGCCACGTTGATAGCGAGGTCTGTCCGTTGCGCCCAGCCTTCTCGTCGGATCGAGCGGTGGGCGAAGCGGTTGTGCTGGTCGTAGAAGTCGAATCCGAGCTCGTTGTGACCGAAGCCCCAGCGAGAACTCTCGACCGCGGCCTCAGAGTATCTCCGGTCGCCACTCACTTCGGCGAGGGCGAAGAGGGCCATTGGCGCCATCGCGTCCTGATGAACCGAGTACACCTCGTAGGGCTCGGCCACGACAGCCCGGTCGGCGTCAAACAGCCATGGCCAGCCGCCGTCGGGCAGCCGGAGCGCAATGAGCGTATCGGCAAGCCGGGTCGCGTCGGTCAGCGCATCCGCAGCCAGGTCGTTCCGGGCGATCTCGCATAGAGCGAGCAGCGAGTAGATCTCCGTAGCGAAATTCGGGAGGAAGGCCCGGCCCTTATCAAGCCCGGTATGGCGGAAGAGCGGAGATCGTGGGGATCTTCTCGATCGCATGTGACCAATCGCCCTGTCCGCCAAGGCCCGGGCTGGGAGCCCGGCTGATACCGCGGCGACGCCACCGAGGACGAACCAGGCAGCTTCCATCCCAGGTAGACCATCCAGTGCCTGGGTGTCGGCCGAGAGGTGATCGAGCCGGGCGGTCGTGTTGGTAGCCTCCCCTGCCCCCATGCGGGATTCCGCCCACAGCAACAGGCCAAGATCTCCGACGTCGAGGGTGGCGCGACGGGTTCCAATCGCCTGATGAAGCGTCTCGATGGCGACGCCCGGCTCCGACCCGCTCGCCTTCCGTCGGAGGGCTCCGAGCAGGACCATGATCGAGTACCGGACGGATTCGCCTCGAAGCACGGGAGAATCAAACGTGCGGTCAAAACAATAGAGACCGTTGGGGAGTCGGAGCTGCCCGAGCGCGTCCTCGGCGAAGCCAAGGAGCCCTGGGATATCGCCAGGTTCAAGTGACATCGAGTGACTCACTCGACTTGATGGAACGTCTCGACGCCCGAACCGGCGGCTGCTTATACAGGTTGGTCGCCCCGCGGGCTGCAAACGCGAATACAGCGTTGGTCCGCACTACAAAACCATTGGCGGCAAACCTCGGCGCAAAAGTGAACGCTGATCGACTCAGAAATGCCAACTTACACAGGACAGCATTCGCCCCAGGTTCCCCACCGACGCGTTCCACCGAGTTCAAGCTATCAGCCCTCGGTGGGACGTCAATGGCCAGGAGGGCGGTGGTTGTTCCACTCGCGGGCCAAATCGCGAAGTCCCGGCCTCTGTTGCCTTGAGATTGCGGCTGCAAGCCTGGCCCGTTGCGCTTGCAGGTTGTACGAAACACTTTTCCCGTGTTGGTTGACGAAGCGGGATGTCCAAGGAGTAGACAGCGTCGCCAGGCGCAGCGCAGCGTCGATGATGACTCCTATGCGATAGACCCAGACCCGACCGAAGTGCTTGCGCATGTACTGCAGCTCGGCGTGCACGATCTCGGCTTCGCGACGTGCCGCCAAGGGCGCCGGTTCGTCGCGATAAGGGTGGGTGACGATCGCATCGTCGACCCATGCGACGAGTCGCCCCTGCGCCACGAGCCGGGCGAAGAGATCGACGTCCTCGGAGTACATGAAGAAGTCCTCATCAAAGCCTCCCACCTCGACGAAGGCTCGCCGCTCGATTAGACAAGCGCCGCCGCTGGGCCACCCGTCGTCGATCACAGCCTGGCCGATTCTTCGGCGAGCCCAAAGCCGCTGCAGCCCGAAGGCCTTCGCCAGCGGGCTGAATGGGGTTGGGAACGGATGCGGCCGATCCTGGCGGAACGTGTGATCGGCGTTGACGATGGGGCCACCTGCAACAGCCACTCTTTCGTCCCACGCCAGAGCGGAGACCAGGCGATCGATCGTGTGCTCGTGTACGACGGCGTCAGGGTTGAAGATGAACACGAGATCGCCGCGACAGGTGCGCACGGCCCGATTCTGGTTGGCCCCGAAACCCCGACGCTCCCGCTCGGCGAGCACAACGACATCTGCGAAATCGTTTTCCAGCATCTCGACTGATCCGTCGGTTGAGGCGTTGTCGAGAACCACGACCTCCATCTCCCCGAACGTGTAGGGATAGTGCCTCAACGATTCAAGGCAAGCCCTCAGCAGATCGCGTGAGGAGTGATTCACGATCGATACACTGACCGACGGATACGCTCGGTCGGAGTCTCGTGACGAGGGCAGGTTTTGTCTCGTTGAATCTTCCTGTTTCACAAGGTGCCCTACACTCCGATTCCCCGGCATGCACAACCGTGCTCGCAGGATGGGGTCTTCGGCGTAAGGGACGCGCATCCACCCTTCGCACGAATCCAGTGCCGGCCGCACCCGCTGTCAGAATGAGCCGGCCTCTGCGCGGCCCATGACGGGGAGGATACCAAGGTAACGGACTGATAGAGGAAGGCGTACTCGGGATCGATCAAGTCACCAAGAACGACCAACGCCGGAACGAGGTGCTTCGGGTAATTGAACGTCATCCTGGCCCCGGTTTGGCGAAGACGCACTTCGGCTCTCGCTGGCACCAGTTTCAGCCGAGCCAGCCGTAAACTCCCGATGATCGTGGCCGACCAACCCACGGCGCGCGCCCCATCGAGTCGTGTCGGCACCGGCCAGGAACCGGGGCATGAGACGCTTCGTGGTCAGGAGAATGCTTCAGCCGTGATCCTGGTGGACAGGCAAGCTCAGTTCAAACCGGCCTGAAGACCTTATTTGTTGCCCTCCGACCTATGAGGGTGTGCCGCCCGCGATCTCGGCGACGCCTGCCACAATCCTGGGCGGACATGTTCAGCATCGTCATCCCGGCGTTCAATGAGGAAGCGGTCATCGGCCGGTGCCTGGGATCGTTGCTGGCCGGATCCGAACCCGGCGAATTGGAGGTCGTCGTCGTCTGCAATGGGTGCTCGGACAACACCGCCGAGGTGGCCAGGGGTTTCGGGCCCACGGTTGTCGTCGCCGAAACGCCAGTGGCATCGAAATGGCAGGCCCTAAACATGGGTGATCGCATAGCTGCGGCGTTCCCTCGTCTATATATGGACGCCGACGTTGTCCTCACCTACCCCGACGCTCGCCTGGTGGCGCAAGCCCTGAGGAGCGAGGCTCTTGCCGCGTCGCCTGCCTTGCGCCTCGATACCACCGACTCGAGTTGGGTGGTTCGCTCACATTTGCGAATCTGGGCACAGCTACCGGTGATAAAGCATGGTCTCATGGGCAGGGGTGTCTACGGTCTGAGCACGGGCGGCCGGTCCCGCTTTGCCGAGTTTCCCGACCTGGTCGCCGATGACCACTTCGTGCACCATCTCTTCAACGCCGACGAGCGCCTTGTCGTTGAACAGGCGATTTCGGTGGTGCAAGGTCCCCGCCGCCTTCGCGACCTTCTTCGCCGCAAGACCCGTTCATATGTCGGCTTGATGGAGGCACGAGACCGTGGCCAACCGAATAAGGGGGTCGTCGGGTCCTCGTTCGACTGGCTGGCAGTCATCAGAACCGATCCGAGCCGCATTATCGACCTGCCGGCTTACCTTGGAGTGTCATTGACGGCCAAGCTCTGGGCTCGTCGTGAGGTCGCTCTGGGACGGGCGGAGGAATGGGGTCGCGACCACAGCACTCGTGGTAGCTCGGCGTAACGACCTGGTGCGTTTAGAGGGCCGGAATCTAGAGGCGCTCGACGCTTCCGCCCGAGGCTACCCCCTCGGGTATCCAATAGCCGCGGAGACTTCTCCGCGATCGCATGCAAATCGAACGCCGAGTGAGCAACGAGCAGCAAGGCCAGATCGGTCTCCTGCAACGCGGCAAAAAACGTCGGTGCAGCGGAGAACCGGGCGACCGTCGACCATGAACCGCTCGACCTGGGGGTCGGCGTAGGAGACGTCGGCACCAAGAGCGATCAACCGGCGGGGCGATCGTAGCTCGTTGCCTGTAGCGATCGGTTTCGCTGCTAGGCAGCGAAACCGATCAGAAGTCCCACCACGAACAGGGTGCCGCCTCCGATGACTACCTGGATCGGGGTCACCTTGTGTGGCTACCAGAGTCACCAGCAATACGGACGCCGCGACTCGCCAGCGCCTTTGCACGGCTTTCGCTATGTCAGCTAAGTCCATTCCGACCCCTGCTCGCGCTGGCCCACATCCTCGAAAATCCTCGGCTCTGGGCAGATGG
>DATLEZ010000179.1:0-4371 GCA_035525055.1 Acidimicrobiia bacterium | reverse complement strand
GAATGTCTGGACATGATCACAGCGCTATGGAAGGGGAAGCCTTTCAGCTTCAGCGGTGAGTTCTTCACGATTAGGAACGCCAAGCTGCCTAATCCGCCCGCACAGAAACCGCGTGTCCCAATCCTTATGGGATGCTGTTGGTCCGAACAATACGTGCAGCTCGATAGACGGGATCATGCCGTTTGGCCTGCACGTCGGCGATGTGAAGGTTCTGATTCGCGATTTTCGAAGGACAGGGGGACCTATGCATCCCTTAGGTCTCGTTAGGACAAAACACGTCACGGACTATGGCTAACGGGACGCCTACGGGATGGCCGTCCTCGCCGTTCATCTCCTTTGAACCGCCGTTCCTTCGAAATTCACGCATGGAAGGGACGAGGACCTCAACTCGAGGCCCACCAGAGCAGGAGGAGCAAGGTGATCAGAGAATCGACAACACTCGATCGAGACGTGCGCGCGCCAGCGCGACGGTTACGGGGCTGGACCATCGCCCTGGCGGCACTCGCCGTGGCAGTGGGACTCGTTGTAGGTCTATTGGTCGGTCTGAACTGGCCGGACGCGCCCGCGGCAACGTCGTCGCAGCCGCAGCCGGCACTGACAGTCGGAGAAATGGCGCACCCGGACGACTACCTCGCCCGCTACCTCGCCCGCCACCAGCCCACGGCGACACAACCAATTGAGGCACCCGCCGACGACTACCTCGCCCGCTACCTCGCCCGCCACCAGAACGACGCCGACTCCTGAGGGGAGGAATCGGCATAGAGGTTCGATGGTCCTCGGCCCGGGGTGAGGGCCATCGTCCATGTCGAGGCTGCGAGGGGTCCTCACAGTCTCCAGGTGATGGGGATTCGAGGGTCCGGGGTGTAGGAGCAGTAAAGACCGGTGTTGACGGTCGCATCGAGATGTTTGCCCAATAAGGGGTGGTTCTCGGCGATTCGGCCCATGGCCGCCCTGATGGCCCGGGAGACATTGAGCCGAGCCCGTTCAGCGGCCGACCCCGCCTTACGGTCACGGCCGGACAAACCGACAGCACCTGCCAGTTCACGGGTCAGGAACTCGATCTCTTCTTTGACCCGGGACACCCGCTCAGCGTCGTTCCAGGCCTCCGCTTCTCCGAGATCCTCCTCCAATTCGGCCAGCCGCTGCCGGTAGGCAGCTTTAGCTTGGGCGTCGAGGATCTCCCCGGCGTCCCCCAACCCGTCGGCCGCCAACTCCAGATCGGCGCGGTCGACACGCTCAGCCAGGCCTTCTTCCATTCGCACCAGATCGAGGACATGGAACTCCCGGCCGGGATCGGCCATAAGCCGGGCCAGGTGCCGCATCCCCTTGGCGTCACGAAGGCGCACACCCCGGCCGTCGAAGACCACCGACCAGTACTCCCCCTCCCGTCGGAACACACCTTCGGCTACAGAGTCAGCCGGAGCCTGCTCCACCTCATCTCCCAACAACGGGCCGATCTTCGCCTCCAGCACAACCATCCCCAGCTCTTCCGCCGTCATCAGCGCCTCACCCAGCAGACCCATCGCCTTATCCCGATCCCCCGGACCGTCACGAGACAACAACAGACCAGCCAGATCACGCTGACAGTGCGCTACCCAGGGCCGAGCCCCCATCCGCTGATTCATCGCAATCGCATCCTCGAGATGGTGTTCGGCATCATCCGTTCTCCCCAACAACTGAGCGAGAAGTCCTAGATAGCGATCGAGGGCTCCGAGACTCCCCTCGGCGAGACCGATGGCATGGCGTCCACCGAACGGAATCAGCTGCTGGTATAAGACGGCCGCAGCAGTTTCGTCGCCCAACATCCAGCATGCCTCCGCCGCCAGACTGGTCCCCAGAATCCACTCAGAGTCCCGATGGAGTGCGGCGAAGTCATCCCTTGCCAGTTCACTAAATATCGCCTTTGCTTCTGACTTCCGACCGACATCCATCAGGAGACATACCAGAGCAGGACGATGAAGCGGATATGAGGGGAAGTCCTCGATCGAAGCACGGACGAGCCGTTCGGTCTCGTCGACCCGGCCTTGCTCCCTCCGCAGGAGGAACAATTGAAACCGAGCCGCCGAGACATTGTCTCGCACCGAAGTCGGGTCGTCGGATTCCAGTGTGGCGTTGATGAGATCTTCGGCGGGTCCGAACCTACCCTCGAACAGCAGAATCAGGGCGAGGAACGCATCCCCCAGCCATCTCTGGGCGGGCTGGCGCAGTTCCTCAGCGGTGCGGATGACCGTTTCAAGTCCATCTCTTGCTTCTTGTGTCAAACCCAGCTCGAGCAGCGCTCCCGCGCTTGAGATACGCGCTTGCACCATTCGTTCTGCGTCGTGAATCTCGGCCGCGACCTGGCGGCACTCGGCTGACAGCTGGAGACGCTCGGTTGGGTTCTCCGGCCACCATATCGACCAGATACGTCCCTCCAACGCATATGCGAGGGTCGCAGGATCGCCGAGATCTCGTGCCAGGTCCAGGGCCTGCTTGGACAACGATGCGCTGTGCTCCCGATCTGGCGAGTCGCGCTGTGCGCATGCCAGACGAGCGAGGAGGCGAACGCGCATGCGATCGTCGTCACCACCGAGCATAACCAGGGCATCCTGGAGCATGGGAACCACCTGCTGATCGCGTCCGGCTCTAGCCCACACGAACCGCCCGCCGTAGCCGAGTGCTGCTTGCCCCGCTAACTCGGCTACACCGGCTCGCCGGGCGAGTTCAAAAGCTAGAAGGAAGGTTTCTCTGGCGCCGGACAGGTTCCCCGACCTGGCCTGGGCGTCGCCAAGCCCAAGCAGCAGATCACCGCGCTCCACGGGGTCGACCGCATCTGCCAGCTCGGTCGCCTGCAGAGCCATTCGGTAGAGGCGCGCGGCCTCCTCATAAGCGAGCTCGCCAGAAGATTTCTCCGCCGCCCTCCGACAGTAATTGGACGCCTTTGCCGCATCTCCGACGGACACTCCCTCGAAGTAGTGATGGGCGATAACCCCGAGGTGGCCACCGAGGTCGGGTGCGTGAAGACTTTCGAGAACGTCTCCCGCCGACCAATGAAGCCGAGACCTCCGCCCGGGCGTGATCTCCTGGTAGAGAACCTCGCGGACGAGGTCATGGAAGAAGCGGAAACGGCTTGGCGCGCCGCCGACTTCGACGAAGAGACCCGCGGTAACCGCCTCATCCGATACGTCCGCGAACTCTTCAGAGGAAAGGTCGGCGAGCCGGCGTACCTCCTCAGCGGAAAAATCCTGGCCAAGGACCGAAGCGATGGACATCGTATCCCTGCAGGCTTTGGTGAGCTGATCGAGGCGTCGCAGCATCACCTCCTTCACCGCACCGGGAATAGATAGGCGTATGTCGGTTGCCTCAGCCACCGAGGTAATACGCCCCTCAGCGGCGAGCATCCTTACGGCCTCGCCGATGAACAGTGGGTTTCCATCTGTCTGTCGGTGCAGCGCAGACACGAGCCCGGCCGTCGGAGCCACGCCCGCTGTGCGCTCGACGAGCATGGCTACATCAGGCTCAGCCAATCCTCCCAAACGGACGTGTTGGGTGGTTGGTTCCCGATCCAGGTCGGTGATTGCGGTGGTCAGTGGGTGGTCTGGAGTGAGCTCTACATCGCGGTATGTGGCCAGAAGCAGAATCCTCATGTCCGCTATCTGACCGGCCAGGAACCTGAGGAACAGGAGCGAGGCAGTGTCCATGGCGTGGAGGTCGTCGATGACCACGACGAGCCCGCCCGCATCGGCGGCGTTCCTCAGGAATGTAGCGGTGGAGTCGAAGAGCCGGAAGCGAGCCGACTCCGGGTCTACCGACGGCAGCTGAGGGAGCTCGGGGACGAGAGCCTCGACCTCGGGAAGCATCTGGGCAATGTCAGCGGCACCTGGCCCCAGCTGATCTCGGAGGGTGTCAGGCTCTTGGCCACGGAAGTAGGCGCGTAAGCACTGCATCCAAGGCCAATAGGCGGGCGCTCCCCCTCCCTCCCAGCACTTGCCCCAAAGCACGGTCAGGCCCTGTGCCGACGCACGGTTCGCCACCTCATCGGAAATCCGACTCTTGCCGATACCCGGCTCCCCGCCAATAAGAAAGAGGCGCCCCTGCCATCTGAGAGCATCCTCGAGACCCCGCAATAGCCGGTCTAACTCCATGCGCCGGCCAATCAAGGAACCCGGCGTCCGAGCTGACCCCTCCGAAGACACCTCGGACCCTCCCCCCAACGACTTCGCCGGATGCACCACTCATGCATCTTCCTAGTTGTCAAACGCCTTGTACAGAAGTTCTTTCAGGTCTTGATCGAGCTGGCTCGGAGTTTGTCTCCCGACCTGGCCGGTTCATCCCCGTTGAACAGTCGTTCGGTCACTTCTGTCGCCTACCAGTACCTGGGTCGCCTTCAGG
>DATLEZ010000178.1:0-45833 GCA_035525055.1 Acidimicrobiia bacterium | reverse complement strand
CGGGAGTGGTGATGTAGTTGTCGGCCAGACCGGGCAGATCCACATAGCCATCACCGGTGCCGCCGGGCTCGGTGACGTTGATGGTGACGGTGTCGGTGTCGGTGCCGCCGTTGCCGTCGTCCACCAGCAAACCCACCAGCCGGGTCCCGGCGGTGGTGTAGGTGAACGAGGGGTTGACGGCGGTGGAGTCGTCGAACTGGCCGTCGCCGTCCAAATCCCAGGCGAAGGTGAGAGGATCGCCATCGGGATCGCTCGACCCGGACCCGTCGAAATTGACCGTCAACGGAGCCGGACCCGAAGTCGGCGCCGCCCCCACCACCGCCGTCGGAGAGAAGTTGCCGCTTTGGAACTGGTATCGAAGGATCCTTCCTCCGAGATGGTCGATCGAGAACAGGTCGCCGTTGGGTCCGATCTCGAGGCCAACGCTCTGGGCGCCACTGGCGAACAGGCTGATGCTGCCCGGCGATGGCAACCCGTTGCTTCCCGGGAACATTGTCCATATGCATCCGCGGGTGTGGTCGGCGAAGAAGAGGGCGTTGTCATATTCTGCCGGGTAGGGCCCCCCCTCGTAGAAGGCCAGACCGCTGATGGAGCTACCACCACTCGGGCATCCAGCCAGGCTCAGACTGTGCTGGTAGGCGAAATAAGGGCCGGTATGGGCACCGCTCTCGGCATAGAGATTCTCACAGATGTCGAGGTCGGCGTTGTCGTAGCTCCCGAGCCTGGCGTTTCCCTCGTAACAGGGCCATCCGAAGTTGGGGACGCCGGCGGTTGGGTTCGGGATGCGGTTGATCTCTTCCCAGACCCCCCACCCCACATCGCCGATCCATATCTCGTTGGTCCCGGGACGGATCGTGATCCGGAACGGGTTTCGGAAGCCGTAGGCAATTATCCGGTCGTCGCCGCTGTCCCCGCCCAGGAGCGGATTGCCGGCAAACGGCGACCCGTCTGATTTGTTGAGGCGCAGGATGGCCCCGTCGAAGCTCACCGGGTCGCCCGACGTGCGGAGGTCCTGGCTGCGGAGGGCCCCTCCTTCGGCGGTGGGTGGGGTCTGGGTGCCGCCGACCGGCACCGGAGGGTCCCCGCAGGGGTTCTTCGGAGTGGGGCTGCCGCTACTGCCACCGCCCTGCCCGTAGTCGGCGAAGCCGAACGAGGCGCCATCGCCGGCACTGAGATAAAGCGCTCCGTCCGGGCCAAACTCAAGTTGTCCAATCGAATGGCTCGGATACTGCTGACACCAGAACCCGTCGAGAAGGATTTGCTCCGAGCCCACCAGGTCGTTGGCCGAGCTGACCTGAATCCGGGAGAGCCTGGCGTTGGCCATGCAGCCATCGGTGGTCGCGCCGGGGGGGCTGGGGCAGGTGTCCCCGTAGTTGTGGATATCGGTCGTGTACAGCAGATAGATATAAGGCTCGGCGGGGAAGCCCGGGTCGATGGCCATGCCCAGCATTCCACGGTCCCACCATCCGTAGGTGGCGCCGCTGAAATCGACCACCACCTTGGCGCTGGAATCGCTCAACGAGTCAAAAGCAAGAAGGGTGCCCCGTTTTTCGGCTACGAACACGCGGCCATCCGATGCAAACCGAACGAATGTGGGAAGGTTGAGCCCAGAGAAGATGGTCTGCTCGACGAAACCAGCTGGAAGTCCAACTGCGGCCGCGGTCACTGCCTCGGTGCTGAGGATCCCCTCGGCATCATCGGGGTCCTCGCCGACGAGGCTGAGAGGGTCCGCTTGCGAAGCTGGATCGCTGCGGGGTGTCGGAATCTGCGCCGCGGCGGATCCAGCTGCCACGGGCAGCAGGACCAGCACAGCTAATGCGATCGACAGCAGTCTTGACTTGGCCACGCCTGACCTCCCTCCGCCCTAGGTGAACTCTAAAACGTTGTCCGATCGAGGCCATGGCCCAAAGGGCCTAGGTCTCGCCCCCATCCTGTACGGGACGATCCCATGACATCCTTGGAAAAGGCCGCGGATGCCCTCAGATTCCTTGCCGCTTGATCATGGCCGGAATCGTCTTCAGCAGTATCTGCACATCAGTGCGGAGAGAGACCTGGTCCAGGTAGGCAAGCTCCATCTCGGTGCAGTCGCGAAGGAGCTTGTCCCCCTGGTCTGAGATCTGCCACAGGCCCGTTACTCCGGGCTTGACGGCGTGCCGGCGATGTTGCCACGCTTCATATTGAGCGACGATCGCAACCATTTCCGGACGGGGACCCACGAGGCTCAGATCGCCGGAGACGACGTTCACCAACTGGGGTATCTCATCGAGGCGAGTTGCTCGCAGCCACCGCCCGAGCGTGGTGATTCGAGGATCGTCGGCCGATTTGTGGGTTCGCCTCCGATTCTCTCCCAACAATTCGAGTTGGGTGGTCCGCCGGTCGGGAGCCATCGTTCGAAACTTCCAAAGTCTGAACACCTTGCCTCGGAGGCCAACGCGATCCTGGGCCAGAAACACCGGTGAACCCATGGATACCCAGATCACGGCCCCGATCAAGGCGATCAAGGGGATGGCAAGCACCAGCGCGACCAGGCCCAGCACCCGGTCGAAGGTCGGCTTGATCCAACGCAGGTAAGGTCGAGCCGGAAGGGCATAGATCCTCGCTACGTCAAACAGCGGAGCGAACGTCGGGCTAGGGCCCGTCAGGTCGACTTGTGAATCAACTTGTGAAATTTCCCCGAGTGCTGCGTCCAGCGCAGCCTCGGACTCTTTTGAGACCATCCCCAACTCCCAGCCATTCGGCGTTTGCCACTAATACCCACAGGGGAGGGGGTTCAAACCAAAATTCCGGATTACCGGCGTGAAACGCCCACTCCCAATTCCCGTACTGCCCACCGATAAATTACTACATGAGGATTCCAAAACAAGAGCCGGTCGTAAATGGGTCCCCAGGATCAAGGCAGTCACGATCAAGGCAGTCGCGCCTTCCGAAGACTCCAACGCAGGCATGTGAGCCAGAAGACTCGCCGCCAGGCCTCTGGATAGGGCAATCGACCTCCTTCTGGGAACAGAGGTGGTGCTAGCTTGAGGCTCGGGTACAGCAAAGGGCGTGGGCATCCATACACCAGACCTGCGAGGCGCACTGAGTTCGCGGTTTCATACATTTTTGAAGCGACATCCGGTGCTCCGCCAGGGGGTGCTTAGCTCCTACACGGCGGCGGACCGGTTGCTGGCGTGGACGAAGCGGCCGCTTCGATCGGTCTTCCCCCGGCCCGTTCCACTCAACGCCACTCCCGCCTGGATCGAGTCGTGGAATCAGAGCCATGCTCAAACTGCGAGTTTGGTCTGGGTCCGCGAGCGGGAGGAGGTACTCAACCAGGAACCCCGCAGTCTCCACGGTCACGTGGACGACGAGTATCGATGGGCTCAGTCGGTAAGGGCCCCGGCCGCGTTTGTGGCCACCATTCCGAACGGGCGGGTAGTGGGAGAGCATGGGGCGGTGGTCACACCGGACAACCGGCTGCTGCAAGATGTCTCCTGGCCGGTCGGGTCATTGCGGTCGTACATGCTCGGTGATCACGGGGAGATTCCCGGGGGTTCAGAATTCTTTGTCGACGCTGCGCTCCCGGCTAGGAGGGTCAGGGGCACTGTCGCGGTGCTGAGCACCTTCGTTGGCCGGGGCTACTTCCATTGGCTCTGGGATGTCCTTCCTCGCCTGGGGTTGCTAGAAGACGCCGGAATCGATCTCGGGGAGGTGGATGCATTTGTGGTCCCGGGCTATTTCTCTGGCTTCCAGCTCGAGACGCTGACATCGCTCGGCATCGAGCGGTCCAGGGTCGTCAGCAGCCTGCTCGATCGTCATGTCGTGGCCGACCGGCTCCTGGTTCCGTCATTACCCCGCGCCACCGGCGTGATCCCTACCTGGGCCACCGAGTATCTGGTTAGGGCCTTCCCCCCCCTCAGGCCAGCCGGGGACGACTTCCCAACTCGGATTTATATCGTGCGCAAGGCCACCGACCATGGGCTCTTGGAGGGCGAGGACGAGCTGACCGCTCGTCTCCGGGAGCGTGGATTCGTGCCCATGGCGATGGAGAAATTCTCTTTGCGCGAAAAGGCGTGGCTTCTGGGCCGGGCGGAGGCGGTTTTGGGGCCCTCCGGTGCCGGCCTCTGCAACATCGTCTTCTGCCGGCCCGGCACCAAGGTGGTCGAGATCAGGGTTCAGCCATACCCGGTGATGGAGCCCTGGGACATTGCTAACCGATGCGGCCTCGACTTCTACGACGTGCTGCCGGTGGACTACGGCGGCGACCAGAAGTCGATGGTGGCGAAGGGCGCGGTTTCGAATGAGGATGTGTTTGCGACCCTTGACCTGGCCGGTCTGAAGTAGGGACGGCGACATGACCAGGGTGGCAATCATCGGAGCGGGCATGGGTGCAATCGGTGCCGACTATCGGTTTCGCCAGGAAGGCATCAGCCCTGTTCTCTACGACCAGGCGTCCGAACCGGGTGGGCACACGACAACTCATAACTATCCAGGTGGCTGGGCATTCGACGAGGGGCCCCATGTCTCGTTCACCAAAGACGACAGGATCCGCGACCTTCTAGCCGACGCCGTCGGAGGCGACTATCAGACTCTGGTGGCCAACGTCGACAATTATTGGAAGGGCCATCGTTTCAAGCACCCTGCCATATGCAATCTGCACGGGCTTCCTACCGATCTCGTCGTCCAATGCATCAAGGAGTTCGTCGCTGCTTCGGCATCGGCCCCTCCTTCGATCGAGAACTATGAGCAATGGCTGGTCTCGGCGTACGGCCGCACGTTTGCCGAGACCTTCCCGATGGAGTACGCCAAGAAGGTCCACACAACATCGGCTGATCGGCTCGATGTCGATTGGCTGGGCCCTCGCTTCTATCGACCCAGCGTCGAGGAAGTCCTGTTCGGGGCACTAAGCCCGGATACCCCCAACGTTCACTATGTGACTGAATATAGGTATCCGACCCACGGAGGATTCTTCTCGTATCTAAAGCCGTTTCTTGCCGCGGCCGATGTTCGGTCGAGTCACCGTCTCGTCGAGGTTTCTCCCAAGGAACAGAAATTGCGATTCGAGAACGGCATCGAGGTTAATTACGACCATCTGATCTCGACGGTCCCACTTCCGGCCCTCGTGCCGTTAGTGGCCGGTGCCCCAACTGAGATAATCGACGCCTCGCAGACGCTATCGGCAACGAACATGGTGCTCGTCAACGTTGGGATCGATCGCGAAGGCGTCGGGGATACCTGGACTTACTTCTACGACGAGGACGTAATTTTCACCCGCGTGAGTTATCCGGGCCAGCTCTCACCCCACATGGTGCCGCCTGGCCACGGCAGCTTCCAGGCCGAGATCTACTTCTCGGACAAGTACGCCCCGAGGTCGGGTCAGCCGGAGGATTACATCGAGCCGGTCATCACGGACCTTTTGCGAACCGGCCTGATGAGGGAAAGGGATCAGGTCCGTCATCGGAGCGCTATCCATGTTCCTTATGGCAACATCATCCACGACCACGACAAAGCGCCGGCCCTGTCGCTGATACATGGGTACATGAGCGAAGTGGGGATTGGACTGGCCGGCAGGTACGGGCTCTGGGGTTACCAGTGGACAGATGAGGCTTTCATGACTGGCGAGGCAGCCGCCCAAGCCGTCATCGACGCAGCTTGACCCATTGTCGACTCTCGACTCTCAAGTAGTGTCAGATAACAGAGGATGTGAGGAAACTCGATGAAAGTAGTACTTTTTTGTGGCGGGCTGGGAACTCGCCTGAGGGAGTATTCCGACGCGGTCCCCAAGCCCATGGTGCCGATAGGACATCGCCCCATCCTGTGGCACGTGATGAAGTACTTCGCCCACTTCGGGCACAACGAGTTCATCCTCTGCCTCGGTTACAAATCCGATGCCATCAAGGATTACTTCCTCAACTACAACGAGGCGATGTCCAATGACTTCGTACTTAGCCAGGGCGGGCGCGATGTCCACCTGCTGGCCAGTGATATCGATGACTGGAAGATCACCTTCATCGATACCGGCATAAATGCGTCCATCGGTGAGAGGCTAAAGGCGGTCGAACCACACCTCCAGGGTGAGGAGATGTTCTTAGCCAACTACAGCGATGGGCTCACCGACCTGTGGCTTCCCGAGTACCTCGAGCATTTCGAAAAGAGTGGCCGCCTGGCCTCGTTCTTGGCAGTCCAGTCGACCCAATCGTTTCATGTTGCTCAGCTCGACGCCGACGGGACGGTGACGAGGATCGAGCCCCTGTCCCAGTCAGATCTCTGGATCAACGGTGGATTCTTTGCCTTTAGATCAGGGATATTCGATCACCTCCGACGAGGTGAGGATCTTGTTGCCGAGCCGTTCGCTCGATTGATGGCGCAGAGGGAACTGATCGCTTTTCGACATCGAGGCTTTTGGATGGCGATGGATACCTTCAAGGACAAGCAGGCGCTCGACAGTCTTTACGAGGGGGGCAACGCCCCCTGGGAAATCTGGCGGCGCTCGCCGACCGAGGCGTGATTCGATGATTTCCTTCGAGGATGGGTTTCGGCCCCAGCGGCTGCTTGCCATTGGCGCTCACAGCGATGACATTGAGATCGGCTGCGGGGGCACGATCCTCAAGCTCATAGCCCTCAACCCTTCTATCGGGATCACATGGGTGGTGCTGGCAGCGAGAGACGAACGGCGCCAGGAGGCTTTGGACAGCGCCGAGCGCTTTCTGGCGTCCGGAGTGTCCGCCGACGTCGTGGTCGAGTCGTTTCAGGAGCGCTTCTTTCCCCACTTGCCCGAGCTGAAGGAGTACTTCGATCGGCTCGGCAGGATGGTCTGCCCGGACCTGATCCTGTGCCCATGGCAGGGGGATGCTCATCAGGACCATCGAACCGCAGCCGAACTTACCCGCAACACGTTTCGTAACCACCTCACTCTTGAGTACGAGATACTCAAAGTGGACGGTGACCTTGGAAGACCGGTCGCTTACATCGATCTGTCGTCGGAACTGGTCGATCGCAAGATCGACCTGATTCTGAAGGGCTTCCCCAGCCAATCCCAGCGCAGTTGGTTTGACCCAGAAGCCTTCAGGTCATTAATGCGGTTGCGGGGAGTGGAGTCTCAGTCTGGGTCGGGCTACGCGGAGGCGTTCCATTGCCGGAAACTGCGCCTAATGAGCGAGGCCCCCACATGAGTGCGGCCGCAATGACGGCCGAGGAAGTACGCGACGCCGACCTTGCCTACATCGTCGATTCTCTGGCTACCGAGCTTCCGCAGATGGAAGGCGGGCGACTGCTGATCACCGGCGGGGCCGGGTTTCTCGGTTACTACCTCGTCCAATCCATCCTGTTCTGGAATCGCCATGGTGCTAGACAGCCGATCGCGGTCACTCTGGTCGACAACTTCCGGCGCGGTGCGCCGGCCTGGCTGGAGGCGCTGGGCGATCGCCGGGACCTTGCCTTGATCACTCATGACATCACGCTTCCTGTCCCTCCAGGGGTGGGTCCGGCCGATTACGTGATCCATGCTGCCGGCATCGCCAGCCCCGCCCTATATCGCCAGATCCCGATCGAGACGATGGATGCCAATGTGGGCGGATTGCGCCGACTGCTTGATGCGTCGATTGCTTGGGCGCAGGGGGGTTCGCCGTTGAAAGGTTTTCTCTTCTATTCGTCGAGCGAGATCTACGGCGATCCGGTTCCGCAGGCCATACCCACGCCGGAGACTTACCGTGGCAATGTCTCGTGTACGGGCCCCCGGGCCTGTTACGACGAATCCAAGCGGTACGGCGAGACGCTGGCTGTGAATTTCGCTCGTGTGCACCTCCTCCCCATCACGATCGCGCGCCCGTTCAACAACTACGGACCTGGGATGAAAATCAACGACGGCCGGGTCATCGCCGATTTCTGCGGAGCAGTTATCGACAGCCGGGACATAGTCATGTTCTCGGATGGCTCACCCACGCGGACGTTCTGTTATGTGGCCGACGCGGTAGTCGGCTACTTCAAAGTCCTCGTTGCCGGCGAGCCCGGGGAGCCGTACAACATCGGCACCGACGCCCCCGAGATCTCGATGCGGGAGCTGGCCGACCAAGTTGTGGCGGTTGGTCAGGAGCTGTTCGGCTATCGAGGTCGAGTGGTCATAGAACCGAGCTCAGAAGCCGATTATCTGATCGACAATCCTGGCCGAAGGTGCCCGGACCTCACCAAGGCTCGAACCGACCTCGGCTACGACCCGGCGGTCGGGCTAGCAGAAGGCGTCAGGAGGACCTTGCAGTGGTACGCGGGAAATCGGTCGGGAGTTGGGGTGTGAGTCGGATATCGATCGTCGGCACCGGCTACGTCGGCCTCGTGACCGGTGCCTGTCTGGCGTCGCTCGGCCACGATGTGACCTGCGTAGATGTCGATGTCGAACGAGTCGATGCCATCCGGCGCGGCGTCGTCCCTTTCCATGAGCCAGGACTCGACCAGTTGGTGGCGAGCACCGTCAGCAGGAACCTCCATGCCACCAGCTCTCTTGAGGATGCAGTAGCCGCTACCGATGTCACGTTCGTCGCCGTTGGTACTCCCAGTCGCCCCGATGGAACGATCAATCTGGATCAAGTGCGGGCCGCGGTTAAGGAGGTCGGAGGGACTCTCGGTCGGACCGGCAAGTCCCACATCGTCGTGATCAAAAGCACTGTCGTCCCCGGGTCCACCGAAAGGACCGTCATTCCGGCTATTGAGGAGGCCTCCGGGCGGTCGGTCGGCAACGAACTGGCCGTGGTTGTGAATCCCGAGTTTCTGACCGAGGGCACCGCCATCGAGGACTTCCTCCATCCCGATCGGATCGTGGTCGGGTCTACCGATAAAGAGGCAGCCCGGAGAGTGGCGGACCTCTTCGAGGTCGATGAATCGGTCCCCGTGCTCATCACCTCATCGGGAACGGCCGAGATGATCAAGTACGCGTCCAACACTCTGCTGGCGACCCTCATCTCATTTTCCAACCAGATCGCCGATTTGGGCTCAGCTATGGGTGACATCGACGCAGCCGAAGTGATGAGTGGGGTCCGTCTCTCGCGCTATTTGACCAGAGGTGGTGAGACTGCATCCATTGGCTCCTTCCTTGAGGCGGGCTGCGGGTTTGGCGGGAGCTGTCTCCCGAAGGACACCGCAGCATTGACGGCCGAAGGAGCCCGTCACGGTGTGGAAGTCGGCCTCCTCCGATCAGTGCTCGAAATCAACACTGACCGGCCCGCGCGTCTTCTCGAGCTTGTGCTGGAGGCGCAACCCGACTTGTCCAAATCGAAGGTTGCGGTCCTGGGCTTGGCGTTCAAGCCTGATACTGACGATGTCAGGGAGTCGCCCGCCTTTCCTCTTGTTTCCCGGTTGTTGGAAGCAGGCGCCGAGGTCATCACACACGACCCGGTCGTGGGGGCGGAGTCGATTCCAGTGGAGCTGAGGCACCAGGTCAAGCATCTCAAAGACCTATCGGAGGTGGCCGCCATCGCTGACGTTCTGGTGATCGTCACTCGTTGGGCCGAGTATCTGAAGATCCCCGAACTGATCGCCTATCGCGAGGAGGCTCCTCTCGTAGTCGATGGCCGCCGGATGTTAGATCCGAAGGCGGTCCCCAACTACCGGGGCATTGGACTGCCAAGGCGGCATGGATGAAATTCTCCCCAACTGCCATCGAGGGCGTGTTCATCATCGATCTCGACCCCATCGCCGATCATCGGGGGTCATTTGCGCGGCTATGGAGCGAAAGCGACTTCGCCGAAGCCGGCGTCGCCGCCGATTGGGTTCAATGCAACGTCGGGAATTCGATCGTAGAAGGCACGATCAGGGGCCTTCACTATCAGCGCGATACTTCGGCCGAGGCGAAGCTCGTGTGGTGTGGTTCGGGGGGATTGTTCGATGTTGCGGTCGATCTGCGGCAGGGATCCCCGACCCGGTTGAAATGGGTCGGGGTGGAGTTGACCTCGATCAACCGGCGTGCCCTCCTGCTGCCACCCGGAACCGCCCATGGCTATCAGACTCTGGCCCCGGCCACCGATCTTTGGTATCTCACCAGTCGCCCCTACGATGCCGTTGCGGCCACGGGGGCGAGGTGGAACGACCCGGCGATCGGCATTGAGTGGCCCCAGGCGCCTGGCCCAATGTCGGATCAGGATCTCAACTGGCCCCTAGTCGAGGTTGAAACGGAGGCATCGTGATCATCGTCGATTCGGCGCTCGCCAAACGACAAAAGGATGGGAATCCGATCCGGGTCGGACTCGTTGGCGCCGGCTACATGGGCAAAGGCATGACCAGGCAGATGATCGAGTCGATGGTCGGAATGGATGTCGTTGCCATTGCCAACCGAACCGTTGATCGGGCATCCGAGGTTTTTGAGGCATGCGGAGTAGGCGACAGCGTCGTGCAGGCCTCGTCACAAGCTGAAGTCGATCGAGCCCTGGAAAAGGGTCAGCGGGTGGTCGTTTCGGACCCCGTTCTGCTCTGTCGCACGAATTCGATCGAGGCGATTCTCGAAGCCACCGGTGAGGTTGAATACGGTGCCCGCACGGCAGTAGCAGCCATCGAAGGGCACAAGCACTTGATCCTGGTGAATGCCGAACTGGACGCGACCGTGGGCCCGATCTTGAAGGTGATGGCTGACAAGGCGGGTGTTGTCATAAGCAACGCCGACGGCGACGAACCGGCCGTCGCCATGAATCTGGTGCGCTTTGTCCGAAGCATCGGGTACCGGCCTGTGCTGGCCGGCAACGTCAAAGGCTTTTACGATCCGCACCGCAATCCGGAAACTCAGCTCGGGTTTGCCAACCAGCACGGACAACGGCCGAAGATGGTGACCTCGTTTGCCGACGGCACCAAAATGTCCATGGAGGCTTCGGTTCTCGTCAATGCCACCGGGTTCTCGGTCGCAAAGCGAGGGATGACGGGGCACAGGTGTGCACATGTCAAAGAGGTACTGGAGCTGTTCGACCTTGATGCGCTCTTGCAGACTCCTCTTGTCGACTATGTACTCGGCGCGGAGCCCGGATCGGGGGCGTTCGTCGTGGGATTCGACGACGACAAGGAACGGCGGGCCTACATGCAGTATTTCAAAATGGGGGAGGGTCCCTTCTATGTGTTCTATCGCCCGTTCCACCTCACGCACCTGGAGGCACCGCTGAGTGTGGCCCGGGCCGTCCTGTTCGGCGACGCGGCCATCGCACCGAGCGGTGCGCCTAGGGCCGAGGTCGTGACGTTTGCCAAGACCGATCTAGAAGCCGGGGCGATTCTGGATGGGATCGGCGGGTTCAGCTGCTACGGCATGGTGGACAATGTCGCGGTGGCTCGTAGCCAGCGAGCCTTGCCGATGGGCCTGACGGACGGCTGCCGGCTGCGGCGCTCGGTGCCAGCCGATCAGATGATCACCCTCGACGATGTCGAGTTCCCGGCGGATCGCGAAGTGGATCGGCTGCGGGCCATTCAGAATCAGACCTTCGGACTCGCTTGAAGCATCGGTTGTTAGCGACCGGGTTGTCGATGGTCGGGTGGGCGCTGTGAAGGCTCACCCAAAGATCTCGGTCGTAACTCCGTCTTTCAATCAGGCTCAGTTCATCGACGCGACGATGCAGAGCATCCATGGCTCGGGCTACCCAAACCTCGAACACATCATCATCGATGGGGGCTCTACCGACGAGAGCGTCGACATCATCAAGAGCTACGGCGATCGATTGGCGTATTGGGTCTCCGAACAGGACGACGGACAAACAGATGCGCTGATCAAGGGTTTCAACCGTGCCACGGGTGACATCTGGTGCTGGCTCAACTCCGATGACCTGTTCGAGCCCAACACCCTTTACGAGGTTGCCGAGTTCTTCGACGGTCATCCCGAGGTGCAGTTCATTTACGGCGACAGCACCTGGATCGACGCCGAGGGAAGACCCTTTAAGCCCAAGCGGGAGCATCGTTGGAGTCGGTTCGTTTGGATGTACGACCACAACTACATCCCCCAGCCGTCCGCGTTCTGGCGTGGCGACCTATACCGACAGGTCGGTGGGCTGGATGCCAAATTCGACCTCGCGATGGACGCCGACCTCTGGATCAGATTCGCCGATGTCACCAATCCCCGACATGTACGCAGGAATTGGTCGCGAATGAGGTTCTACCCGGAACAGAAGAACACCAGGCTGCGCGCTGCCAGCGGTGCCGAAGGCCGGGCTATCCGAGCAAGGTATGGAACGACGGACTCGCGTCGGGTCCGGAAGTTGCGCAAGACCGCAGCCCGCGCCTTGCGGGTAGTCCTCAAAGCTTCTGCAGGTGGCTACTCGGGGTCAGAGCTGATGAGGCATGGCGCCACCCTTGTTGGACGTGGGACTTGGGAACAACAGGAGGCGGCCCGTCAGCGCCGAGACCGCTGAACCGTCGTCGGGTATCAGCTCCACACCCGCAAAAACCAGATGAAGCCGGCCACCACGATGATTACGGCGGTCACAGCGGAGGCGATCAATAGCCAACGGGTCGGCATTGCGGGGAGGCTAATTCGCCGTCGTTCGGCCCAAGCGCTCCCAGCGTCTGGCGCCTCGCTTCCTCCTGTCGCGACCGGTGCGTCGAATTACCGGTGGACCGCGAGCCAATCACGGGAACGCTCGAACGTCACGTGCTGCCGACCAGCCCCAATCGGGACCCGGCACCCCGGCGGTGGCTTGATGCGGCCGAGCAATTAGGCTCCCTGGCGTCTGCCGCGACGGGAGTAGGACACCTTGCATGACATCGTGATAGTTGGCGGGGGCCCGGGTGGCTACGCCGCCGCGCTGTACGCCCACAATTATGGACTGTCGGTTGCACTGGTGTCCGACGAGCGGCCCGGAGGGACCTGCCTACTACGAGGGTGTATTCCCGCCAAACAGTGGCTCCACATTGCCGAGGTGTACTCGACTGTGCGGCATGCGTCTGATTACGGAGTAATGACCTCCGAGCCGACCATCGACTGGGGTGCCGCCAAGGCCCGCAAGTCGCAGACCGTTGAGGCGCTCGTCCGCGGGCTCGGAGGTCTGCTCAAGCAGCGCAAGGTCGAAGTGGTCACAGGCCGGGGGCGATTGGACGGACCCAAGTCGGTCGTGGTCGAACAACCCGAAGGCGAGACCCGGCTCGAGGCTGGAAAGGTGATCGTCGCTACCGGCAGCTATGCCCGGACGATTCCGGGCTATGAAATCGACGGCGACCGGGTTGTCACTTCCGATCATGCTCTCGACTGGCCGGCCCAGCCGGATCGAGTGGCGATCATCGGTGGGGGCGTCATCGGGTGCGAGTTCGCCAGTCTCTTGGCCGAACTCGGCACCGAGGTTCATGTCATTGAGCTCCTTCCGCAGATTATTCCCGGCGGCGACGCCGACTCGCTCAAGCTGCTGGAACGAGAGATGACCCGCCGCGGCGTCAAATTCCACCTCGGCAAATCCGTCGAGGTCCCCCGCCACGGACCCGCGAGCATCGTGGTCCCCTTCGGCGGCGAGTCGGTCGAGGTGGATTCCGTTCTCGTGGCTGTGGGACGGGGTCCCCGCACCGAGAACATCGGCCTCGAAACGGTGCAAGGGATCGAGGTCGAGAGAGGCTTCATCAAGACGGATCTCAAGACGATGCAGACTGGCGGAGCCGGTGTTTACGCCGTGGGTGATGTCGTGGCAGGCACACCCCAACTGGCCCATGTCGGATTCGCCGAGGGAATCGCCGCAGTCACCCACATCGCTACCGGCAAGGCGGCACCTGTCGACTATCTGGCAATTCCAAGGGTTACGTACACCCATCCCGAGTTCGCCGAAGTCGGATTGACCGAGGCTCAGGCCCGGGAGACGGGTCGCGACATTGAGGTTCATAGCCACGGCATGGCTGGCGTCGGCCGCGCCATCATCATTGGTCAGAACCGCGGCTCGGTCAAAGTGATCTCTGAGAAAGGCGGGGCGATCATCGGTGCATCTGTCGTCGGCCCCCAGGCCGGCGAGCTGATTCACGAACTGATGTATGCGGTGGGCTGGGAGGCATATCCCTCCGAAGCCGCCGCGTTCATTCACGCTCATCCGACCCTGTCAGAGGCGGTCGGGGAAACATTGATGTCGGCGGCGGGTCGAAGCCTGCACTGAGAGGAAGCGAGTAACAGTGGCCACCACCGTCACCATGCCCCAGTTGGGTGAGACCGTCACAGAGGGAACCATTCTCCGCTGGGCGAAGAAGGTTGGCGACGCTATCGCCGTCGACGAGGTCCTGGTCGAGATCTCCACCGACAAAGTCGACACCGAGGTGCCGTCACCGGCGGCCGGAGTCGTGACTGAACTTCTGGTCGGAGAAGGCGAGACCGTTGCGGTCGGAACGGCCCTGGCGACGATCGGGGAGGCGGGCGAAGCGCCCGCGGCTGCGCCGGAAGCTGCACCTGCGCCCGAAGCTACGGCAACGCCGGAACCTGAGGCTGCGGCTGCGCATGAAGCCGAAGCCGCTCCGGAACCCGCGGCTGCGCCAGGCGCAGAACCTGCCGCGCAAGCTGCCCCGGCCCCGCCTGCTCCGGAGCCAGCCCAGCCAGCTGAACCCGCTGCACCCGAACCTGCCGCGACACCTGCTGCTCCGGCGCCGACACCCGTGGCGCCCGCTGCGATCACTGGGCCAGCCGAGGGGAAGGCAGAGGTCCTTTCGCCGGTCGTGCGCAAGCTCGTTCGGGAGCATGGAGTCGACCTCAACACCATCACCGGCACCGGCGAAGGCGGGCGCATCACCCGCCGCGACGTCGAGTCTCATCTCGCCGGTCGGCCCGAAGACGCCGCCGCATCGGCCCCTGCCGCAGCACCAACCGCTCCACCGGCTCCAGAAGCCCCAGTTCCAGAAGCGTCTGTTCCAACTGCGCCGGCTGCTCCAGCGGCACCGCCTGCACCTCCCGCCAGCCCACCGCCGGTTGTCGCCCCACCACCGGCCCGTTCTTCGGAGGCACCTGCTCCGATGGCTCCACCGGCCCCTGTGGCGGCGTCGGGATCCGAGGAGATACCTCTGGATCGCCTTCGCACGCGAATCGCCGAGAATCTGGTCCGGGCCAAGCAGACGGCTGCTCATGTCTGGACATCGGTGGAGGTCGACTACGAAAGAGTGGAGCGGGTTCGCGTCGCCCACCAGGCAGCTTGGAAGAAGGAGGAGGGTTTCTCCCTCACCTACCTGCCGTTCATCGCCCGGGCGACCATCGACGCTCTCAAGGAGTACCCGGTGGTCAACAGCGCCTTCTTCCTCGACGAGAAGAAGGCGGTCTTCCACCGGTCGGTCAACCTCGGGATCGCCATCGACCTCGACCAGAAGGGACTCGTGGTTGCGACTATTCGCAATGCCGACGGTCTCCGGCTGGTCGGCTTGGCCCGGCGCATCAGGGAACTGGCTGAGAAGGCCAGGGCCGGCAAACTCGAGCCCGACGATGTGACCGGGTCGACCTTCTCGATCACCAACCCCGGTCCCTTTGGGTCGTTCCTCTCGGCTCCCATCATCAACGTTCCCAACACCGGCCTGCTCTCCACCGAGACGATCACCAAGCGGCCGGCCGTGGTGACAACCGATGAGGGCCAGGACACAATCGCGATCCGCCACATCGGCTACCTCGGGTTCTCCTGGGACCACCGCGCCTTCGATGGTTCCACCGCAGTCCTGTTCCTGCAGCGGATCAAGCAGAACCTGGAGAATTGGGACTGGAACCAGGAGCTCGCGTGAACTCCAAGATTCCGGCCTGGGCGGCGTGGTGCTGAGGGCTCGTTGGCTCGGGCGGCTTCCCTACGCCGAGGCCTGGGATCTGCAGAAGGCCCTGTGGGAGGGGCGGGTAGAAGGTCGCGCCGAGGACTATCTACTTCTGCTGGAGCATCTGCCGGTCTACACCGTGGGGCGAAACGGGAACGGGTCGAACCTCCTGGTGCCCGAAGCTGCCCTCCCCGGGCTCGGGGCTGAACTTCATCACGTCGATCGGGGCGGCGACATCACCTTCCACGGTCCGGGACAACTCGTCGGCTATCCGATCATTCGCCTGTCGGACCCGATGCAGATCGTGCCCTACGTTCGCAGGCTCGAGCAGGTTTTGATGGAAACTCTCGATGTTCTGGGGGTGGAGGCGTGGCGGGAACCGGGCCTCACCGGCGTGTGGACTTCGGCGGGCAAGGTCGCCGCGATCGGGGTGAGAGTCTCCCGCCAGGTGACCATGCATGGCTTCGCTCTCAACCTCGACCCCGACATGGAGTTCTTCTCGAGGATGAACCCCTGCGGGATCACCGGGCGCCAGGTCACCTCACTCAAGGCCCTGACCGGCCGCAAGGTCTCCCATCAGGAGGTGATCGAGGTCCTGGTGCCCATCTTCGCCAGGGTGCTCGGCTACGAAAGACTCGACACCCAGATGGCAGCGTTCGTGCGAGGCCAGGGCACTTCCGATCAGTTCGAGGTCGATCGTCTCCTAAAGCAAGGGACCTTTAGCCCCGAGGCTCGGAAGGCAGAACCGGTCCTGATCAATGGCCGCCTCCCGGGCGAACCCCCCCGCCCGGACTGGATGAAGGTGACCGCCCGGATGGACGGCGATTACCTGGCGCTCAAGAAGTTGATGAGAGGCCTCGACCTTCACACCGTCTGCGAGGAAGCAGGATGCCCCAATATCTACGAATGCTGGGGGAGCGGCACTGCCACTCTCATGATTCTCGGTGACCGTTGCACCCGAGCGTGTGGCTTCTGCAACGTCACTACCGGCAAGCCAACCGAGGTCGACGTGTTGGAACCGTTCCGCGCGGCCGAGGCGATCAAAGCCATGGGTCTGTCCCATGCCGTCATCACCTCGGTCAACCGCGATGACCTCGACGACGGGGGCGCTGCGATCTTCGCCGCCACCATCAGAGAGACTCGACGGATCCATTCAGGTTGTGAGATCGAAGTGCTGATCCCCGACTTCAAAGGCGATCCTGTTGCCCTCGACACGGTGCTGTCCGAGCGTCCGGAGGTGCTCAACCACAACACCGAAACCGTTCTTCGCCTCCAGCGGGACGTTCGGACCTCGGCGAATTATGGGCGTTCGCTAGCCCTGCTCTCGCGGGCGAAGAAGCTGAATCCGGAGGGCCTGACCAAGTCAGGTCTGATCGTCGGCATGGGGGAAAGCCGTGAGGAGGTGCTGGCGACTCTGGCCGACATGAGAGCCGTGGGCATCGACATCGTCACCATCGGTCAATACCTTCGTCCCACCCCCCGTCATCGTGCGATTCACCGCTACGTGCATCCGACCGAGTTCGATGAATATCGGGACTACGGCGAATCGATCGGGATCCCCATTGTCGAGTCGGGACCTTTGGTCCGATCGTCGTATCACGCGAGCCGCGCTCGCAATATCGCGACCAGCCGCCTACCGTGGATCGCGGCCTGCTAGCCCTTCTACGGAGACGGGCCCTTACCCTGCCGATCAGCCGTTAGATCTCGGAGGTGCCTTCGCGGAGCCCGTAGCGGGCGATCCCCTCGTGATCGTGCTTACCAGGAGGCGGCCCTACGTCCTTGCCGTCCAATTCCACCCAGGCGTGGGCGATGTGGCTGCGGGGCGATGACGGAAGCCCGACTACCAGCTCGGCCGGAAGGCCCCGCTTTCTGAGGAGCCGGAAGAGCACGAGGGCAGACGGAAGGCACCGTGGCCGCTTGCTCCCGATCCTCAACACTCGATGAATCGCCCGGGAGTATCGGCGTGCCAGCTCGGGAGTCCCGCCTCGCCCGGTGGCCGCGCTCAAGGCGTCGACGACATCGTGCAACGGTCGCCTATTTAGCAGGACGACCACACGCAGGTAGGCAATCCATATACGAACGGCCAATACAAATTTCTCGATTAGCGTTTTCATGGCTACGCCAGCGTCTTCTCGATTAGGAAATCTGCGTCGTCTTTGAGTCTGCTCGGGTCGAGAGGGCGGACGAAACGCCAGGCCGGGATCGCTCCGGCCAGGTCCACCAATGCCTGGAACTTTCGCTGCCGATCCTCGTCGTTGGGAAGGTGAAAGCTCAGGAACCACAGATCTCGCATGGCTTCGCCGGGAACCAACCGAACCAGATCGAGTTCAGAGCCGAAATCACTCAGGAACACTATTGCCCCGACCTCGACGGGGGTGCAGTCACCGGCACCACTAACGGGTCGAAGAACAACCCGATCTTCGTACCGACCAATCTCCTCATAGCCGGGCAGGGGCAGCAGATCTGTCATGTCAGGCCTTATCCGGAGCCCGGTCGGACCCGGAATCAGTCGCACTCCGGAAGATGTCGTGGTGAGACAGCTCAGATCTTCGGAAAGCAACCGGTGTCCCTGGGCGGCAAATGAAGCTCCCAGAGAGGTTTTCCCATGACGCCCGGGGGCAGCCAGGAGGATGGCTTTGTCACCCACTTGGACTGCCGCGGAGTGCAGGGTGGTGTCCCCCCGAGCCAGGCAGCACAAGAGCAGCGGTAGGCCCAACAGTCGAATCGAACCCCGCAAGCTGCTGACGCTGACCGGTGTGGTGATCCTCCCGCCTGCCGGGTCTATCAAGTACCAGCCTCCTCCAGCTATCGACAGAGCAAAGGTGCCTTCCGTTTCGCCCTGGAAAAGTCTGGCTTCGATCGGGTTTCGCTCGTTGGGAGTCCATTCGGCCAGAAGGGATCCAGTTACGAGATCGGTGACCGGGTCATAGCTGATCTCCAAGGGGGTCCCGTCTCCTTCTCGAAGCAGCCACACGGGCTCGGCGGATATGAACTCGAATCCGAAACACGTGCCGACCGATCGAACCGCGGTCACTTGAACGACTTGATGAAGGCATGGACCGTTGCCAGGTCCTGGGCCCAGACCACCTCGGTAGCCGCCGCTCGCCGGTTGGCAATTCGGTCTTGGAGCATGGCGTAATCGACGCCGGGCATTCGGTAATCAGAATCGTCGATTAGCGCAGCGATTTGGGGCCAGGGGACCGTTTCAAGGACGTGCTCGTCGAAAACTGTCTTGTCGCGGCGGTCGAGGATCGAATCGGGCAGCCTGCCGCGCATCGCCTTTCTGAGGATGCTCTTCGGTGTCAGGTCCGGGAACTTGGCCTCGACCGGCAGGGAAAGGAAGAATTCCCAGAGGTCACGATCGGCCAGTGGAGTTCGAACCACGACACCAACCGTGGATGCGCATATCTCAATAGCCTCCTGGGTCGACGTCGTTCCTCGGGTCGCTTGTGTGGTGAGGTTGGTCCATCGGCGGAGGACGGGGTCGGTCAGGGCCGTTACGTACCTCGGGCCTCCGGCCACGGTGGTGTCCACCCACGGGGGATTGAACGTCGACCGGTTGCGGACCAGTCTGGCATAGGCCTTTCCCAGAGGAGCAGGGGTCACCTCATAGACGAGTTGCTTGGTCAAACTGAGCAGAGATCGGCCGGCCTTTCGACGGACCCGCAGGAGATCCGACAGACCTCTCCAACGCCCCCGCACGAGCAGATGGCCCAGGATGAACCGATTGATGGTGAAGGCGTACTCGGCCAGGGTCCCGGTAAGCACTTGACTTGCGCCCATCGAGGCCGCCAGCTTGTAGCCCTCGAGGGCTGTGGCCATCGGGAGGCTATCCCAGGGACCATCCGCCAGTTCGACCCATCGTTCGATATCGTCCAGCGAGCCGGCCGTCGGCACGAAGGACTTCAAATCGAGTCCCAGGAACGATGCCACCTCCTTCGTGTAGCGGGATTCATCAACCGTCGCGTGGTAGGGGTACACCGCGGTATAGGCCCGCAAAGGCTGCCCCGACCTGATCAAGTGCTCTGGCGCCGCGAAAGCAGCGACAGTTGGAGAATCTATGCCACCGCTCAGGGATATGGCATCGCTCCCCGACACAGCCCGCCTGACAGCCTGTTCGATCCGTTCGGCCAGAAGCTCGGGCGCCTCTCCGGCGGAGACGCGGTTCGTTTCAAGTGCGTCCTCCGGGTTCCAGTACCGTTCGCGGACCGGACTCTTCCCCCGGCTCAACGTCACCGTTTCCCCGTAGAAGACTCGACTTACACCCTTCAGGGCCGACTCCGGCCCGATGCCTCGATAGAACATCAATTCAATGGCTGCGAGGTCAGGCTCTCTCTTCAACTCAGCCCCGGCAACGATTTGCTTGGCCTCGGTGGCCACGAACGTGGCAAAGTCCCCATGCCTGAAAAACAGCGGCCTTCCGCCAAGGTGGTCGCGGAAACAGACAAGGTCCTGACCATCGGTCACTACGCCCGCAAAGGAGCCCCGCAGCAGGTCCAAGGCTCGATTGCCTCTGCGGGACACCAGGTTGGCCACAGCTATGGCTACGTTTTTTGGATTACCCGCCAGCTTGCAGAGTTCGTCGGCGTTGTCGACGGGACCCTGGACGGCACAAGCCCAGGCCTCAGAAGCGCCTACCTGTGCCCACTGAGGCCCGGAAGAATTGGAGACGCCAAGGGACACGTTGCCGAGAGACAAAAAGACGTAGTTGTCCCCTCGGTGGGGGGCTGTCGCCAGCATCCGCTGCACCACCGCCTCCCCCGGAGGGCCTCCGGGCTGCCACGCGGCAGCGATACTTGACAATTGTTCGAACCCCCTACCGTTCGTTGACTGGTACGAAATTTAAGCTACCATGGCGAATCCAAGGGACGAAGGGAGGCAACCTGCAGTATCAGAGACCGTTGGTTATCGATTTCGGATCGATTGCCGACCACACCTTCAGCCGGTGTAACCCACAGGTAACGGGTAGCCCGCCGAAGGACTCAATCGACGTACCTCACCACATCGACGTTCACTTGGAGTGCTCCGCACTGTCGTGAACCCCGATGTAGGTGACCTAGAACACCTGAGAGCCTCGACTGTCATAGTCGAGGCTCTCAGCCTTTCCAGAGAGTTCAATGGCCGGCAGGTGGTCAAAGACCTGACCCTGTCGCTGGAGGCAGGTGTGATTCACGGTCTCCTCGGACCGAACGGTGCCGGCAAAACCACGGTTCTGAGGATGGCCTCGGGTTTGATGAGCCCCAGTACCGGTGAGATCAGAGTCGGTGGTGGAGATCCGTGCGACCGCCACGTGCGTGGTCGAATAGGATGGGTTCCAGCTAGCGACCGCTCGTTCTATTTGCGTCTCAGCGGGCGCCAGAATCTGACTTTCTTCGGTCAGCTGCACGGCATCGCTCGATCGACAGCCAAGGATCTCGCCGATGAATGGATAGCGGCTGTAGGTCTCGAGGCCGCGGGTCCGAGGCCGGTCCGCCTCTACTCTCACGGAATGGTGAAACGTCTTGTTTTGGCTCGCGCATTGATGTGCCGTCCCGACGTCTTGGTGATCGATGAGGCCACGCACGACTTAGACCCTCTCGGAGCGGACCAGATTCGCTTACTGGTTCGCCAAGCCGCGGACGACGGCGCGGTAGTGATTTGGGCCACCCAGCGCATTGCCGAACTGCCAGGTTTTGCAGATTCGGTGACGGTGCTCGACGAAGGTTCGGTCCGGTTTTCGGGCAGCGTCGACGATCTCGCGGCGCAAGCGGGTCACAAATCGTACTTTCTGCTGCTCGAGGGCTCCATCGAATCCGACAACCTTGAGTTTCCCTGGGGAGACGTAGGCAAGATCGGCGCCTCGAACCGCTGGCGGATGGACATGATGGACCACGTCTCATTGACCGAGGCCTTTGCCGAATTGAGCGATCGAGGAATCAGGGTAATTGACTGTTCGGAGGAGCGGCCAGACGTGGAACGTGCCTTCCTTCGGCTGACCGGGCCCACGGTTTAAAGCCAACCCATGCCGGGGGAGTTCCGCAAGCTTTGGGCCTTCCTTCGCCGCGATGTGCTGGTGCTGCTGTCCTATCGGACTGCGTTCGTAGCCGACGTCCTCAACCTGGCCTTTCAGACGCTGGTCTTCTCGTTTGTGGGTGGGATAGTCAACCCGAGTGCACTCCCGAGCTATGGCGGAGAAAACATCTCTTACATAGCTTTCGTCACCGTCGGGATCGCACTTGGTGCGTTTGTGCAGGTTGGTATGGGTCGTGTTGCGACTGCACTCCGCAACGAACAGCTGATGGGGACCCTGGAATCCCTGTTCATGACACCCTCCCACCCACTTACAATCCAAGCGGGTTTAGTTGTCTACGACCTTGTTTACGTGCCTGTTCGCACAGCGATTTTCCTGGCGATCATCGTCGGCGTCTTCGATGTGAGGTTCCTTCCCGGCGCAATCGGCCCGGCCCTGGTCCTTCTGCTCCTGTTCATGCCTTTTGTCTGGGGCCTGGGGATGGTGGGAGCCAGTGCAATCCTGACTTTTCGTCGCGGGGCGGGGGTCATGTCGTTGATCGGTGCCGGCCTGGCGGTTGGCTCCGGGGCGTACTTTCCGATCACGGTGTTTCCCGGGTGGGTACAGGACATCGCCCGATGGAGTCCGATCACGGTTGCTTTCGAGGCAACCCGGCAGGCGCTGATCGGGGGCCACGGGTGGGGCCGCCTCTCCTCGCAAATGCTCTATCTGGCGGTGACGGGGGTTTTGGCCATGGTGGCGGGTCTAACTTTCTTCCGCTGGGCCATTAGTCGTGAGTTACGACTGGGATCCCTCGGCCACTACTAAACCCCCTTTGTGGTAGGTGTCGCACGGGGTAAAATTCGCGCCTGGGGTCAGGGACAAGGAGTCGGATACGAGTGGCGGTCAAATACGTGCGCAGAGGGGACGGCATTGCGTATCGGGCCTACGGTGACGGCTCAGGAGGAGTGTTGCTGGACCTTGATACGAGCCTCTACTTTGGCGTGAACGCGATCGGCGCACTGGTGTGGGACCTCATCGGGTCCGGCACGGAGGTGTCCCAAATCGTCGGCGAACTCGAGCAACGGTTCGACACCCCTCCGAATCTGGCCGAGGACGTCGAAGAGTTCATCGACGAGCTCACGACCCGGAACCTCGTCCAAGTAGTCGATTCTCCAGTGACAACCTGACAATTCGAACGATGCGGTTAACCGGGATCCGTTGGCTGAGAGGGATGCTCCGGTCTCTCGAACACCGCAACGAGCAACCAATGACGGGGGCCTCACAACTCTCGATTTCGGTCATCACTCCTTCGCTCAATCAGGGTCGGTTTATCCGGGAGACCATGGAAAGCGTCCACTCCCAGAACTACCAGGCGTTGGAGCACATCGTCATCGATGGCGGATCGAGTGATGAGACTCTTGCCGTGATTGGCGAATACGTCGATCGCCTTGCTTACTGGGTGAGTGAGCCCGACCGAGGACAGACAGACGCCTTGATCAAAGGGTTCGCCCGGTCATCTGGCGATATCCAATGCTGGCTCAACTCCGACGACTTGTTCGAGCCCGGGACCCTTCATGAAGTCTCGGCATATTTCTTGCATCACCCCGAGGTCGACTTCGTTTATGGCAACTCGACTTGGATCAACGAAAACGGGGAGTTGATAAAGCCCAAGCGGGAGCACGGGTTCAACAAGTTCGTGTGGATGTATGACCATAACTTCATTCCTCAACCTTCCGCCTTCTGGCGACGCCGGCTCTTCGAACGAGTCGGCGGGCTTGACTCGAGTTTCGACTTGGCCATGGACGCCGATCTCTGGATACGTTTCGCCGACGTCACCAGAGTTCGCCATGTGGCTCGGCCCTGGTCCCGAATGCGGTTCTACGCGGAGCAGAAGAACACACGGCTTCGGGCGAGGTCGAGTCTGGAGGGAAAGGCCATCAGAAGCAGGTACCTCCATCCGCGCTCTCGACGCGAGGTGGCTCTCAAAGCTGCAATGGCCAGACTGCTAAGAGTGATCTTGAAATTAGCCAGCGGTTCCTACACGTTCGCAGAGTTGCGGTTGCACGTGCGCACTTTGATCGGGGGCGATTCGTGGGAGGACCAGCGCCTGGGTTCTGACGGGATCACTGCTCCAGACGGTGGGTCCTCCGCTGCCGATAGCGATCCCGCCGGTTCCGCACTCGGCCCCTGATCAGCCGCAAAAGGTAAGGCCCGCGCTCGGAGGGAAAGTTGCGACGAACCTCGTACATCGGAGGCAACATCCTATGCCACCACGAGGTGAGGACTTCTCCCCACCTTCCTCCCTCCAAAAGGGGAAGGAGAAACTGACGATATCTGAATCGCACCTCGGACTCGCTGCCAAGAAGGCGAATCGACGCTGGCCAGGCAAGATTCCATAGCCGATCATCGGCTACCAATCCTCCCAATGCAGGAACTCCCAAGTCCTCGGCGGCCGTTGCCAGCGTCGAGGTGAAGGACCGGGCGAGACCCAACGCCTCCGCCAACTGCAACGCACCGGCCAGATTGACAGCAGGGTCAGTAGCAATTCGAAAGAGATCCACATAGCTCAGCAGGTAGCGGAATCGATCCTTGTTCAGATGGAGAGCGGCAAGGACCAGGGAGGCCTCACCCCCCAAGACCCGGATCGAATCAGATTCATCCAAAGTTAGATCGTAAGCCTTGGCGAAAATCAGGGCAGGGTTCGGCGTGGAGGCGACCTCCAGCTTGAGCGCATCTAGGTGCAGATCCACCGGTAGGTCGTGAAAGCCGAAGTCGATTGACTGTAAACGAGGTGACCGCAGGGCTTCAGGTTCGTTCAGCAGGGAGTGGCGTGGCTGGAGGGTCCTGAGAAGCTCCTCCAACCGGTTCCGATGCCACGGAGCCAGGACAAGATCGATGTCCCACGCCGGTCGCTCACCTATCCGTGTGTACCACCGGGCTTCGTTGGCGATTCCCTTGATGAAGAATATGTCGATGTCGAGTTCCTTCGCCCTTGTCGCGATCGCCTTGGCGGCATCGAGCAGCATCCGGTTGCGAGCCCATCCGAGAGCGTCGGCTTTGTTCAAACGGGCGATTGCGGTCGCATTTGCTGACAGCCCGCGGTCAACCGCTGACTTTAAGATCCCGGCCATTCGGTGCTCTTCTGCAGACCTGACCACTTCTTCGTCGACCTCGGTTTCGATCCTGCGGCCGGCTGCCAGATCGATCAAAAGACTATGGGGTCTAGACACTTTCCAGGCTCAGTATGGACCGACCACTGACCGATGCCAACACGGACCAGCTCCCCGATCTTCCTCCCGAAATCTGAACTCGGAGTCCCGCCGTCGGCCAAGTGAGTCGCCCTGCGCCCGATTCCGGAAGTACCGGATTCCGGAAGTGCCACATCGAATTCCAAACATCCGAAACCTGACCGACTGGGAAACTGGTGCGCCGAACAGTTGTCGGATATCGTCTCGCGAGGTCGACAGGACTCACCAGTCAACATGAGCTCGAAGTCAAACGTGTTCGATTATGTTGAACGCATAATCCGCCTTAGGCGGACCATGGAACGCCATGAGGTGGATGGGCTCTTGCTGTCTTCGGGGGCCGACTTGCCCTACTTCACCGCTTACGAGGCGATGCCGCTCGAACGTCTCACGATGCTGGTCGTCCCCCTCACAACCGATCCGACTCTGGTAGTTCCCGAACTCGAGGCTCCGCGGGTCAAACCCGGGCCTTTCGAGATCAGGCCGTGGGCCGAGACCGAAGACCCCATCGATATCGTGGGCGACCTGTGCCAGGGATGCACGTCGATCGCAATCGGCGATCCGACCTGGTCCGTGTTTCTTCTGGGACTCCAGGCCAAGCTTCCAACGGCAGCGTTCCGATCCGCCACTCCGATCACTCGGACGTTGCGGGCCAAAAAGGACTCCCGCGAAGTTGAGTTCCTGCGCCGAGCCGCAGCCGGCGCCGACCGCGTCTCTGCCCATCTGGCCGGTCTCAAGTTCTCGGGCCACACCGAACAGGAGATCTCTCGCCTCGTGACCCGCATGACTCTCGAGGAGGACCACGATCAGGCCTTGTTCTGGATTGTCGCATCCGGCCCCAACAGTGCCTCACCTCACCATGAACCGACAGATCGGGTCATAGAGCCCGGTGATCTGGTCGTCGTCGACTTTGGCGGCAAGCACCGTGGGTATTGCTCGGACACCACGCGGACCTTCTCGGTGGGGGAGCCCAATGCCCAACAGGTCGAAGTCCATGCTGCGGTTCGGGCCGCTCAGGAGGCAGCGACGGCTGCGGTGGCTCCGGGCGTGAGCGCCGAGGAGATCGATCAAATCGCGCGCCGGACGATCACCGATGCCGGATACGGCGACTACTTCATTCACCGGACCGGCCATGGCATCGGCCTCGAAGGACATGAACATCCCTACCTGGTTGAAGGCAACTCCGAAAAGCTCGAACCGGGCATGTGCTTCTCGATCGAACCGGGTATCTATCTGCCGGATCGGTTCGGAGTTCGCATCGAGGACATCGTTACGGTCACAGACGTCGGGGTCGAGTCGCTCAACCAGGCCAACCGGGCTCTGGTGCAAGTGGGCTGAGCCCCTTCAGACGGTTTGATTCTCGAGCAGGAATTCGGGAGTCAGGCATTCGGCCATTCCGGGTCCGGCCGCGATGAGGCCCGACAGCCACGGATGAGGTTGGTTGAACCGCGGGGATTCACCCTGGAGGTTCTTGGACCAGCCCCCGGCGGCCTGGATGAGGGCCACACCCGCCGCAACGTCCCACTCGTGCTTGGGAACCAGTGTCCACGTGGCATCGGCCAGGCCGCAGGCGACCCGGGCCAGTTTGTACGCGACCGAACCCATCGCCTCGACCTCGACCTCCCCGCCATCCCACCGCTTCCATTCGCCGCGGCGAACCTCGCTGCGGCTGGCCAGAACCCGGGCCGCCGGCAGCACGGCGCAGGCCGAAACCGTCACCGGCAGACCGTTCAAGAGGCATCCCTCCCCTTCGGCTCCGATGGCCAGAAAGTCGGCCGGAGGATTGAGGATTCCACCGGCGACTGCCCGGCCATCCTCGACCAGGCCGATCGAGACGCACCATTCGGGCAAACCCTCGACGAACTCCTTGGTCCCATCGAGTGGATCGACCACCCACACGCGGCGAGCCTCCAACCGCACGGCGTCGTCGGCGGTTTCTTCGGAGAGCCAGGCATCACCGTCTTGCACCAGAAGCTCGCGCAGCGCACGGTCCACGGCCAGATCTGCCTCGGTCACCGGATCGAGATTCGACTTGTGAACGGCAGCCACATTGCCTGACTGGAAACCGGAGAGGATCTCTCCGGCGACCTTCAGGGCTGCCTCGATCCGTTGCAGGTCGGAGCGGCGGTCGGTCATCCTGGCCACCGCATGGGCACGATCACGACAAGAGCAACGATGACCAGCGCTGTCAGGGGGGCGCCGAGCCTGGCGTAGTCGAAGAATTTGTAGCCGCCCGGGCCATAGACCATGGTGTTCGTCTGGTAGCCGATCGGAGTCAAGAAATCGACCGAGGAAGCCACCGCTACTGCGATGGCGAACCCGCGAGGATCTATGTTGGTGGCAGATCCGGCGGCGATCGCGATGGGAAACATCAGGAGGGCGGCGGCGTTGTTGCTGACAACACCAGTCAGCACGACCGTCGCCAGGATCACACCAAGTAGGACGCCCCGGCCCCCCAGTCCGTCGAAGAGACCCACCAACCCAGAGGCGAGGGTCTCGGCCAGACCTGATTTGGCGACGGCCGCCGCAACGCCAAAGGCGGCAGCGATGAGCACGATGACGTCGAGGTCGACGGCTGATCGAGCTTCACCCGGACTGAGCACCTTGATGGCAATTAGGACAACCGCGACCAGGAGGCTCACGTTGAGAATCGGCAACAAGTCGAGCGAGGCTGTAACGACGATGCCCAGCGTCAGCGCCGCCACCGCCCAGGCTTTCTTGCTCGCCACGGGAGGAGTGGCGCCGAGACCCGAAATGAGGAGGAAGTCGTTGCGATCCCGCCACCGGTCGCGAAAGCCGGCATCGGAGATCAGGAGCAAGGTATCGCCGACCCGGATCTCGACCCGGCCAAGCTTGGCGTCGATCCGTTGGCCCGCCCGATGGATTGCCAGGACCGCTGCCTGATAGCGGTTGCGAAAATCGGTATCCCGCAGGAGCTTTCCGACCAGTGGTGATTCTGCACCGACCACAACTTCGAAGTAGCGAGACTGCTCGGTCTCGATGTCGATCAGGTGCCCCGCCTCTGCCGAAGCAAGCCCTCGCATGCCCTGTAGGTCGAGCACCTGATCGGACTTACCGACGAAGCGAAGTCGGTCGCCCGCCCGCAGAACCGTGTCCGGAGCCACCGGTGCGACCAAGTCACCTTCTCGATCGAGGGTGGCCAGGAACATCCCAGACAAGTGGCGGAGACCTGCCCCCTCAACCGTGCGCCCGGCTACCGGTCCGTTCTCGCTTACCACCATGTCGACGACGAAGCTCCTCGTTTCCTCCTCCACCTCCTGCCGAACCCCTCGCCGAATTGGAAGGAGCACCGGAGTCAGGACGACTAAGAGAATCGCTCCCAGGATGGCCACGGGGAGTCCGACGGCCGACAATTCGAAGAATCCGAGGCCCTCTTCTCCGGAGGCCTCGAGGAGGCCGGAAACAACGAGGTTGGTCGAGGTTCCGATCAGCGTGACGACGCCGCCGAGGAGGGCGGCGAACGACAACGGCATCAGATAGAGGGATGGGGATCGACCCCGCGCTTCCGCCCACGCCCGGATCTGAGGCAAGAGCATCGCGACGATCGGCGTGTTGTTGAGGAATGCCGATGCAGCAGTGGTGGGAAGCACGAGCCGAGCCAATGAGCGACGAACACCGGCCCCGTTCCCCAACGTTGCTCGCACCACCGGTGTCAACGCTCCGGTTTTCTCAACGGCGCGGGCGAGGATGAACAATGCCGCCACGGTCAGCGGAGCCGGATTCGAGAATCCCGACAGTGCTTCGGCTGGGGTCACGATCCCTGCCACGAGCACGGCCACCATGCCTCCGGCCATGGCCACAGCCGGAGCCACCAGGTCGCGGACCAAGCTGATGAGGACGAGGAGGACGACGCCCAGGCAAAACCAGGCTTCCCAGCTCAACTTGGGACTCTCAACTGCGAGCGGTCTCGCCGATGTAGCCCAGTCTCTCCAGATACAGGGTGATCTGGTTGGCCGCCTCGTCCGGTGAGAACTGGGCGGTGTCGATGGCCATCTCAGCGTCGGCCGGTTCTTCGTAGGGGTCTGAGATTCCCGTGAACTCAGGGATCAAGCCTGCCCTGGCTTTGGCATAGAGACCCTTGCGGTCGCGTGCTTCGCACACCTCGAGCGGGGTCGTGATGTGGACGAGGACAAAGCCGCCTCCCGGTTCCACCATCGACCTCACCGCTTTGCGAGTGGCGTCGTACGGGGCGATCGGGGCGCAGATGGCGATGCCACCGCTCTTGGTTATCTCAGAAGCCACGTATCCGATGCGACGGATATTGATGTCGCGATGCTCCTTGGAGAACCCGAGCTCCGATGACAGGTGCTTGCGAACCAGGTCGCCGTCGAGCATCGTCACGGGCCGTCCGCCCATCTCGAGCAGCTTGACCAGGAGGGCATTGGCAATCGTTGACTTGCCCGATCCGGACAGCCCGGTGAAGAAAACCGTGAAACCCTGCTTAGCGCGGGGCGGGTGGGTCCTCCTTAGTTCGGCGGCGACCTCGGGATACGTGAACCACTCCGGGATCTCGCGGCCCGTTGCCAGACGATCACGAAGATCGGTTCCCGAGATGGTGACCGTCTTCAAACCCTCCGGAACCTCGTCCTCGGGGATGTACTGGTCGTTGTCGGGTGCGTAGACCATCATGCGGAAGTCGACCATCGCAACTCCGAGCTCGCTCTGATACTTGGCGAGGAGTTCCTGGGCGTCGTACGGCCCATAGAAGGGCTTGCCGGTCGAATCGGAGCCGGGTCCGGCGTGGTCGCGACCGACGATGAGATGGGTGCAGCCGTGGTTCTTGCGGATGATCGCGTGCCACACAGCCTCGCGGGGGCCACCCATCCGCATCGCTAACGGGAGCAGAGCCAACGCGGCAGTGTTGTGCGGGTAGCGATCGAGGACAGCCTGATAGCAGCGGACCCGTGTGTAGTGGTCGACGTCACCCGGCTTGGTCATTCCGACCACTGGATGGATCAGGAGGTTGGCCGAAGACTCGGTTGCTGCTCTCAGGGTCAATTCGACATGGGCACGATGCAGCGGGTTCCTGGTTTGGAAGGCGACGATCTGAGTCCAACCCCGTCGCACGAACTCAGCCCGGAGTTCGGCCGGGGTCTGTCGAAGTGATCTGAAGTCGTAGTGCACCGGCGGTTGCAGGCCCTCGATGCGACCCCCGACGTAGATCGGATTGCTGCGATTGAGGAGATAGCCAACTCCGGGGTGCTCGGGATTGGTCGTCCCGAAGACGTCGCTCGCCTCGGAGGTGAGGTCGGGACGCCAGATGTCATCGACGTGAAGGGCGGCCAGCATGACTCCCTCGCCGTCGCGCAGGGCGAGCATCTGCCCGGGGCTAAGGCTTTCGGCGGCCTGTTCGGTGATGTCGAGGGTGATCGGGATGGGCCAGAGGGTCCCGTCCTTCAGTCTCATTTCGGAGCAGACCCGCTCGTAGTCGTCTTTGACCATGAACCCGTTGAGGGGGGAGAAGCCTCCCGACATGAGCAGTTCAAGGTCGCAAATCTGGCGTTCGGTTAGGTCCCAGGACGGCCAGTCGACCGACTGTGCCCGCAGTTCGGCACTTCGTTTTTCGTTAGCCTCGAGGTTTACGAGGGTCCCGCCATGTGGCGAGATCAGATGATCGGTCACGGTTTTTAGACTCCCCAGCTCGCGAACGCCTCATGCTACGGCCGACCACCTTCAAGCTCTAGGGCCAAAGTTGCCCTTCCGCGGGTCTGCCGGCTCATTTGCCCCGAGCTGTAGGCATTAGGCCGTTCGATACTTTTCCAGACGAACGCGCCCGGTCCAAACAATCAACCTGCCGGTGTGGTTCGCGCACCCCCCTCGCCCGGCCTGACGGCCGTGCGGTCCCCCCACAAGCAGGGGGTCAGAAAGCAGCTCGTCCCCAGCTCTAGTGGGGGACCGATCGAAGCGGAGCGAGATCGAGGGGGGTGCGCGAACTCCGGACGCATCTGTTCCTCACAGCGCCGCCGGTTCGTCTCGACGATCCCCTATGTCTGGACTGTCACCGAGATTGTTGTTGTTTGCTCCAGGAAGCCGTTCCAATACCAGCGAGCGACCAGGGTGTGGGTTCCCGGGACCATGCCGAAGGTCCCCTTGAAGGTGCGGGTGTCCCTGCCATTGATGGACTCCACTGGCAGTGGGGTCAGCGAGATCGGCGATCCGTTGATGGTCATCTCGACTCTGGTCGTGCTGGATTCGAGGCCCGTGCTCTCGGTGACGTCGTAGAAGCCCTCCCGCAACTCGTATTGAGACCGGTAAGGAATCGTTATGGAAGCCCGGCAGGCCAGTCCGTCCTTGGTGCAAATCAAGGGGATGCCAGCGACCATATTGATCTGGGGATAGACCCGCTCGATCTCAAAGGCTCGAACCAGAAACGAGGCCATCTGGGCCCGGGTCACCGGGTTGAAGGGGCAGTAGTTGGTTCCCCCACACCCGGTGGTGATGCCGGCCGCCGAGATGGCGGCGATATCGGCGGCGTGCGTGGTGCCGCCAAGATCTGTGTACGGGATCGCCGAACTTGGTGGGAGGTCGAGAGCTCTGACCAGGAAGGTCGCCATCTGGTCGCGGGTTACGGCCTGGGTCGGGCAGAAGGCAGACGTTGTGCATCCCGTGGTGATCCCGGCGACGGCGATGGCATTGATGTTGCCGGCGTGGACGCTGCCTCCGATGTCCCCGAACGGACCAAGCGTCTCCGGCGTGAGTTCCAGGGCACGGGCCAGGAAGGTTGCCATCTGTTCGCGCGTTACCGACAGCGCCGGGCAGTAGAGGCCTGAGCCGCATCCGGTGGTGATCCCGGCGGCGGCGATCCCGTTGATGTCGGCTTCGTGGACACTCCCGTCGTCGTCGGTGAAGGCTCCGCTGATGCCCACGGCCACTGCTGCCGGACCGGTGGCGAGGGCAGTGACCAATACGGCGATCACGACTCCCGCCCCGAGCGTGGCCCTCTTCCAGCGCAAACTTCTCATTGGATCGTGAGGGACGCGAGAAAGCTATTGATGGCGGGCAAAACTTCCGCTCGGTCAATGTGGCTGCCCACGACCACATAAAGGCACATGGCTCGTCCGCTGGCAGTAAAAAATCTCTGGACGGCGCTTTGCAATGGCATTGGCTTCTGCAACACCGACCGATCGAAGTGGCCGGCGTCGATCGTTGCGGGCGGGCCGTTGGCCGCGAACAAGGCAGTGCCGGCGCTTTGCCGGCCGTAGTCGAACAGGGCGATGAAAGCGTCGTCGGGGCCCATCAGATCGACCGCTCCGCCTCCGAAATCACCCCTCCGGGCGGGAAGGGGGAAGGTGGCGAAGTGGGCGATCGCGTTGCGAACCGAGCCGTCCTCGAGGGTGGATTCGTGACCGATGGCGCCTTCCCATCCGGGAGGCAATGTGACGGTGATGCCTTCGGCTGCCAGATCGCTCATGAGACCGGCGGCTGGTAGAGGCGTTGGTCGCCAGGTTCGATCCCGGCTTCCTTGAGTTCCTCGTCAACGTCTGCCTTGCGAGCGGATGTCGAACTGTGGAGGGGATGGGCATGATCCGAGATCGCCCTGCTGACCATCTCACCGACTCGACCCCAGTTGGCGGCGGATCCTTCGCCCATCACCGTGGCGTTGGCATTGTCGACGAGAGCGAAGTACGGAGTTGCGGGCACCTTGAAGGCGTCCCAGGCATCGGACGACATCAGAGTCGTCACCTTGCCCGAGGCCATGCGGGCGATGTCCCCCGCACTCTCCTCTCCCGGGTCCTTCGTCACCACGATGGGGCGGGCCCCCGAGAAACTGAGATCGTCCGACAACCCCTGCCAGAAAGGCTGGCATGAGGTACACGTCGTCGACAGGAACGCAAGGAGGGAGTAGCCGCGCGATCCGGTGAGGGCCACCGAAGCAGTCCCTCCATCGGGCGTCGGTCCTGTGAGGTTGGCGAGCGGAGTCGGTCCGAGCCCGCTCCTCCGGGGAGGAGGGACGAACGTCTCGGTCTGATGCTCGCCACCCCCGAGAGCGTGAAGTTGGCGCAGTATCTCGGCGTGGCTGCGGAGCAGACCGGCCACGAGAACAACCAGGAGGCCGATGACGATCGCTTCGATGACGATGAGAGCTTCCACCATCAATCCGGAGTGTTGAGTCGGTGTCTCATATCGTGATCTTTCCCCAGACCACCGGAGTTCCACTTGGGTCCCCGAAGGAGAAAGTGACGTCGGGGTTCCCGGGAAGGAACTGGTCTCTGAGTTCCCAGGTTCCGGAGCGGTAACGACCAACAGTGTCCACTCCGTTGCCGTTCCAGTCTCCGACCACCGGGATCCCGCCAGCATCACCGAAGTCGAACTCGATGTCGGGAGATCCGCTCGAAGGCGTCTGGCGCAACATCCACTTCGATCCCCGCACAACCCCGATGCCGTCGGTTCCGTCGCCGTTCCAATCCCCGACGACGGGTATATCGCCAGCCTGCCCGAAATTGACGACAATCTCGGGGGCGCCGTTGGAGTTGCGGTTGCGGAGCAGCCATTGACCGTTGCGAAAGACTCCGGCGGTGTCCCATCCCTTGCCGGTCCAGTCCCCGGCCACTGGGACGTCGCCGGGGGAGCCGTAAGTGAATATCAGGTCGGGTTGCCCGCCGCCTTCGACCTGGCGGATGTGCCAGGTCAAATTTTCGTCGCCCACCCTTCCGTGCCCGGCGCCCTTGACCACTGCGGCGGTGGCCACTCCGGCTCCCGTCCAATCGGCGGTAATCGGAATGTCGCCGGGAGTTCCCAGGTCGAAAGAGGAAGTAGGGCTGCCCGCCGCGAGGGCGCTGCGGAGGTTCCACGCTGGCAGGGTGACGACACCGGGGAAGGCGTTGACAGGCTTGAAGTTGGTATGCAGGCAGGCGGCGTCATGGAAGGCAGTGTTCTGATCGGTGGCATCTACCGCCGTGCAACTCGAGTCCCACTCCCACGGTGCGACACACGTGACCACCCGGCAGACGATCGGCCCCATGCATCCGATGTGCTGGTTGCACTGTCCGTAGCGGAAGCGGACGCAGGAGACCTTGCGAAGGTTGCAGTCGTCATTGGCGCACGCACAGACCCGGCCCACGCACTCGGGCCCGCAGGTGCCTGATCCTCCACAGCCGCAGGGACCGCAACTGGTGTCGTGGCAATCCATGTAGTACCGCGGCCCACCACCGCAGTAACCAGAACCTTCAGCTCGCCACCAACCGGAGACAGCTGTACCGGGCGGGCAGGTGTTGACACCTGTCGTCGAGCAGCAGAACTCGGTGTACCCGTCTCGGCAGCGGGCACCGCCGGGGCAGTTGCCGGGGACAACCGCGGCATAGGCGGAGATCGGACGAAGGATGTAGGTCGCCGGCGCCGTCACCAGCGCCGAACCGACGACCGCGACCCTTCGCAGAAAACCTCGTCGCGAGGTCCGGGTCGCCAGCGCCTTGCTGGCTGCATCGACGAGGCGGGTGCTCACGGATGTCGCGCCAGGTGTGGTTTCAACAGCACGGGCAATGCGGTGAGGAGCAGGTACGCGGCATAGGTCCCGGCTGCCAGGAACGCGAGATATGCCAGGCCAGCCACGGGCTGCTCGCCGAGCACCGAGACGAGCGAGGGGCTCTGGGTGAGTGCTGCCCACACGCCAGCGGCCAGACCGGCAGCATTGAGAAAAAGATGGACGATCGATGGAGGGGTGTCGACCTTGCCAAAGCATCCGCACGACGAGATGGGGATGTGGCGACGGAGTGCGAATGCGACAAACCAGCCAAAGCCACCGTAGAGAACCGCCATGACCCACCCCGCCAGGGCCCCACCGGCAAGCAACGAGAATGCTCCCGTCGCAATCTCAGCCACGGCGAGCGTGTACACGACTCCGCTGCCGGAAACCAAGCCGGCCACCCGCAGGGCGCCGGAAGTTGGAGCAGGGTCTGCCAACTTGGCACCCCCACTAACCAGAAGAAGAGCGGCCGAAAGGAAGAACCATCCTTCCAAGCCCCACACGATAGGCACCCCCGGAGTGTGTTCTGGACAAACCGGAAAGTGACTAGTGACCGCCAGCTCGAACGACGAGACGCCAGACGCCAGACGCCAGACGCTCAGGGAGAGAACCCACCGGTTTTGGCGCGGACGATCGACGCCAGAGGAGCATAAGTCCGCGCCAAAAGGGGCTTCGAAAGGGACTAGCCCAGGCTTGCGGGCAAAGCGTCGATTCTGGCGTACCACGTACCACGTACCACGTGTCCCCGTTACCCTCCTCGACGTGCCTTCGAACAACCCTGATATCGAACAGTTGGCCGTCAACACCATCAAAGGGCTTGCCATGGACGCCGTCCAGAAGGCCAATTCCGGTCATCCCGGAATGCCGATGGGAATGGCGGACATCGCTGTCGTCCTTTGGGGCCGTTATCTCAACGTCGACCCCGGTTCACCGACCTGGTTGGACCGCGACCGCTTCGTCCTTTCGAACGGTCACGGTTCGATGTTGCTCTACTCGCTCCTCCATCTCTCCGGCTTCGGCCTCTCGCTCGACGACCTCAGGTCGTTCCGCCAACTCGGTGGAGTCACTGCCGGACATCCCGAGCGTCATCCCTCGCTGGGGATCGAGGTCACCACCGGACCGCTCGGTCAGGGCTTCGGCATGGGAGTCGGGATGGCCCTCGCCGAGGAACACTTGCGGGCTCGATTCGGATCCGACCTGGTTGATCACCGCACGTATGGCTTCGTGTCGGACGGCGACTTGATGGAGGGAATCTCGGCTGAGGCTTCGTCGCTCGCCGGCCATCTCGGTCTCGGACGGCTCACGTATTACTACGACGACAACGACATCTCGATCGATGGCAACACCGGCATCACCTTCAGCGAGGATGTCGCCAAACGGTTCGAAGCTGTCGGATGGCACGTCCATTCGATCGACGGTCACGATCGCGAGGCCATCGCCCAAGCGACCGACGCTGCCCTCATCGTGGATGATCAACCGTCGCTCATCATCTGTCACACCCACATCGGCCACGGTGCACCGAATGCCCAGGACACGGCCAAAGCGCACGGTGCTCCGCTCGGAGCCGATGAGATTCGGCTCACTAAGGAGGCGATGGGGTGGCCGCTCGACGAAGCCTTCTACGTGTCTCCGGAAGTTCTGGCCTTCTTCGACCAGGCAATGGATCGAGGCAGGAAGGCACATGCGTCATGGCACGACAGGTGTGAGAAGGACCTCGAGGGTTCATCTCGCCTCCAAACCTTCTACGAACCCACCGTGGTTCGGCTCAACGGGCCGGCATTCGAGGTTGGCAAGATGCTGGCGACCCGTGCGGCGATGGGGGAGTTGTTCGAGGAGATGGCCGAGGCGGTTCCCAACTTCATCGGCGGTGCCGCCGATCTCGTCGAGTCGACCAAGACCGAGATCCACTCCTCGACGCGGTTCTCCAAGGTCGACAGGACGGGCCGCAACATCGCCTTCGGGATCAGGGAGCACGGCATGGGGGCTGCCGTCAACGGACTGGTCGCCCATGGGGGTTTGCGACCCTACGGCGCCACCTTCTTTGTGTTCTCCGACTACATGAGACCCGCCATCCGCATCTCGGCGTTGATGGAGGTGCCGTCGATCTGGGTTTATACCCACGAGTCGGTCTTTCTCGGTGAAGACGGCCCGACCCATCAACCGATCGAGCATCTCGCCTCGCTGCGGGCTATGCCGGGGTTGTGGGTCGTGAGACCGGCCGACGCCGGTGAGACCGTCGAGGCCTGGGAGATGGCTTTCAATCGGAACGAAGGTCCCACCGTCCTCCTCTTCACCCGCCAGGCCGTGCCAGTGCTCAACCGGGCCGGCAAGGAAGGGAACGTCGCCCGCGGTGGATACGTCCTCCGGGAGGGTGAAGATCTGGTGCTCGTTGCCACCGGATCGGAGGTCTCGCTGGCACTGGGGACCGCAGATCTGCTCGATCGCTCGGTGCGGGTCGTGAGCCTTCCTTGTTGGGAAGCTTTCCACCGCCAGGAGTCCGGGTACCAAGACGCGGTGCTCGGTGTCGGCATTCCCCGGGTTTCGATTGAGGCCGCTGCCACCTTCGGATGGGAGCGGATCGTCGGCGACGATGCCTTGAAGATCGGCATCGATCGGTTCGGAGCATCGGCGCCGGCCGTCAAGATCGCCGAGCATCTCGGCTTTACACCCGCTGACATTGCCGTCCGGATCAACGACTGGATGGATTCCGTTCCGGAGCGGAAGTGATTCCTCCCGATCCCGGGGCGGTGTTGTCGATGTGGGCGGCGGGGATCGCCGCCGCGCTGGCCCTGGTGGCGTCATGGAAGGTCGCTCGTCCCGGCTTCATTCTCCTGGGCACCGCGGTGACCGCAATGATCGGATTCCTGGCCGCCCTGGCCGGGGCGGGTTGGTGGGCGGCGCTAGCAGCGCTCATTTCGCTGCTGGCGATCTATTTGAAGGCCAGCCGCTGGGCGGCGATGCCGCTGGCCGGAGCGACCCTGCTGTGGCTCGACGCCGCCGGTCCAGAGCTGAGTTGGGTCATCGTGATCTCAGGTGCGATCGCGCTCGGCGGCATTACCGCCGAAATGCTCCTGGGTCACTGGTATCTGGTCGATCCGAAACTCCCGCGGCGGTCGCTGAAGATCCTGGCCGCCATCGGGGCGGTCGGAATCGCAGTCGACACCGTGCTAATACAGGTGTACTCGGTGGACTCCTCGGTCATTTCACCGGCCATCCTCATCGGCCTCGGAGCCACCACCGTGGTCTTGATGGTTGGTGTCTGGTTCTCGCTGCGGGTCCCGTCCTACACAGGAGTGATGGCGGCCACCGGCCTGTCCTACCTGGCAACCCTGACCGCCCTCGGAGCAGTCGTGATAGGAAGAGCAGTGATCTAAGGGTGGTCCCCCGCCTTGGCTGTCCCCCCGCTTGCGGGGGGACCGATCGAAGCGAAGCGAGATCGAGGGGGGTGCGCGAACTCCAGACGCATTCCTTCCTCCCAGCGCCGCCGGTTCGTCTCGATTCTTCACATGGGAACCGGCTCAACCTCAGACTGGGTTCGATACCCTCCGGCGATGGTCAACGTAGAAATCACTCAACGCCGCAGCCGGAGCATCCCTTTCGCCATCCCCGTCCTGAAAGGCCGGGAAGCGGCCACTCCAGGCTTTCAGGCCGCTCTCAATCGAGGCAAGGACCAACTAGACCGCCAGGGATTCATCGGCAAGGTCGGACAGGTGGCCGTTCTCGATGCAAGCCTCATCGCCGTAGGTCTTGGTGAGGAGGCGTCGGCAGATTCGTTGCGGTGGGCCGCCGGGTCGCTCGCTCGAAATCTCGGGACGATCGAACGGATCGGCACCGGCCTTCATGACGTCGACATCGCCGGGGCCACCAGGGCGGTGGTCGAAGGGCTCATTCTCGGCGGGTACAAGTTCGGGCGCTACAAGAGCAAGCCGACCAACGACGTTGTGGTGGAGCTTCCCGGTGCCGATGCTCGCCAGTTCGCCGCCGCCGGGATCGTCTCCGACGCCGAAGTGTTTGCTCGTGATCTCGTCAATACCCCGGCCGGCGACAAGGCCCCGGAGGTGCTGGCCCGCTTGATTGCCGAGCAGGCGGCTTCCGTCGGCGTCCGTCCCGAGATCTGGGATGAGGAGAAGATGGCCGCTGAGCGGATCAACGGCACTCTGGCAGTCGCCGCGGGTTCTCACCGGCCACCCCGCTTTGTCCGTCTGTCTTACCGGCCCCGGCGGGCGGAGCGGTCGTTGGCGCTGGTGGGTAAGGGGATCGTCTTCGACTCGGGTGGTCTGTCGATCAAGACCGGCGAAGGCATGGAGACGATGAAGACAGACATGTCCGGAGCCGCAGCGGTGGCAGCGGCAGTCATCGGTGCCGCCCGGCTCAAGCTTCCGATCAATATCGAGGCGTATCTGCCGCTCACCGAGAACATGCCCGGCGGGGGAGCGACCCGACCCGGAGACGTCATCACCTACCGGAACGGTCGGACCATCGAAGTCTTGAACACCGATGCCGAGGGTCGGCTGGTGTTGGCCGATGGCCTGATTCTTGCGGCCGAAGGATCGGCCGACCTAATCGTCGATATCGCCACTTTGACCGGCGCCCAGCGCATCGCCCTCGGGGACAGGGTGGCAGCGGCGCTCGGCAACGAACACGAGGATGTCGAGTTAGTGGTCGCCGCCGGCGCCGTCGCCGGGGAGCGATTCTGGCCGATGCCCATTGTCGACGACTATTGCCACCTGATCCGGTCGGAGGTCGCCGACGTCAAGAACATCGGAGGCCGTTACGGCGGCGTCAGCACGTCCTCGTTGATCCTGCGTCCCTTCGCCGGCGGAAAGCGTTGGGTCCATCTCGATATCGCCGGCCCCGCCCGGGCCGACACGCCCTACGCCTGGTTCCCCAAAGGCGGCACCGGCTTCGGAACCAGAACCTTGATAGCGCTAGCGGAAATCATGTCGAAGAAACCGTGACGCGACCGAGGCGTCATAGTTCTACGTCGACCCGGAAATCCTGGTTTTGGCGCGGACGATCGACACCAGAGGAGCAGAACTCCGCGCCAAAACCGTCAGCCGAAGGCCGACTCGCGGTTCGGACGTAAAACGTAGAACGTAAAACGTAAAACGGGTTCTTTTCAGGGCCAGCCTCTGTGGTGTTCCCTGAAGTCTTTCACTTCCGCTTTGGTGGTCGGGCCCCAGGTCCGCATTGCCACCGGGTGCTGACTCCGGGCTTCGGCTAGATCCTCGGGACTGAAATAGAGCCCCGATCGGATCGGTGCGATGTTGTAGAGACGAGCGGCATTCTCGCCGAGGATCTTTCGCTTCCGCTCGCGGGTCAACTCCGGATATCCGAACCGCTCCTGGAACTCTGGTGTGATCTCGAAGGCTCGGAGAGCATCGATCTGGCCCTGCGGTGATCCGTAGAAGATCGAATCGGTTCCCCACAGGAGATTGTCCTCGCCCACGGCGACCAGAAGTTTGCCGAGAACATGGGCCGCCTGTTCCGGTCGTCGGAGGAGGTGCCACCAGGTCGAACCGATCTCGGCGAAGACGTTGCTTCCGGGAGCAACTCCGGCGCGGCGCAACGACGACACGAGGCGGTTGACGCCGCGGTCGGCCGTCTCCTCGGTGTACGGCCCTTCCGACGTGCCCACTTCGTAGCCGGAGTGATAGATCACAAACTTGACCCCGGGATGGGCGACGGCGGCGGGCCCGACGTCGACCGGCGAGCCGATCCTGGCTCCGCCTGCGAGCCCCTTGTGGATGCAGAGGACAGGTCGCCCCAGTCTCTCTATGTGCTGAAGGAACTGGTCGCCCACCTGAGGCAGGTTGGGATCGTGGTCGTCGAGAAACCAACCCGACGGGAAGTGGGTGAAGGTCTTCCAGCCGCTCACAGGCTGCTCGGCAACGGTCTTCTCCATCTCGTCCAACACCCCCTGAAGAGGGCCGAGTTGAGGAAGGGCCAGGGCGTTGACGAGGATCCGGTTGTCGACTCCAAGAGCCGTGACGACCCGGCGGGTTTCTTCCATGACCTCCGGTGGCAACGGGCTTCCTTCCGGGAGGATCGGGAGACCGGAGAGTGCGGTCATCGTCGTGTCCGAGCGGATGAACATCTCCTCGAGGAAGTGATTCATCGAGAAGCACGCCCTCGCATCTTCTTCGTATCCGCAGTCGGCCTGGGGGAATGAGGTGCCCCAAAACCAGTTGCCGCGGTTGGAGGGATCGAGGTCGTACTCGAGCAGGTGGCCCTGCATGTCGAACACGAACTCCCCGGCTCCGATGACTGTCCGGGCGACCGTGGGATCGCGGAGAGCGTCGGCAGCAATCCGGTACCGGCCTCCGATAGATCGGCCGGCCGCGACCAGCGCTGTCTGGTCGATCGCCCACAGAGTGGCGGCGGTGGCGCAGGCCGAGCGAAGGAAATCCCGGCGGCTGACGTCGGTTTGATCCGCCCCGAGCTCGCACTCGGCTCTGGCCAATCCCATCATCTCGGAGCGGACGGGGTCCGTTGGCTCCGGGTCGTACTCGCCGTTCGAGCAGGGCCCGAACGTGATGGGCAGACCGGGGTCGTCGGTATCGCGCACGGTTCTTGGGACGGTTCTACCAGCCTCAAAGTTCATCGGGACCGATTTCGGCCTGAGCCTCAGCGTCCGTCCGTATCCGGCGAAGGGTGTGTACCGTTCCTTTTCGTGAGGCTCCGCACCCGCTTCGCACTCAACACCGTCGCAGTGGATACGGCCGCGGCGCTGGTTGCCGGCCTCCTCGCCTCCCAATACGCGTTCGGAGTGTGGCTGCCTTGGAACGCTCCCCAGTTCGATCTCGACATCTTCGGAATCCAGAACCCGCGTCCCATGGTCGCTTTGCTGGTTCTCGGAGTCATGTTTGGGAGCTGGCAGTCGCTACGCCTGGTCGAACCGGCCGTGCCCCGACCTCTCTATGCCCGTGCTTTCACGGCTGGTGCGTTCGCGTTGGTGTCGGTCCTCCTGGGAACCTTCATCACCCGCACGTATTACTCGTTGCGTTGGGTCTCGGTCGCCCTCGGCGGGTGGCTTGTCCTTGCTCTGGTCTACCGGGCGATCCAGCGGAGAAGACCGTGGATCGAGGACATGGTGATCATCACCGACGAGAAGGCACTGGTGGAGGACCTCGCCGATTCGCCGAATGCCAATGTGATCGATCTCCTCGAACCGCGCGGGGAATCGCCGTCGGTCGCACCATCGCCGAACACCACGCTGGTGCTCGACATGCGGGCGGTGCTCTCTGATCAGATGGCGAGCTTCGTTTCCTCCAGCACGCTGGCCGGCTACGAGGTGCGACCACTCAGCAACGTCTATGAGGAGCACACCGGGAGGGTCGCGCTCGTCCACCTCGCCGAGGGGTGGGAGATCAGCGTCCCCCTGGAGCGCCGGGCCCCCTACGCCCCGATGAAGCAGGTTGTCGAGTCGTTTCTGGTTGTGGCAACTTCGCCCATTTGGGCAGTCCTGGCAGGACTGACCTGGGTGGCGGTGAAGCTCGATTCACCCGGGCCGGCTGTGTTCAAGCAGCGACGGACCGGCTTCAACGACAAGCCGTTCACGATGTACAAGTTCCGGACAATGGTCCTCGGAGCCGATGACGACGGTCCCCAATTCACCTCGCCCGACGATCCCCGCATCACCAGGATCGGCCGGTTCCTCCGCTCGACCAGGCTGGACGAGATCCCCCAATTGCTCAACGTCCTCAAGGGAGATGCCGCCCTGGTGGGGCCGCGAGCCGAGCAACTCGCCTTCGTTCAGCAGTTCGAAAGATTGATCCCGTTCTACCGATACCGCCATATGGTCCGACCGGGCATCACCGGCTGGGCCCAGGTGAACTCTGGATACGCCGACGACCTCAACGACACCATCGAAAAGCTGACCTACGACCTCTACTACCTCCGCCACATGTCCCCCTGGCTAGACCTATCAATCCTGGCCAAAACCCTGTTGACAGTGATAGGCCGCAACGGAGCCCAATAGCCAGGAGTGGTGGGTGGTGAGTAGCGGGGGTCAAGAAGGGGACAAAAACGACAGGTTGTCCCCCCGTTTGCGGGGTCAAGGTTCTTTGCTCCGGCTTGGAGGCCGAAGAATTACGGAACAAAGAACCTTGATCAGACCGATCGAAGCGCAGCGAGATCGAGGGGGGTGCGCGAACTCCGGACGCATCTTTTCCTCACAGCGCCGCCGGTTCGTCTGGAGAGAAACCCGATAGGTCCACGACGGCTCACACCGACGCCGGTTCGACTCCACCCTCTTACTTGATGATTCGGTCTTCTCGGGCGTAGTGGAGGATCGGGTGGATTTCGACTCGGACGGGGCGACCCAGGGGAGGCAACTCGACCTCCAACTCGGCCAGCATCCGACCAAGCCTTTCTCCCCAGCCGTGACGGGCCAGCGCTTCGTGGCCGACGGGACGCGGGGACGCCAGCGCACGGAGAACTGCTTCGAACAGATTGGTGTTGGTATGGACCCCGTCCAAACCCTCCAGTGGCTCCAGCGGCGCCGCCGCCACCGGCACTCCCATCGCCAGATACTCGAATGCCTTGAGCGGGCTGACCGCGTGGGTCGTCTTCGACACCACGAACGGAATCAACCCGACGTCAGCCTGCGCCAGATACGAGGGCAGGGCTCCCTGCGGTTTCAGGCCGAGTAGATGAACGTTGTTGGGCAGCTCCGGAATCCTTCGCGGTCGGTCGCCGATGAGGACGATCCTCGCCTCGGGGAAGGCGCGAGCGATCCCAGCGATAGCCGACCAGTCGAACCAGTTTCCATAGAGCGACCCGTGATACTCGAACAGCGGCCCATCGCCGGCGGGGAGATCACGAGGAACGGGTCGAGTGATGTCGATGTCAAAGATGCGGGCGTTGACTCCGTTGGGAACCTCGATCACTTCACGACCCGATTTCTCCCGCAGCGATCGGACGAGTGAAGGGGCCGACGCCGTCAGCACATGGGTGTGGGCGACCAGCCACTCGACGAACTCGTGGTCGTACCACCATCCGCCGAGAGTGGCGTCATCCCAATCATCGATGAGGTCGTAAACGATCCGGAATCCGTTGTTCCATAGTGCCTCCACGATCGGCTTGTAGTCACGATGCGGGAACTCCACCAGGGCGATCCGCGGCCCCTGCGGATCCCTAGCCAGGAATGACTCGGCGTCGAACTCGCCAATCACCATCTCCTCGAGGCGCGGGTGGATGAACCTGAGCCCGAGGTCCATGGACTCGGCCGCATCGAATCGCGAGAGATAGGTCACGTGCATGTTGCGGCTTGCTGCCTCCTGGGCAATCTGGGATCCCCGGCTGCCGCCGCCGACATCGTGGATGGGGACGGCCGCCAGCACCACTAGCGAACCGGCACCCATGATTGGGTCCTTCCGGGCGGTGAAACCTCCCAGCGACGGGACCAACGAGTACCGGTGCCCCGACTGCCGCAGCACCGCGTAAGACGCAACAGGGTCCTCCAGGATCTGGGGTTCGTCGGCGAGATCCTTGACCAGTGCTTCGGGAAGGCTCACCGCCAGAGGGGATGCCAACGGTTCCAATCCGGGGCGCAGTTCGACCGTCGCCTGGACTAGCGCCTGGCCCGGCTTCGGTCCTTTGGTGCCTACCCGATAGGTGGCCGGCGTGTCTTGCAACCACCGCGTGATCAGGGTCTCGTTGTCGAGCCGAACATCGACGTTGTGGCGTAGTGGCTTCGCTTCTCCGGCGAGGCTCTGCACCCAGGACTCGGGCAAGAAGCGCTGGATCGGCCGTAAGACCCTTCCCTTCACCTTCTTCGACAGGTTGCCGAGACCAAACCCCTCGAGAAAGCCCAGGCTTTGAGACAACTGTTGACGGACGTGGGCAATGGGGACCATGAACCACTTCGACCATCCTCGGACCCATCGATACTTGAACCGGGTGCGGAAGATGACGATGGCCAGGAACGCGACGAGGATCGCCAGGCCCAGGATCGGGAAGAAGGACGCGGCCACGACGGCGACCAACGGCAGGATCCAGTAGGCGGCAATGACCCGCAGGTAGGCACCGGTCCGTACCCGGTTGATCCCGTCGGCTTCTCCCCAGAGCCGGGCCTTGTCGGCCATCTCTTGGAGCGACGAGGGCGGATGCCAGGCGACCAGAGCATCGGGAGCGAACTCGGGCCGATACCCGGCGGACCGCAATTGCTCCCCGTAGAGGGTGTCCTCGCCCGCATTGATCCCTTCCGGAAATCCCCCCACCGTCTCCCATGCCTCCTTCGTGAAGGCTTGCGAGCTCCCGCCCGGAAGGAAGTGATCCATGTCGACTTCTTCGAGGACGGTCATCATCACGACCCCGGCGGCGGTCGACGCGGTGGTCTTGCCTTCGGGCCGGTAGAACCCCGCCACCCAGTCGGCCCCGGATTCGAATGGCTTGGCCAGAGCTTCGAGCCACCCCGGCTCGGGGAGGCAGCCGGCGTCGGTGCAGGCGATCACTTCTCCGGTTGCCGCCCTGATGGCGGCGTTGCGGTTCCCGGAGATCCCGCCGGGTCCGTCGATCACTGTCAGTCCCGGGTGACGCTGGGCCAGTTCGTCGAGGATCCCCCGGGTCCCATCATCGGACCCCCCGTCGGCGATGACCACCTCGTCCGGTGCCCGAGTCTGACCAAACAAAGCCTCAACGAGAGGCCCCACAGCCTCCCGCTCATTTAGAACCGGCACAATCACCGAAACGCGCATCGGATCCAATTGTGCCTGTGTGTCAGGAAGAACCGGAACATGAGAGGTTGTCGAACGAACCGGCGGCGATCAATCGGGTCGACTGCGTCCGGAGTTCGCGCACCCCCCTCGATCGCCCAAGGGGCGATCGGTCTGATCAAGGTTCTTTGTTCCGTAATTCTTCGGCCTCCAAGCCGGAGCAAAGAACCTTGACCCCGCAAGCGGGGGGACATCTCCGAATACTCCTATGAGGAAGACAGGTCCTATCTCCCCTAGGGAGGGGAAGCGGTGGTTTTTCTGTGCCCCTGCTTGGGGGGGTGATCAGCGACCCCAGCGGCAGTTGAAGGGTGTGGTCCGAGCGGGTTCGTCTCGAGGAACCTCGAACCTGGCCTACCTCGTCTTGGACGCCGCGTCGATCAGGGTGCCTACTCGTTGGTCCCAGGTGTTGGCTCGGGCGGTTCTTTGCAGGCTCTTCACGAAGGCCGGGTCGCGGTCCAAAGCGACACCTTCCACAATCAGCCTCACCCACTCGTCGGGGTCGTGGGCAACCAGGACGTGCTCGTAGTGCTGGGCTTCTCGCATCGCCGTGGTTACCACCGGTTTGCCACCCGCCATGTATTCGAAGAGTTTCAAGGGTGACACGCTGTGGGTGACGTCGTTCACCTTGAAGGGGATCGTCGCCACCGAGAAGTGGTGGAGGTAACCCGGGAGCACGTCGTAGCCCTTCGGTCCCAGCCACCACACGTTCTCCCTCT
>DATLEZ010000177.1:0-61520 GCA_035525055.1 Acidimicrobiia bacterium | reverse complement strand
GTCGGATACTCAGCTTGGTGATCGAAGACCAGGCGCACTGCCCGCTCCCGGACCTCCTTCGGGTATCTCCTACGTGTCGATCCTGTCATGGCTCCATCCTCTCAAAATCTGGAGCCTCCAGAAAACCCGGGGCGGTTCAGTCGACCCTCGGAGGTCAACGCCCCGCGAAGTGGGTTTGGTCCGCACCTGATCCGCGGCGCCGCTCTCCGTGTGCGAAACGACCATGTGCGAAGCGACCCAGCTGTGTGTCTGGCTGGTCAGTCAACGACGCGGATTGCTACTGCGGGCTGGATTCCTGCGGCTTGCGAGGTTGGGACGGCGGTGGCGGCGAGCGAGGCGAGGATCGGCACCATGGCAATGACCGCCAAAGGGAGCCACGCACACTCCACTACGACTGCTGGCGACGACAGACCGATCACAAATGAAACGGGAAACCCCCTGGCCCTAGAGGGTCGGGGGGTTTCGGCGTTGCCGGGTACTGATCTCGGCGCACTTTGGGAAGGCGCCAAGCCCGGACTAACCAAGCTTATTCACCACGACGCCGGACGGGTGGGTCTCGTTTTCGCGTTCTCAAACGGCTCAAGAAGGCTCGGGCGGCCGACTGCTAATCCTCGAGTTGACACGCCTCGGCACGACTTTCGGTAAATCCCGTCACTTGTCTGGCAAGCCGGGCATGAGCTGCTTATGAAGAAGAGAGCCATCTCCCCGCTGATCGCGGCTGCGCTGCTGGCTGTGATGGTGGCGGCACCGGCACAATCAGCTGCTGGCGGCACGACCGTCACCGTTTTCGACCCAGTGGGTGATACCACAAAGATTGGCGCTCCGGGAACTACACCTGCCTTCTTGGACATCATCAGAGTCGAGGTCAGCAAGCAGTCCCAGAGCTTCGAATTTTCGATGACCTTGGCTGCTCCAGTACCTGACCAGCCGGTCCTACCAAAACAGGTCAAGGAGTTCGAGTGGTTTTGGCCGATAGACACCGATCCGGCCACTTTTCCGTTCGGTTTCCCACGTGCTCCGGGGCTGGCGTTCCCTCCGGAGTTCCTTCTCGCGGTCGCTTGGGATGGGATCGATTACAGCGCATTCGTCATAGATCGGCCGCCCAACCTTGAGCGGTGGCATGCCCGTGATCACGCCGGTCGACATCAATGTCGCGCGACGGTGACTGCAGTTGTTGACGTTACAACACTTGATGATCCTGCAAGCTTTGGGTTCAGCGGGTACACGCGGGCATGGTTCGGTCCACGAGGAACGGAAGGATTCGCCTTCGCGGACGTCGTTGGCAACCCGGGCGTCTTTCATCCTTGGCCGTGATAACGCTACCGACTGCTTCCCGCAGGCAGACTCATAACGGTTTGTCCTAGGGCGCCGCGAACGAGGGTATGCGCGCCGACGACCGAGAACCTGTCACAACCCAACCAATCCCAAGCATGTGACTTTCGCCAGGCCTGTCCTGGGACCACCAGTCAATCGACGAAGACTCCTTGAAGAGCTCGGTAATGAAGCGATGAATCCCATCGCCCGAGCTGAAGCAATGTCCCGAGGCGCCAACCACTTTGGCGTCTGCCGTGAAAGGCACTTCGATGGGCTCGTGAGCTCGTGTGGCGAGGTCTACACACGTCGATGATCCGCCTTAGTTCTAGAGCCCCCACGGGCGCAGTTGGAAGGTGGTACCTTTCGAGGCGTCAAGGGGGACCAGTTGAAGGCACCGGCATCCAAGGGATCCGTGAGTTCGGCGCCTGTCAGACGCGGTCGGGATCATGCCGACAAAACCGCCAACGTCTACGCGATCCGGCCGCTCAAGGTCTACGCATTCGATCCGCAGCTCGGGCGTCGGCGCCGTTATCGCATCACGTTGGAGATTCCGTATGAGGAGCTGGCGCCCGGACCTAGCGGGAGGCTGATCCGGGTAGTGGACTACGACGCGGGGTCGGGGCGTTACTACAAGCCCGTCAACCTCGACCTGCCGGAGCTGCGCGCCGGCGGCGGCCTGGAGCCCAACGTCGGGAATCCCGAGTTCCACCAGCAAATGGTGTACGCAGTCGCGATGAAGGTCATCGCCAACTTCGAGCGTGCGCTCGGACGCAGACTGCGCTTCGACCCACTGACTGTGCTGCCACATGCGTTTGAGGGGCGGAACGCCTTTTTTCACCCGCCAACCAACGCAATTTGTCTCGGCTACTACCGGGCCGACCCGGAAGACCCGGGCGAGAACATTCCCAGCCAGCTCGTGTTCACCTGTCTCTCTCACGACATCGTCGCCCATGAAGTCACGCACGCGCTCGTGCACCGACTTCGCCCTGCGTTCAACTACGCGACCAACCCCGACGTCAAGGCGTTCCATGAGGGCATCGCCGACATCGTGGCGATCTTCCAGCACTTCGCCTATCCCGGCGTGCTGAGTGAGGCTATCCAGGAGAGCGGTGGCGACCTGTCGAAGCCTGGCCCTCTTATCGAGTTGGCCCGCCAATTCGGCCAGACAACCGCCCAAGGCGCGGCTCTGCGCAAGGCCCGCGACGAAGAGGAGCAGCCCGATCCAACCGAATACCGGAGGGCGTTCGAGCCGCACAACCGGGGCGCGATTCTGGTGAGGGCGGTGTTCGATGCCTTCTTCACCACGTACAGCGAACGCGTCAAAGACCTCGTGCGGCTCGGGGCCGGAACCGGCGATGGCAAAGGCCATCTCCATCCCGACCTAGTCGTGCGACTCACCGACGAGGCGGCGGACACCGCCCAGCGGGTACTCGACCTCTGCATCAGAGCCTTTGATTATCTCCCACCTGTCGACCTGACGTACGGCGACTACCTTCGAGCTCTCGTCACCGCCGACTCCGAGCTGAACCCAGACGATCCCTTTGACCTCAGGGCCAACCTGGTGGACTCGTTCCTTGCCCGGGGCGTCTACCCATCGGACGTTCTATCGCTGAACGAGGAATCGATGCTATGGCCCGCCGCCGATACCACAGCCTTGTTCGATCCGCTGGAGGAAGGGGTACTGGGGCACCTGCTCATAGCAGATGCCCGATCTTGGGGGGCCAAGCGGACGTCGTACTCCTATGGCGATGGGGAGGAGTCTGAGAAGGTCGCCGCGGCGCTGCAAAAATACGCGAAGCAGAACCACATCGCCCTCGGGTTAGAAGAGGACACCATCGACAACCCGATCTCGGTGCGGGGGTTTCACACCATGTTTCGTGTAGGCGACGACGGGCTTCTGCTAACCGAGGCCAGTGTGCAATTCGCGCAGAAGCGCAAGGAGGACGACGACCCGACTTGGGGAGGCGTGCAGCCGCGGGCAGGTACGACCGTGATTTTTTCCGGAGACGGGACCCCCCGTTACATCATCTCGAAGCCACTTCCCAACGACACGTTACGGCCCAAGACGAAACAACAGGCTGAGGAGCGGCTAGCCGCAATGCGGGCTTTCGTTGCCGAGTCCGACGATCGCGACCCGCACTTCTCGTGGGAGGACGACGAGATTTTCCCGCTTTCCGACCGCATGCTTCGACGATACGACTTCAGCGCGGTTCACCAGGGCATCCGGCGCCAGCGCCCGCCACGAGGCAAGGCCCAGAAGGGGGACGACTGACCGTGAACGAGCACGTGACCGTATCGATGTACAACGTCGGTTTTGGTGACTGCTTCTTGCTTCGTTTCCCCGCAGAGGATGGCCGGGAACGCAAAATGCTTATCGACTGTGGCTCGATCAAGCGGCCAACGGTCGGCGGCCAGGTGGTGCCGATTGAAGACGTTGTGCAACACATAATCGCCGACGTCACGGACGACGGTGAGGCTCGGATCGACGTCGTCGCCATCACCCATCGACATGAAGACCACGTCTCTGGTTTCCTTGACTCGGCCTGGGGCGACGTGCGCGTCGACGAGGTCTGGATGCCGTGGACCGAAGACCCGAACGATCCGGAGGCGGTCCGTCTACTGCAAGAGATGTCGTCGTTCGCTGTGGCGCTCAGCCAGGAATTCCACACGCTCAATGGTCTGAACGCGCTCGGTGACGAGGAGCGCGACTTCATCGCCCACGTCATCGAAAACTTCTTCGGCGAGTCGCCTTCGGGGCAGATCGACCAGGACCCGATGCTCTCTCTCAAGAATGACGCCGCTATGACGACGCTCCACCGCGGCTTCAAGGGTGGCAGCCAGGGCGCGGCCCGAGAATTTCTGCGGCGGTTGCCGGCGGGTCAGCCGCACCGCACGGACGCGCTCCCTGGGGTCGACGTTCATGTGCTTGGGCCGTCGGACGACGAATCCGCGCTCACGGCCATGGACCCGCCGCACGAGGAGAGCTTTCTGCATGCCGTCTCGCCGACGTCAAGCCCCGAGGACCGGGTCCAGCTCCCGTTCCCCGAATGGGAGCCGCCCTCGGACTTCGCCGGCAGGCCGGATGAGAAAATCTTCGAGTTGCTCAAAAGGCTTTCCAGCAGCTCGGCTCTGCTCGGGGCGGCCGCGCTGGAATCTGCGGTCAACAACACCAGCTTGATGCTGGCGTTCGAGATCGGCGATGCTGTGCTCCTATTCCCGGGCGACTCGCAGTGGGGGAGCTGGCAGCTCAGCCGTGACGACAGTCAGCACATGGACCTGCTGCGGCGCTGCACCTTCTACAAGGTTGGGCATCACGGGAGTCACAACGCCAGCCCACGGTTCTTCCTCGAAGACAAGCGCCTGACGAACCTATGGGGAGCGGCGATCTCGGTCACGCCGCACGGCAGCTACACGCGTATCCCGAAGCAAGAGTTGCTCGACCATCTCAACAACAAGCTGGGCGGCGGACCGGCGGCTCCGCGGCTGGTCCGAAGCGACCGTCCACCAGCCGCAGGGGCTGTTCCGGATGGCGTTCAGGTAGTCGACGAATTGCGCGTTGACTTCAAGGTCCCGATTCGGACCAACGGCGGCTGATCAGGGCTCAACGTTCGCCCTTGTCGTAGTGGCAGCGTCGATGGTCGCGGGGTGGGTCAGGGGCTTGCTTGGGACTTCCCTCGAAGGGTGAATCCACGGGTTCAAATCTCCTCACCTCCACCATCAGTAAACCCTTGTAGTCACCTGGTGAGCCTGGTTCGACAACCCCGAGTCGGGCGGCTGCGATTGAACGAGGTACCGGGCGCCTCATGGACTTCAGGGTGGGTCGTATCGAGCGGACCCAGCGCGCTTTCCTGCCAACGAAGGTGGCATGTCTGGATACAGCCACGCGATGACGCGCGAGCGGCTAAAGGCAGCCACCTTGTCGGTATCAGGGTGACTCACTTCACTTTGATGACTCCTCATCCGCACGGCTGCGACAATCACGTGCCGCAGCCGACTTGGACGGATCCTTTGGGATTCACCCTGTCACGATCTGGATCGAGTCGATGATCTGCTGCAACTCGGCTCAAAAATAGGTTCGGATCTCAACCGCGACGGGGATACAACCCGATTAACCCCGCGTGCGAAGAGATTCGGAGTATCGTCCGGCGATCGTCAATAGGACGACGAACCCGAGACCCATCTCCACACGCCAAGTGACGAGATTGGGCGCAGCCGAAGTGATGGCGGCGACACCGGCCGCCACAGCCACTGACACTGTCAGCACGTAATCGATCAAGAGGGCCGAAGCCGCCACGGTCCCGGTGCGAATACCAATGTTGTCGTTGGCCACGATGAACGCCCCACCACCATCCGGATAGGCTTTGATCGTCTGCCGGTAGGAGACGATGACGATGAGAAGCACAGCGGCGATGCCCAGCGACAGCGGTGTCAAGAAGCTGAAGGCGGCCGTGCCGGCGAGAGCCAGCACCAGCATCGCCTCTTCGGTGGCATAGGCCACCGAAGAGAGCGGGTCGGAGGCGAAGACCGGAAGGGCCAACCGCTTTGGAAGCAGTTGATGTTGCTCCTCGTAAGAGGCGAATGGCCTCCCGAAGAGCCTCTGCTTTAGATTCACCGCGACCGACCTATCTCTCGCCCGTGTCGTTTCCCAGCAACGACAAACAAACGCGCCGCCCATCGGGCGACGCACCCCCTATGAATACCGCAGGCAGGTCCCTAGGCAGTCGGTCTTAGCGTCTTACTAACGCCCCACTGTGGCAACTTGACGCTGCTCTATGGAACCGGCGTGTCCGCCGTTCCGCCGAATCGGGATATCACCCGGCTGGGGCGCCGCGACCTGCGTCCGATCGGCCGTCGCATCCAAATTGGCTACTTCATGTCGCGGATGGGTTCGCCAGCCGAGCCTCGGCCTCCTCGTTGACTTCGTCGGCGAGCCAGGGCAGCTCCAGGCAGGGAAGACTCGGGCGGCTGAGATCAGGTAGCGTCGCTCTTGGTCTGACGCTCGTGGGCCTCGAGCAGCACTCCTGCCACCCATTCGACCGACTCACCCAACCTCTCCGCAAGTTTGGAAATCAGCGACACGGTATCTTCCACCGTCTGGCCGGTGGCGGTGAACAGTCTCCATGCCTCCCGCCGTTTGGAGAGCTCATCCGGGGGCCAGCTGCCGGTAGGAAAGAGGCGTGCAGCCTCTGCATCGCGTCGGATGGTTCTCGCCACAGAGGACAGCAGGGCATGCTGCTCGAAGGGAGTGAGCCTGCGAAAACTCTCCTCAGGAGTCGGCATCCAACAGGGGAGGCTAGTTGACCGCATATGCCGCGACGATCGGCCGCGTTTCGCGGCCTTCTTGGAGGTGGCCCTGTGATCCGCCAGAACCTCCACCATTGAGGGGCAGATTCAGATCGTTGGCTTTCGATCTGGTCGATCTGACCTCCTGGATGTCACCGGTCTCAGCGGTCTCCGATTCTCGTTTCGTGGCGATGGAACCGGCGTGTCTATCCGAAATCTTTCAAGGTGCGTCAAACGCATCCTCGAGATAGTCGACCCGGAAGACCTCATCGACCTAAATGCCCCTTAAGTAACTCGCCAAACTATCCCGAGTGGCCGTCTTGGGGTCACTCCTTCACCAGGCAACCGTCGATTTGGTTTCGAGTGCTGACGTTTGACTGGGGCTGACCACTTCCTCCTACGGACGAAGCAGGGCTTCAAATTCCTTGACCGGCTTTTCCCGACCCAGGCAAACCGCTCCTGATAATGTAAAATAGGAGTTGTTAGCGATAGAAGGAGGAGCCATGGCAGAGAAGACCCTCTACGAAAGGCTCGGTGGGGTTTTTGCGATCGCCGCGGTGGTTGAGCACTTCAGCGACGCAGTCGTCAAGAATCCGATCGTTGGCCAAGCTTCCAAGAACCCCGCCCTGCGGGAATGGCACACCCAGCAATTGGGGAGGCTGCCGGGCCTGAAGTTCATGCGAACTCTCTGGGTCTGCAACGTTGCCGGTGGACCATTCGAGTATGTGGGCACCAAGCCAGGGGAGACACCTATCGGCTTGGAAGAAGCACACCGCCAGTTCCAGATCACTCCGGAAGAATTCGATGAGGTTGCGGCTGAACTCGCCCGCACGCTGGATTTCGTGGGCGTGCCAAAGCCGGAAAAGGAAGAGGTTCTGGCGGCCTTTGCGGCCCACAAGAGCGAAGTGACTGAGGGTGCCACAGCTGGCGTCTGACCTGAGAGGCTAGAGCTCGGGGCAAGGGTGGAACGGGCCCCGGGAGGTAACCTCATCGAGTATGACGCCCGACAACAATCTCGTGCTCACTGGTTTCATGGGCACAGGCAAGACGACGGTCGGGCAGCAGTTGGCCCAGAGGCTCGGACGCGAGTTCGTCGACACTGACCTCGTGATTGAGGCTCGTCATGGTCCGATCGACGAGATCTTCAGGCTTCAGGGAGAGTCCGCGTTTCGGGAGATCGAGCGCTCGCTCGCCATCGAGCTCGGCGAGCGAAAGGGCCTGGTCATCGCAACCGGCGGCCGCATGCTTCTCGACCCTCAGAACTTCCAGGCACTGAGTCGAAACGGGCGAATCTTCTGCCTGGTTGCCACCCCCGAGGAGATCTATGACCGTGTGACGGGCGACAAGACCCGGGTCAATCGTCCGCTGCTCGAAGTCGCCGATCCCAAGCAGAGGATCATCGAGCTCCTAACCGAACGCGCACCCAACTACGAACGTTTTCCTCAGCTGACAACAGATCAGGTAGATCCGGGCGTCATTGCTGAGGAGTTGGCCAGCCTTTGGTCGGGTCACGACACCTATCCCATCACCAGCCCAAGCGGCGGATATGAGTTCACGGTTGGAGCCGGGATTCTCCCATTCCTTCGCCAGCTCGCAACGATTAGGGGTCCGGTCGCACTCATCACCGACGACGTGGTGCACGACCTGTACGGGCACAGTCTCGGAGACGTCGACCTGACGATCGTTCTGCCGGTGGGGCGGAACCAGAAGACGATCGGCTCAGTCCAGATCGTCTACGACCGACTTCTCGAAGCCGGATTCGATCGCACGGCCACTGTTGTCTCATTGGGCAGCAGCACCATTGGCGACATCGCGGGTTTCGCTGCCGCCACGTATCTACGCGGTGTCGACCTCGTCCACTGTCCTACCAATCTCATCGCGATGATCGACACGAGCATCGGGGGCAAGGTCGGTCTTGATGCTCCTCAAGGCAGAAATCTAATCGGGCTCTACAAGCAGCCTAAGGCCGTTCTGGCCGACGTCGCCACCCTGCAGACTTTGCCCGATCGGGACTTCATATCGGGCGCGGCTGAAGTGATGAAGCACGGGCTGGTCGCCAGTTCTTTCCTACTCGACCACATCGAAAAGACCAACTGGCGGGAGGGAAGCCGACTTTCACCCGGGGCACTCGCCAACCTCCAGTATCTCGTTGCTCAGGCCATCCAGATCAAAATTGCCATCGTCCAGGAGGACCCCTTTGAGGAAACCGGACGTCGCACGGTCCTCAACCTGGGGCACACCTTTGCCTACGCCATTGAGCACGCCACTCATGGGGAATGGAACCATGGCGAAGCGGTGGCCGTCGGGCTCGTCGCCGCCTCTCGCCTCTCGGAGCTCAAGGGCTACGCGTCCTCGGGCCTTTCTGATCGGGTCGAATCCCTCGTCTCTCATGTCGGGTTGTCGACTCGTTTGCCGGAGGGGATTCAACCTCGAACTCTGATCGAAGCCATGCAAAAGGATAAGAAGAGGCGTGGGAGCCAACTCCGGTTCGTGTTGCTTCGGGACGTCGGGGACCCATTCGTGGCCGACGACATCAGCGAGTTGGAGGTGCTCGAGGTCCTTGAGGGAATGCTCGATACCGCATCGGGCAGAGGGTCACATTCTCTTGGTGACATAGCTGCCCATTCGGCAGAGAGGACGAGGTAGGCGCGCTCAGCCTTGGTCGATGAAATCGGATACCTAGTTCTCTTGCCCCACTACCCAAGTCCGTCACAGTTCACCACGGCAACCGAGTTCTCGGGCTACGTCCGCAGTGCTGACATCGACATTCCGTCCGATGATGAAGTCGAGACGGGGCCTCATTCTCCTCTCGCTCAACCGATCTCGGCGGGCGGATTCGAAATCGGGAATCGATTTGCCATCCTCCCCTTGGAAGGCTGGGACAGCGATATCGACGGCAATCCCACGGACGGCTCGCTCGGGCGCTGGGCGGCGTTCGGGCGCAGTGGGGCCAAATTGATCTGGGGGGAGTCGGCCGCGGTCCGCAAAGACGGCCGGAGCTCAGTCGCACAGCTGCTCATCGCTCCCACCACCGCCGCCGGTCTGCGCCGACTCCGCGACGCAGCCGTTTCCGCGCACCGCGAGGAGTTCGGGGACACGGGAAACCTCAAGCTCGGGCTCCAACTAACGCATTCGGGGCGGCTGAGTCACCCTGCACCGTCAGGGGATCATGCTCCGGTCACCGTCAGACGCCACCCGCATCTCGACGCCACGCTCGGCCCTCCGCCTGATCAGCCGCTTCTTACGGATGGCCAGCTTTACGAGCTCATAGACGACTACGCGATTGCAGCTGAGATCGTTGGCGAGGCCGGGTTCGACTTCGTCGACCTCAAGGCTTGCCACGGCTCTCTGGGGCACGAAGTGCTCGGCGCATATGAGAGACCAGGGGAGTTCGGGGGGTCGTTCGACAATCGGACCCGTTTTCTGCGGACGATCGTTGATCGCGTGCGGTCCAGTTCCCCTGACCTCAAGCTCGGGCTCAGGCTCAGCGCTTTTGACACCGTCGTCCACTCTGCCGGGGAAGACGGCGTCGGGCACCCGATCACGTCAGAGCCGGCCCGCTACTGGTTCGGGACCGATGAGTCTGGGCACGAGATCGATCTGAGCGAGCCAATCAGGCTGCTGACCATCATGAAGGACATGGGGGTCGATCTCATTTGCGTCACCGGATCTTCGCCCTACAACGCCTGGCATTTTCAGAGGCCTGCCCTCAAAAACAAGCCAGGGGAGTACGTGACACCGGAGAATCCCCTGGTCGGTGTGGCGAGACACATCGACGTCACGAACCGGTTGCGACGGTCGGTTCCGGGAATCACGACCGTCGGCTCGGGCTACAGCTACCTCCAGAGGTGGCTCCCGAACGTCGCCCAGGCGACGGTGCGGGCCGGCATGACCGATCTGGTGGGGATCGCACGCATGCAGATCGCCTACCCTCGATTCATCTCGGAGGTGCTGGACGGACGGCCCCTTGATACCGATGCGATCGAACGGGCCTTCTAAGTCACTTCGATTCGTGTCCAAGGTGTCGTAGCAGGGCATCCAAGGCCACGAAATAGCTGTGGCGCCCGAATCCGGCGACGACGCCCACGCATACCGCGGACAGCACCGACTCTTTTCGGAACGGCTCGCGGGCGTGAATGTTCGAGAGGTGGGTCTCGACGGCAGGGAGCGCTACACCTGCGATCGCGTCCCGGATGGCAATGCTGTAGTGCGTGTATGCACCGGGATTGATGACGATCCCGTCGACTGTCAGTCGGGCGTCATGGATCGCCGTGACCAACGCGCCCTCGGAATTGGACTGGAAATCGCTCAGCTCGACATCGCGGTCAGCGGCAAACGAGCGAAGGTCATTGACGATGTCCGCGAGGGTCTCGTGCCCGTAGACCTCTGGCTCTCGGAGTCCGAGGAGGTTGAGATTCGGCCCGTTGATGAGAAGGATCCTGGTCATGTCATCGACCCGAGATCGCATGTCCAGGCACGACGCCGTCGAAGAATTCCTCGGCTGCTTCCCGAACCTGCCTTGCGTACCTCTCCACTCCTAGCGCCTCGCGTCTCTTGTCGTTGGGCACCTCCAGAGCATACGGCACCAGGGGCATGGCTTCCACGATGGGCTTGAGGTCGATGTCCGCCTGTCCGGGTGGTTCCCGATCTGACCGAGCGATCCTGATGAACTCGTCGTCGCTGACAGACCGCGGGTCACGTGCGTCACAGAGTTGAATGAAGTTGATGAGGTTGGCGGGGAGATCCGCCAGCTGCGTGAGCGACGATTTCGAACGCGCAAAGTGGAGCGTGTCGACCAGGATTGCCCCATTGGGTGAGTCGGCGAGGGTCACGATCTCCAGCGCCCGCGCCAGATCGTGCGTGGCAGTCCACGGGATGAACTCGAGGTCGATGGTCATCCCGCTCTGACCACCGAGGGCACAGATCTCCTGGAAGATCTTCACGGCCATGCCGGTGTCGGGTTCGGGGATCTGAGTGATTATGTGACGGGCACCCAACTCCTCGGCAACCTCGACGAAGCGGCGCCAGTCGGCGGGTTTCGTGCCCGGATCGGCCCTGATTAGCTCGACGTCCAATACCGCGACGCCGTATTCGTCCAAAGCCTTGACCGCGTCGGCTACCAGCGACTGATCGGTCGTGTAGGGGAATGTCGGCTCATCTTCGGTCACCGGTGCGAGGCGCAGGCTGACGAAGTCGTAACCGGTTTCGGCAGCGATCTGAATCATTCGCCGTGGCGGGGAGCCAAAGACGGTCAGGTAAGCCAGGGAGAATTGGTGAGGCCCGTCTCCCGTCACGGAGTGGCGGTCCCGTAGAACTCTCCGAAGAGCTCCTGCTCTGTCGGGCGGTCTTCGGGAATCGGCCTGCTGACCCAGGTCACGTTCAGGTAGTGCTTGAGACCGATGTTCTCGTTGGTGATGTTGCCTCCCCAGATGCCACATCCGAGGCTCGATGTCATCGGCATACCGTTGGTGAACGAACCTGCATTGGCTTTCGACTGGGGTTGTCGGACCATCATGCGGCTCACAGGCGCGACTCGGGCCAGGGCATCGATGTGCTCATCGTCCAACGAGTAGATCCCACAGGAGTGCCCGGCACCCCCCACCTGGTAGATCCTCTTGACCTTGTCGAGGGCGTCGTCGAACCCGTCATACCGGTAGACCGCGAGCAGCGTGGTCAGCTTCTCACCTGAGAACCTGTGCTCTTTCCCGATTCCCTCCTGTTCCACAATCAGAAACCTTGTGTCCTGGGGGACTTCGAAGCCGGCGAGCTCTGCGAGTCGGGGAGCGGGTTGGGCGATGGTCGCGATGGTGCGGGTGCCGTTCTCATCCCACATCACGCGTTCGAGCATTGCCTTTTGATCCGCGTCGGCGACGTACCCCCCTTCAGCCTGCAAGCGATCGAGGAGGTCGCTGTAAATGCGATCGTCTATCAGCACGTTCCCATCAGATGAACAGCCCGATCCGAAGTCGGAGGTCTTCGAGATCCTCGTATTTCGCGCCGCTTCCTCGACGTCAGCCGTCTCGTCGATGACAATCGTGGAGTTGCCGGCGCCGACCCCGAATGCCGGTTTGCCCGATCCATAGGCTGCTTTAACCATGGCGGGGCCGCCGGTGGCGATTGTCATGTCGCAGATCGCCATCAACTCCTGGGCGATGGGGATCGAAGGCTCTGGCACGCACTGCAGGAGGTCAGCTGGGGCTCCCTCCCGCTCGAGGACGTCTCTCATGATCTGGACCACCTCGTTGGAGGTCTTCTTGGTCCGCGGGTGGGGAGAGAAGATGACCGCATCTCGAGCTTTGATCGCGTTGATGGCAGTGCCAGGCGGCGTCAAGACCGGGTTGGTCATCGGCACCAGCGATGCGATCACCCCTGCCGGCTTGGCGTACTTGACGAGCCCGCGTTCGTGGTCCTCTTCGATAATGCCGACACTGGGCTGACGCAACGCGTCGCGCAGAATTCCATGGATCTTGAACCGCTTGTTGGGTCGTCCTTCGCGATCGCCGACCCCGCTTTCGTCCACCCCCATGTGGGCGAGCCGGGTAAACGTCGATTCGTTGCTCACGGCCCAGGCCAGAGCCTGTACCAGTCGGTCGACCCGAGCTTGGTCGTAGTCGGCGACCAGGGCCATAGCGGCACGGGCACGGTCGAGCATCCGCCCGGCCAGTTCCTTCTCTTCAGCGGTGATCCCGCGTGCCATGTTCGGGCTGCCTTTCAATCAGTGGCTTCGTGCGAGGCGTCGGAGTCGGGGGAGTAGATGTCGAGAATGTTCCAGTGACCGGTGGTTGGGGTCGGGTTGTTCTTCATTGGGACGTCGATCACGACCGGGCCGCCTGTCTCGAGGGCCTTCTGCAGGATCGGCAAGAACTGGCTCGCCGCCTCGACCACGAAGCCGCTGGCGCCATAGGCCCGGGCGATGGCCGCGTAGTCAGGCAGGGATTCCCCCGGCTTGCCCGGGAATGTGGTCCCGTAGACGGTGCCAAAGTGAGCCTTCTCCAGCCCGGCGATGGTGCCGTAGGCGTTGTTGTTCATCACCACCCAAACGATGTCGAGATCCAGTTCCATCGCCGTTGCCAGCATCGCTGGGTTTTGACCGAACCCCCCGTCGCCCACCAGGCACACCACTGTCCGATCCGGGGCGGCTAGCTTGGCGCCAATCGCAGCCGGTGGGCCGAATCCCATGGTGGCGAACCCTCCTGGAGTGAGGAACGTGCCGGGCTCCCGAATGGGGAATTGCTGTCCCACGCCGTTCTTGTTCCAGCCGACATCGGTGACCAGGTATGCGTTGTCGGGGAGGGCGGTCCGGCAATCGGCGAGGATGCGCTCGGGCATCATCGGCCAGGCATCGCTGGTGGCCATTGTCTTGTTCGATTCGACGAACCCGGCTTTGAAGTCAGCGATCTCATCGGCGAGTTGCGCGGAGCCGAAACCGTTTGGGTAGAGCTCCCGAGCGACGTCTACGAGGATCCCTAGGGCTGCTTTGGCGTCGGCCACGGCTCCGATCTCAGTAGGGAAGTTGCGCCCGATCTCGCTTGGGTCGATGTCGATGTGCAGCAGCCGCGTTGGCGGGATGTCGAAGGTGTAGCCCCGATACCACGAGCTGCTGTCGGCTTCTTTGAACCGTGTTCCGATCGCAAGTATGATGTCGGCGCCCATCGTCTTCTGGTTGACCAACGACGTTCCCCAGAACCCGGTCATGCCGAGGACGAGGGGATGGTCGTCCGAAAGGGCGCCTTTGCCCATCAGACTGTGAGCGACAGGCACCCCCATGTGGTCGACGAACGCCTGCAACTCGGCGCTCGCCCGAGACAAGAGGACTCCGCCACCCACGTAGAGCACCGGGTTGTCGGCCTCGACCAGAGCTTTGACTATCTCGACTGCAGTGGCTCTGTCGAGCGCGGGACGCCTGATGCTGCGGTCGTTGCCTTTCCATCTCTCGAAAAGCCCAGGTTCTACTGTCGCGGAGAAGATGTTCATCGGAACGTCGACGAGGACCGGGCCTTGCTGACCGGATTCGGCAAGCGCAAACGCCTTTTCGATCGTCTCGGGGAACAACTCCGGTGTCTCGACTCTCCAGGCCCGCTTCACGAAGGGTCGATAGATCTCGTATTGAGCCCCATCGGAGTGCAGGTTGACTTCCTGGTGTGGGTGCTTGCCGAAATAGAACGAAGGGACGTTGCCGGATATCACCACCATGGGGATGCAGTCCGAAGCGGCGTTCGCCACACCGGTAGCTGCGTTGGTGAGTCCCGGGCTGAGGTGGGTGAGCAGGACGCTGGCTCGGCCCGTGACTCGGGCATAGGCGTCTGCGGCATGACTGGCCACCTGCTCGTGTCGGACATTCACAAACTCGATGGAACTGTGCTCGAGCGCGGCCAGAACTGCGATGTTGGTGTGCCCGCAGAGACCGAAAATGTGATTCACGCCGCGGTCCTGCAGATAGTCGACCAGTTGCTCCGCGACTGTCTTCATGTCAGTTCTCCTCGTTCAGGTGCCGCGAAGTGAGACATCGGCTCCCGACGCTGAAGCAATCTCGCACGGGGCTATTCATTGATTTGGCTCCGGTGGATCGAAGCCGGGCACAGCGATCCCGTCGTACCGCGCGGCGGTGGGGTCGATTGTGCGCATGGGGCGTTCGCGATCCAGTTCCTCGACATAGTGGGCTGCCAACCCGAAGCCCCTGGCGATGGCGAACAGGAAGTCGCCATAAACCGGGTCGAGACGAAGGGCTGTGAGCGCTACCGCCAATGCTCCGTCGATATTTACCGGCACCGAGTTTCCTGAGTGTCGGCTCACCCTGGTAGCCAAGGCCCGAACCGCGGCTTCGAACCTCTTGTCGGAGAGCTTTGCAGCAACTTCCAGCAGGCGCTCTGCTCGGAGGTCTTGGTGATGCCAGCGGTGACCGATACCTGGAAGACGCCGACCAGATGCCCGTTCGGCGTTGAAAACCTCGTCTGCCCACTCTTCCAGGGAGCCATTGGCCGGAGCACTGGCCAGTATCCGCATGGCGCGACTGACCACCGCACCGTGGTATTCACTGAAGGTCAAGATGCCGCCGGCCAGCCCGCTCATGGGGGTTGCTCGGGTAGAGGCGATCGTGCGCGTGACGAGCGCGGAAGGCGAGAGCGGGCCGTGATCGATGGATGCGACCAGGCAAGCGTCCAGCAGGTCTGCTTCATCCTGGGTTGCCGTGTCGCCACGCCAGAGCCTGAGGATCATCGCAGGAAACGTTTTCCTGCCGATTGCTTCGTCGAGTGCCATGCCCCGCACGAAGACGCGTTCGTCGGTCGTGGCGGTGATGGCTGTCGACCAGACGCCGGCCTTATGCGCTTGTCCAGTCGGTGACCCCTCGTGGGCTCCCGTGCCGGGTGGGTGGGTCATTGCGCCACCTCGCCCGCGCGAATCACGTCAATCCTGTGGGGAACTGCGGTTAGCCAGCTCGGCGAAGCGGAGTCAGTCATCAATGACACAATTCTGAAAGCTCCGTGACCACGGATAATGGCGTTCTCCACAAGGCTCGTTCCGAATATTGGAATAACGATCCGGTATTTGGGAACGGTACTCCCTCGTCGTCGACGGTGTCAAGTTTCTAGAGACAGCTGGGACTCAACCTCGCTTCAGGAGGGCTTGAATTTCGGCCGCGCAACTTTCGAGCGGCTCCCGCAGCCCAGCGAACTCGTCTTCTCCCAGGCGTGTGGTGGGTGCCGAGATGCACAAGGCGGCCACGACGCGATCCCTGGCATCGACAATCGAGGTGGCAGCTGCTGAAACACCCTCCTCACGCTCGCCCACCGAGGTCGCCCATCGTTCCCTCCGAATCTGCTCGAGCTGCTCGCCCAGCATGGCACCGGGTGCATTTGGCATGGTGGGAGCCTCCTCCCGAGCCCGACCGAGCTCGAGGTTCTGGATCTGACTATCGGCAAAAGCCAGCAGCAGCTTGCCGGCTGCGCCGACACGAAGAGGAAGTGGTCGGCCGAGCTGGACGAATGGCCGAAGAACCTGCCGCCCCTCTACGGCTGCGATACAGATCCGGGCGTCGTGCTCACGTATGTAGAGGTGGACGCTCTCGTCCACCTGGTCACGCAAATTGCGCATCGGTTTTTCTGCCACCTGGCGAAGATCGAATGTGTCGGCCGCCGCCTCACCCCAGTAGAGAAGGCGCGGGCCGAGGGAATAGCGGCCATCGTCGGTGCGTCGCACGATCCCGAGAGCGGCGAGTTCGTTGAGGAGCCGGTGGGTTGACGACTTCGGCATGTCCAGAGTCGAGCGGACATAACCGAGAGTCACCGGCTCACCGGCTCGACCAAGGCAGTCGATAAGCTCGCTCGCCTTTTCGAGGACAGACACTCAGGGGACTCCGCTCACAGGCCGATCAACTGCGGCAGCCATAGCGTAACGGCGGGCACGTAGGTGATCAGCAGCAGCACGAGGAACATGGCCGGAAGATAGAAGGCCGCGCCCTTGAACACGCGCTCGATTGGGATCCCGGTCACCGAGCTGAGCACGAAGACCACTCCTCCCATCGGCGGTGTCATGAGCCCGATCATCAGGTTGAAGATAACGATGGATCCGAGTTGCAGCGGGTCTACGCCGAAGGTAATGGCAACGGGCAGCAGGATTGGCGTCACGATGATGAGCGCAGACGTTGGCTCCAGCAGCATCCCGAGGATAAGGAGCAGGACGTTGATGATGAGCAGGAAGATCACCGGGTTGTCGGTGAGCCCGACGAGTGCCTCGGCGACCTTCTGGGGAACCTGCTCCCGCGCCAGGATCCAACTGAGCAAGCCGGAGGCGCCGATGATGAGCATGATCTGGGCGGTGATCACCGCCGTGTCGCGGAAGATGATGGCCACGTCGCGCAACTTCAAGGTCCGGTATGAGAAGGCCAGCAAGAGCATGTAGAGGGCACCGACCCCCGCGGCCTCGGTGGGGGTGAAGAAGCCTCCAAGGATGCCACCCAAGATGATCACGGGCGCACCCATCGGCGGGAGGGCTCGAAGGGCCGCTCGACGCACCTCACTCCTGTCGTACGGATCACCCACGAGCTCGGGCCGCCGCCGTGACCAAACAAAGACCACCACCACCAGCGCCAAAGTCATGATGAACGCCGGAAGCACCGCAGCTGCGAACAGGGCTCCGGTGGACACAGCGGCGACGGACGCGTAGACGACCGCCGGAATACTGGGGGGCATGATCGGGCTGATGAGCGCAGAGCTGGCGCTCAGCCCGACGGAGAACTCGGCCGGATAGCCCTTCTTGCGCATGTGGTTGACCTCGATGGAGCCGAGACCCGCGGCATCGGCCAGCGACGCTCCGCTCATCCAGGAGAAGCCGAGGCTGACGGCGATGTTCACATATGCCAGACCGGCCCGGAGCGGCCCGAGGAACAGCAGGGCTGCGTCGTAGAGCCGATCGGCGATCTCGGTCCGTGTTGCCACGATGCCAACGAGGATGAAGAGCGGAACGGCGAGGAGCGGCCAGCTGTCGATTCCCTGCATGACGAGCCGGACGGCCAGGTGCGCCGAGTAGCCCTCGATCATGAAATAGACGACGGAAGGCCCGAGGATGGCGAATGCCATCGGAACCCGCAGGAGGAAGAGGATGATGATCGAGGTGATCAATAGCGTCAGGATCATGTGGAGTCACCACTGGGCTGGCGGAGGGCCGGCAAGTCCCTGATCGCGATCGCCAGACCAACACGCACGGCGACCAGGACGAGCCCGATGAGCGGCACCGCGTTGACGAATCGCAGCGGTATCTCCCCAGCCGGCGTGACCTGCCCGATGTCGGTTGCGAGCAGGGTGATGTTGCCGTAGATCAGGAGGAGGCAGGTGAGCAGGATCACCGCGTTGACGAACAGCTTGACCCCGGCTAGCCAGCGCCCCTTTGCTACGTAATCGATGACCTGAATGGCGATGTGGTGGGGCGAGTAAGCGATGAGATAACCCGCCAGGAGAAACGTGGCCCACACCATCGAGAGGCGGGCGAGTTCACCGGTCCACGGCGCTCCCCCCGGGATGTAGCGATACGCGATTTGGGTCAAGACGAGGATGAGAACCAGCAATAGGAGCAGCGAGCCGAGGATCTGTTCGAGGACGCCGAGCACTCGAAAGGTCGTGCGCATTGGCTCGCGAGACGGCAGGAGCGGGGGGTCCTTCGCAACTACGGGCTCATCGGTATGCAGGCGTGTGCTGGGTCCTGCGGTCGGGTTTTCGTCTACTGGGTCGGTGCCATCCGTTGGCGGGCCGTCGTTCTGGGCCATCAGAAGGTCATCTTCCTGCGGTGCGGGGACAGTGGCCGACCAGCCTTCGAGCATCGGCCGGTAGAGGTTGGGCCGGTGCCCGGGACGAACCCGGGCACCGGCAGTGGTGATTTAACCGTCAGCCGTGGATCGGATTGCGTCCAGGACGGCGATCTGCTCTTCCGACCAGGCCCCCCGCAGGAAGGGCTCGGCCATCTCGCGGAACGCTTCGCGGTCCACGTCTTCGACGATCTCCAAGGCGCCGCTGTCGCGCCATTCGTCGAGGATCACCTGCTCCCTCTCCGCGGCGCACGCGGGCTCCTGGACCATCGCCTCTTCGACTCCGTCCGCTAGCGCCTGCTGTTGCTCGGGGCTGAGCTGACTCCAAGTATCGGCGTTGATCACCACCAGGTTCGAGCTGAGCTGGTGGCTCGACATACTGATGTAGTCCTGCACCTCGTCCAGGTTGATCGCATCGATGTTGACGATCGGGTTCTCCTGACCGTCGACCGTCCCCTGCTGGAGGGCCAGGTACAGCTCCTCAAAGGCCACTTCGACCGCCTCGGCGCCCATGGCCTCGGCGTTCAGGAGGAACTGCGGTGACGGTGGAAAGCGCATCCGAAGACCCTGCAGGTCGTCCGGTCCGTTGATTGGAACGTTTGCGGTGAACTGTCGGGCACCCGTGTTCCAGGCACCGAGAATTGCCACCCCGGTAGCCGCCTCGAAGCCCTGCGTCAGCTCGTCCGAGGCATCGCTCGTGAAGAACCGGTAGAGGTGCTCGCTGTCGTCGAAGACGAAGGCGCCGTCGACGACGCTCATAGGCGCGTAGACGGAGGCAAGGGCCGAGGCACCCTGGACGTCGATGTCGATGTCACCCGCGATGACCGACTCAATTCGGTCGGCATCCCCGCCGAGTTGGCTAGCGCCGAAGACCTCGATGGTGAGGCCCACACCGGCTCCCTCGGCGATCTCCTTGATCACGTCGGTGCCGCAAACTACCTGAGGCTGGCCCTCTTGATAGCTATGGGCAAGGACGAGCTCGACCTCTTCCTGTACGGGTGCGGCCGTGGTGGTCGGAGCCTCCGCAGTGGTGGTCGTAGCCTCCGCCGCCGTGCTGCCGGGCGCACCTTCGGTGGTCGTGGTCTCATCCGCCCCACCGTCGCCACATGCGGCCAGCACGAGAAGTACTGCCAGCGCGAGGGCGAGGATACGGGGTCGCTTACTCATGTTTTCCTCCTCTTGTCACCTGGGAACCTGGCCGCAGTGGTGGGACCTGTTCCACATAGTTGGACAGAAGACTATCATACGGGACGGTGCCAGGTCGTGCAACTGGCGTCGGCTAGGCCGCGATTCGAATCCAGGTCTTGCCGCGCGCCGATCCACTTCGTTCGAATGCCAATTGCACTTCTTCCAACGGGTACTCGTCGGTGACGATCCGGCCCGGGGCGAGCCGGCCTTCGGTGATGGTTGCGATAGCTACTTCGAAATCACCCGGATGGTCGTAGGTCAGAGAGCCCCGCAGGGTCAGCTGGTGACGGACCAGGGTCTGGGCGCTGAGCGCCAGCGGACGGCTGTCGAGTCCCAGGCAGAGCAAGGTGCCACCCACCTCGACACGGTCGAGCGCGAGTGCCATCGATGACGGCGACCCCACTGTGTCGATGACGAGGTGATGACGCCGAGGATCGCCAGCTGTCGGGAGAGAGCCCAGGGCAGCTGCCAGGGCAACACGGTTCGGATTGACGTCCTCGGCATATACCGCGACCCCGCGCTCCAGGAGAGCGAGAGACATGATGAGGCCTTGGGCGCCGACTCCGACGATGAGGGCGGAGGCGGATAGCGGGGTTCCGATGCGGCGGAGTGCTGCCAGGACCACAGCCGTCGGCTCCACGCACACGAGATCGGTGGCCGGCAACTCCGGAATCGACCAGGCGAACCGGCTCGGAACAACCAGCTGCTCTGCGAGGGTGCCCGGGCGGTTCATGCCGACCGACTGCCGTGCGGTACAGGACGAAGTCAAGCCGCGGCTGCATTGATCGCAGGCGAAACACGCCACGTTCGGTTCGACGACCACGGTCTGACCGATACGCTCGGGAGGCACACCAGGCCCCAGCGCATTCACCAGGCCGAAGGCCTCGTGTCCCATGATCCACGGATATCTCGGCGCTTTCCACCGGCCGGTAAAGACGCTCAGGTCCGAGCCGCAAAGGCCGACGCCACCCACTGAAATCCTCACCTCCCCGGGCCCGGGCTGCGGGTCGGGGACCTCGTTGACTTCAAGTTTCTCTGGTTCGACCAGCAGTGCCGCCTTCACGCGCTCTTCTCCAACAAACGACGCGGGTTGTGCTCGAGCATCTGGGTGAGCTCGTTCGAGGAAACGCCGGCATCACGGAGCATCGGGAGAATCCACCGCGAGATCGTGTCCATCCGCCAGCGCGGGGCCGAAGTGGCACGCCACGATGGCGGCGTCACGTGGCTGTAGAACGCCGCATCCTGTGACAGAACCATCCGGTCCGCGTACCCGAGCTCGAGGAGAGCCAAGGTTGTTCGGACTCGACGTTCGTCGGACAGAATGTGTTCCATGCCAAATCGGTCCAGGCCAATTGTCGACCCGTTGTCCATTAGAGCCCGCAAGTAATCGAGATCTTCGCTGTCGCCCGAATGGCCGATGATGATCCGGTCGGCGGGTACACCTCGTGCGCAGAGGAAAGTCTGCTGCTCCAGCCCGTTGCGTGACGCCGGATGGGAGTGAGTAGTTATCGTCGCGCCGGTCTCCTGATGGGCGACGGCGGCGGCCGACATGACGCGGGTGACGTCCGGAGTGAGACCCTCTTCGTCGGTCACCACCTTGAGCATGCCGGCTCGCACCTTCCCCCCGTCGATGCCGTCGCGGATGTCACGGACGAATAGCTCGATGAGCGGGTCGACACCGTCGATCGTCTGCCCGGGCCCATGAAATCGGAAGTACGTGGGCAACACGTTCGGGGTATACCAGCCAGTAGCGGCGATGAGGTTGACGGGGACTCGTTCCGCAACGCGCTCCACCAACCGGACATCACGACCGAGGCCCGGGACGGTGAGGTCCACCACCGTGCGAATTCCCCGCTCGTGGAGGTCGGTGAGGCCCTCGACCGCGGATTCGACCGCGCCGGAGGGATTCCATTCGGCGTCCGGGAGGCTCAACTCCAGCTCTGGGTTGCGAACGAAGATGTGCTCGTGGATCAGTGTTGCGCCGAGCCGATCGGAGCTGACTGGCCCTCGAAATGTCTCAACGAGTCCCATGCTGGCCGAGCTGGCGATCTGGTTCCGTGCCCTCATGCCGCTCGACGCGGGCCCGCATCTCTTCCGTAGCCTCCCCCAGGTTCTGAGCAAGCGGCGGTACCACACCCGGGGTCCGTGACAGCCTGGGGACCACCCCGGGAACCAGCAGAGGTCGCTCGAGTCTGTCATCCTCGATCTCGACGATGGCGTCGCGCGCCCGGAATTGCGGGTCCGAGACGATGTCCGCGATGCTGTTGATCCGGCTAACCGGAACATGCTGGCCGCGAAGGATCTCGACGACTTCGTCGGCTGTCCGGGTCCTCGTCCAAGAGGCGATCGCCTCGTCGAGCTCTTCACCCCGTGCCACCCGCCCCTCGTTGGTGGCTAGCGAAGGGTCCTCGGCATAATCGCCTCTGTCCAATATGCGGCACAGCGTCCGAAAAAGGCCGGTGGTGTTCGCGGCAATGCACACCATTGATCCATCAGAGGTCGGATACGCGTTGGTTGGGGCTGAGTTGTGCGCAATGTTCCCGGTTCTCTGCCGGACCGCGCCGTGATATGCATACTCGGGCAGGATCCCCTCCAGCATCGCGAAAGTCGACTCGGTCAAAGCGACGTCCACCACCTGGCCGCGGCCTGATGCTTGGCGCTCGTGAAGGGCGACGAATGCGCCGATGACCGCGTGCAACGAAGCGATTGAGTCGCCGAGGCTCAGCCCCACTCTGGTCGGTGGCCGATCGGGCTCTCCGGTTATGAATCGCAGACCGCTGGCGGCTTCCGCGATAGTGCCGAACGCTGGCTGGTCGCGCATTGGACCCGTCTGGCCGAAACCGGAGATGCGGACCACGATGAGCCGCGGATTGGCCTCCATCAGGTCCTGCGGATCCAGGTTCCACTTCTCCAGGCGGCCGGGGCGGAAGTTCTCAATGAGAATGTCACAATCGAGCGCCAATTGCCGAACGAATTCCTGATCCGTCGGATTGTTGAGGTCGGCGGTGACGGAGCGCTTGCCACGCGACTGCACGAGGTACCACAGGGAATCGGAACCGTCCCCGGACATGCCCCAACTGCGGAGGGGGTCTCCGCGGTCCGGGTGCTCGACCTTGACAACCTCGGCCCCAAAGTCCGCGAACAGTCGACCAGCGAAGGGCCCGGCGATCAGCGTTCCGAGTTCGAGGACACGCAAGTCTGACAGCGGCCCGATGCTCGTTCCATCTGACCGTCGTCCCGTATTGTTGGACATGGGCCCAGCATATTGGACGCAGCTTGAAAGGGTCAACTGCCCTGGACTTCTCCAAACGCTTAGAGCCTCACGGCGATCAGTGGGTCGGCCCTGTTCTGATGGGAGATTTGGTCCGCGTTTGGTCGGGAGGCGACTGCGAAGTGACGCACCAGTAAGCATCGAAAACTCCTGCCACTCTTGACGATTCTGGTTCTTTCCACGGTGCAACACTTGGCTGGTTCTCGTTCGCACGGAACAAGCCAGGACAAGTCGTGGCCACCTTTAATTGCTGCCGGTTCCAGCACGGCGAAAGTCGCCATGGAGAGCAAACCGTGTCATCGTCTCCCAAGTCATAGCGCAATCCGAGGAGGTCACGAATGTCGCTTCATTGTCAAGACCGCTCCCCAGCACGGTCAATGGCCCGACTTCCTCGACGTCTGGAGAGCGGCCGATGAGATGGAGGTGTTTGAATCCGCCTGGAACTTCGACCACTTTTATCCCCTAGTCGAGCCTTATACCGGACTGTGCCTGGAAGGCTGGACGATGCTGGCAGCCTTGGCCCAGGCCACGAAACGCATCCGCATCGGTTGCATGGTGAGCGCCGCTCACCATCGCCACCCGGCGGTCACCGCCAATATGACTGCGACCATTGACATCATCAGCGAAGGCCGCTTCGGCCTCGGCTTGGGCGCTGGATGGAATGAGATGGAGGACCAGGCCTACGGTCTTCAACTTGGGTCGATCAAGGATCGTCTCGACCGGCTCGAGGAATATCTGGCAGTCGTCACGTCTCTGTTGGCCAATGAGGTAACGAATTTTTCCGGCCGCTTCTATCAGATGGAGAACGCCCGCTGTGAGCCCAAAGGTCCTCAGGGCCTGCCACCAGTGGTGATCGGAGGGAAGGGCAAACGGCGGACCCTACGTATGGTCGCCAAATACGCTTCAGCGTGGGATTGCATGTTCACCCCACTCGAAGAGTGGAAGGAGTTGAAGGAGGTACTCCTCGGGCACTGCGCTGAAATCGGACGCGACCCGAAGGAGATCAGCTGTATGACTCACACTCGCTGGCCAGGCACGGCCGACGTCAATCAACTGGTCGACGAAGCTGGCCGCCTCGGTGAAGCTGGCCTCGACATGGTTGTCTGGGGCATGGCGCCTCCTTACGAGGCATCTCGCCTCGAGACGCTGGTCGCAGCGTTGGAGAGGATCCGTTAACTAGAACGTTGTGGCACGTCATAGGGGCCTCTCACCTTGATAGCGAGCCTGTCTGGTGGTCAACGTCCAAGCCAATGCGTTGAAAGGGTTGGCATCACTGATGCCTCCCGAACGGTCAGAGGATGGGCTGTCGGGGAGAGGACAGCCCCCGGCTACGGACCCGGTGGCGCGAACTAGATGCGAGTGGATGGCTTGCGGCGCTCCGGACCGGTCAATTGCCCGTGCCCTTGGTGGGTTCCAGTCGGTGCGGTTGAGACGATCTCGATCCAGAAAGGTGCTTCCCCTCGGCCGCATCTTGCCTTCTTTGGAGGCCGTCCTGTTGAGAGGTTGTCTCTGCCCGTGGTCGATCGGTGAGTGCCGCCCGTTCGGCGGCAGGTAGTTGCAGTTCGAACATGGTGACTCCTTCGACCCGTTGGTACACCAGGTCGCCTCCCATGTGGCGGGCGAGAGTCCGAGAGACGCTGAGGCCGAGCCCGAGGGTGCCGGATGTGGGGCTGGCGGCGTGGACCCGTTGGTAGGGCTCGAAGATTTTTTCCGCCTGAGCGGGTGGGACTCCGTTGCCGTTGTCCTCGACGCTGATGCTGATCGTCCCGCCCTCGGTTTGGATTGAGATGCTGAGATCGCCACCGCCGTACGAGAAGGCGTTGCTCAATAGGTTTCGGATGATCTGTCGGACTCGTCCCGGGTCGCCGAGGGCCCGGACGGTGGGGCCGCCGGGCGGGGTTGCGATCGGAATCACTATCTGTGAGTTCATTCTTTCGATCACTTGGCGACATTGTGCGGCCACGTCGACGGGGACGGCGACCGTGGTGAGTGTTCCGTGGTCGGCGCGGGCCGTCACCAAGAGGTCTTCGACGATGTCGGCCAGATCCCCAGCCTGCTCGGCAATGGTGCTGATGATTTCGTTTCGTTCATCTGTTCCCATGCCTTCGAGGGTGCCGCCTTTGAGAAGTTCCGAGAATCCGAGCACGGCGGCGAGCGGAGTGCGGAGCTCATGCGAGACGGTGGCGACAAACCGGTCTTTAGCCGACATCAGTTCCCCGGCGTTCTCGAGGCCTAGCTTTGACTGAGTTGCCCGCAAGTACCAGAACGTCGCGAGTGCCGCCCCCAATGCGACGGCTGCACTTGCCAGTCCCAGGAAGGCGGCCGGTCTCCACGCTTCCACCAGGATCGAAGAGCCCGGGGTCGGCCGCACGTCGAGGCGCAAGACGTGAGCGCCAATCCTTGCTTCGGCGATGTAGACCAGGCCGTCAATCGAGTGGTCGACGACGGTGGCTTCCTCAGGAAGAATCGACCAGTCGACGCCAGCAGCCAGGGCTGTCGGAACAGCGGCTTGGATCAGGGTCTCGAAGAGGACCGGGCCGACGACCAGCCCCGTCACCTCCTGGTTGCGACCCAGGATGGGCTGGTACACCACATACCCTTCCTGGTCGAAGACCGCGACGGTAGTCAGTGGAGTCGTCACGGCCTCTTTCGAATTGACCGCCTCACTGATGTAAGGCAACCGGTCGGGGACGGAAGCGGCGTCCAATCCCATGGGGCCTGCAATGTCAAAAGGGTGGAAGTAGCGAACAGGAAAGTATGTGCTCCGAGCGGCGACCGGGATCGCCTCTCCGGCTGAATTGAACTCGAACACCGAATAGCCGGGATCGAGGGTGCGGGCTTGGTTTACGAAGTCGGAAAGGTCGTCGGCGCTGATAAGCGGCACATAGGCGATGCCGCCGAGCCCCGCCGCAGCCTGAATTCGGTCCACCATTGTCCCGAACTCTTCCGACGTGACCGTTTCGCTCGATTCGAACAAACCGGCGACGGCTCCCAAGTCGGCTTCCACGTGCATCGCCCCTAGCTCGATCGCTCCGGCCAGAGTCTCGGCCTGAACCACGAGCCGATCGTGCGCACGGTCCTGAGTGAGACGGTTGGCCAACATCCACAATCCAAACGAGCTCACCAGACCCACTGACAGCACTACAAGCGCGGCGAAAGTGGCGCGGCGAGGCGCGCGAATAGATGAGAGACCATTTCCCTCCATACGACTTGATCGGACGCCGCCATCTCCGACCTGAGCGATTCGCCCCGCCCGTCTGCGACGACGCGTGAAGCGGGCCAGGATCTACAAGTCTCCATCGCGGCCGGCCCGGTCCTGACGTTTGGATCGGGTCAGATCGACCAGGCGAGAAGGACCTGGCCGAGGTAGTAGAGAGGCAGGCCCCAAGCTGAGTTGACGAACCCGGGTTGGATAAAGCGCTCGCGGGCGACCGCCAGATCAGACGCCAGGAAGGCAACGGCCCCCATGCTGGCCAGGAGCCGGTGGTCGGCCAGCCCGATTCCGGTGGCGGTCATCGCCAGGATCACCACGATGTAGATCAACACGGGGATTCTCAGATGCGGAGTGAGATGGGGTTTGAGCCATCTGGCCACACCAAGTCCGAAGACCGCCAGAGCACCGGCGGCCGACGCTGTCAGAACCCAGTCGGGTTGATCGAGAGCGAAGGCTCCCATGTACGCGAGATGCCCGAGTAGGAAGGCTCCAAGCCCGAGCAAGAAACTCGCCGCCGCTCGTAACTCGAGGAATAGGTCACCGACCAGCCCGGCGATCAGCCCGACCAGGATTAACCGGCCATACCCACCGGCGGTAGCGTCCCGGGTCAAGGCCAGAGCAACGAACCCGACCGAGGCCAGTGCCTTGGCGGCCGGGGCCCGGGTGGATTGTTTCCAATTCAGGACGAGGAGCATTGCCAAACCAAGAGCGGTAATTCCTGTTGCGAGGATCGACATCGGTCAGCTATTGCCCGAGACCATTGGGGACGAATTGTTCCAGGCCGAGCCGTGGATCGCGTCGAGGTTGAGGCGGTATCGTCGGCCGCATGCGAGTTGCAGGAATCGTGGGGGTGGTGCTGTTGGCCGCTGTCGAAGTCTTCCAAATCGCTTTGGCCCTGGGCGCTCCTCTAGGAAAAGCGTCTTGGGGCGGCCGGCACCCGGGAGTACTCCCAGTTCGGCTGCGGATCGCCAGTGGAGTCGCGGCGATCCTCATCTATCCGCTCATGGCTTTCCTGGTCTTGGCGGCGTCGAGTCTTGTCGAGACAGACCTGACCGCAGGGACTCGGAAAACCGCGATGTGGGTCCTGACTGCGCTCTTGGGACTCGGGGCTCTAGCCAACCTCGCTTCACGTTCCAGGGTCGAGCGAATTTGGGGCCCTGTCTCCCTGGGTGTGGCCATCTGCTGCGGGTTGATCGCCCGTGGGATCTAGCGACAGCTGACTAGTCCTCCGGGGTGTAACTCGATTGGATACGCGGTTTTGCTCGACTCGACCGATAGTGGATTTATGCACAAGCTCATCGTTACCCCGCGAAAAGTGACCCGCGATGAGGAGGCCACAGTTGAAACCGTTGACGCGACCTCAGGTGATGAGGAACTCGTCTTCCTAGTCGGGCCGAGGGCTGCAGGTTTCGTTGTCGGTCGAACTTCGCACTCCCGATCGGTTCTTCAGAAATTGTCGGCCGATCGCTGATCACCATTGTCTTGAGCACACCATTGTCTTGAGCGGGGGCGCAAGGGAGGCATAAAGGGGTACGGGGGGGGCAAATCCCCCGTACCCCTTTGCCATTTGTGACTCCCGTTTTCGGGCGCCCTACCTGGCAACTAGGTGCCGATCGAGCACGTCCTGCACTCTCAGGGTTCGACGCTTCGGATCAGCTCCCGGCTCCGGTCACGGATGTGCTGCATTCGGCGTTGGTGAGCTATGTAACGGACCCCGCTGCGTCAGCGGAGGAGGCTCTTGCCGCGGTGGAGGCCGCTTGGATCGAGTACGAGGCCAGCCTGGGCGGCTGATGCCCGTCATTCGACAGGCAAAGAATGGACAAGTCCCAGGAGGTAGTCAGCGGTCTTCACCAGTGCGCCGTCTGCTCCAGTACGGTTACTAGTTCGGAGCCGAATGATCAGATCATCCGGAGCTGGCAGGATTAGGGACCTTCGGCCCTATTGCCAGGGTCCTCGGTATTTACACGATTCTTGATCGGGCACTTTGCGGCGATCGCTCATGACTAGGTCGAGGAGTCTGACATGAATGCTTGGCCGTTCGCTTCGACGAAGAGCCGGTCGATCCGGCTGGTCGCGGTCTTCGCTCTGATTGCAACGAGCCTGGTGGCGCAGGCTCCCGCCGCGGCCCTACCGACGTTCGGTCTCGAAGTGATTGTCGATGGCGACGGTCCCGGCACGGTGACCAGCGAGCCGGCCGGAATCGAGTGCTCCGAGGTCGATGTCGAGTGTTTTGCTGAGTTCGACGAGAGCACCGTAGTGACGCTCACTGCCACACCAGGGCCCAATGCAGTGTTTACGGGCTGGTCCGAGAGTTGCACTGGTGCTCAACCAACCTGCGTGGTCTCGATGACCGAGTTCCGTTCGGTGATTGCCACCTTCGACGCAGCCGTTCTTGACGTGACGGTCGAGGGAGACGGACTGGGTACTGTCGCAAGCTCACCGGCCGGGATCGACTGCGAGTTCGACTGCTCCGAGGCGTACCTGGCGGGCACCGTGGTCACTCTCACCGCCACGCCAGAAGCCAACGCGGTGTTTGCTGGCTGGACCGGGCCCTGCACAGGCACCGGCCCCTGCGTAGTAACCATGAATGGCGACATCGCCGTCACGGCAACCTTCGACACTGCCAACGTCACGGTGACCAAGGCGGGTGACGGTTCGGGCACAGTCAGCAGTTCCCCGGCCGGCATCGACTGTGGCAACGACTGCACCGAGCCATATTTGCCAGGCACCACCGTCACGCTCACAGCTTTGCCTGCGGCCACGTCGGTTTTCGTCGGGTGGTCGGGAGCGTGCACAGGCACCGGCGCTTGCGTTATCGCGGCCGCGAGCGACGCGTCCGTGACCGCAACTTTCGACACAGCCCGACTTGTCGTGGCCAAGGCCGGCGACGGGGGAGGGACCGTGAGCAGTTCGCCCGCAGGCATAGCTTGCGGCACCGACTGCTCCGAGTCATACCTGCCCGGCACCGCCGTGACGCTCACCGCCGTTCCGTCTGCCAACGCCGTGTTCGTTGGCTGGTCGGGTGCCTGCACGGGCACCGGCACTTGCGATCTCCCGATGACGACCGACGCCTCGGTGACGGCTACCTTCGACACCGCCACCCTGAGCGTTACACGGGCAGGTCTCGGAGCCGGAACCGTCACTAGTACTGCCCCTGGCATCGACTGCGGTCTTGATTGCAGCGAGTCCTATCTGCCCGGCACGACCGTGACCCTCACAGCCGCACCGTCCGCCGGTGGAACCTTCTCCGGATGGTCGGGGGCATGTTCGGGCTCGGGTGCGTGTGTTCTGACAATGAGCACCGACCTGTCAGTGGTGGCGACGTTCCTCCCGGCAGGCGTGAACGGGAAGATCGTCTATGACTGCGAACTCGACATCTGTGTGGTCAACGAGGACGGCACCGGACTTGTCAATCTCACGAACAGCCCCAGCGTGTATGACATCCACCCGGTGTGGTCTCCGGACGGCACCCGCATTGCTTTTGCGTCCAGTCGGACGGTTGCCACCAATGTGGACGGCAACATCGAGATCTTCGTGATGAACGCCGACGGTTCGAATGTCGTTCAACAGACCTTCACTACCACTGGTCTCGGGCAGTTCATCAACAGCTACGAGCCAAGCTGGGACCCCACTGGGACCCAGATCGTGTTTGAGGGTTGGCGTGCCAGTGGATTCCCACAGATCATCAAAATCACAGTTGACGGAATCGGAAACGAGACCGTTTTGACCAACGGGGCTGACTTCGCTTCCAGGTTCTCGCCCGACTGGTCACCAGACGGAACCAAGATTCTGTTCACCTGGTCCCTGGGCCAGCAGGACATTCACGTCATCAATGCCGATAGTTCTCAGGAGATCAACCTCACGCCCGATAGGCCCGGGTCGGATCAACGGGGCGCGGTGTGGGCACCGGATGGAGCCCGCTTCGCATTCACCGATACCCGGTTCTGGAGCATTCCCGACTTCAACACTGAGATCTTCGTCCGCAATGCTGACGGCACCGGCGAAGTGCAGGTGACCGATCACCCGAGCATCGACGAAGAGCCGTCCTGGTCGCCCGACGGAACGGAGATTGCCTTCTCGAGCGCTCGCGGTGGGAGCTTTGACATCTGGTCGATTCCGGCGCCGCCAACCGGAGGAGCGCTTCAATTGATGGCGGAGCCGACACCAATTCAGATCACTTCGGGCCCAAACGACGACACCAGCCCTAACTGGTTCGGCTCCACCGCCCCTACGACGACGTTTACTTTGACGGTGGTTAAGTCGGGGACGGGTGCGGGGACGGTGACGAGTTCACCGGTGGGGATCAGTTGCGGGGCGGACTGCTCCGAGGCCTACACGTCGGGGACGTCGGTGACGTTGACGGCGGTTCCGGCGGCGGGTTCGACGTTTTCTGCTTGGTCGGGGGAGTGTTCCGGTTCGGGTCCGTGTGTGGTGTCGATGACCCAGGCACGGTCGGTGACGGCGTCGTTCACCACCACCGGAGGTTCTACCTTCACTTTGACGGTGACCAAGGCGGGAACTGGTTCAGGGACGGTGCGAAGCACCCCGGCTGGGGTTAGCTGTGGGTCGGACTGCACCGAGGCTTACACGTCGGGGACGTCGGTGACTTTGACTGCCAGAGCGGCGATAGGTTCGACGTTCTCGGGGTGGTCGGGAGCCTGTACCGGCTCCGGTGCTTGTGTGGTGTCAATGACAGAGACCCGATCGGTGATTGCAACCTTCAATTCGGCCGGGACTTCCGTGGCCTCGGGATGATCGAAAGCCCCCTTAGCTATCCAGAGCGTCGGGGCGATGGGCACACGCACTAATACGATTGCGGCCCACCAGCCGGCCGAAGCCGGTCCGGTGAGCCGCAGTCGTCGGTCAGTGTGTTCTATGTCACGCTAGGAACGGCCGACGGGCAGAACTTGCCCTCTGACCTCCCCTGGTGGGTGGAGCACTGTGTGAACGTTGGCGTATCCCAATCCGGCATCGAGCATCGCCAACTGCTCGCTTGTCACAGTGACCAAGCCCTCCACCAGGAGGCCATTCGTCGTGGAAGTGCACGCAGGAGTGCCTGCAGGCCCGTCGAATCCGGGGGTGCCGCACAACCAGATGCTGATCGACGCGTTTACACCGCGATCAGCCGGCCCGTGGATGTGAGCTTGCGTGGCCGCCCCGGTGAGATTGCGCACAGTTAGCTGGTAATGAAGGACGTTGCCCTCCACGCTAAACCTTGCTTGGCCTCCTGCACCCGGTGCCGCCACGTCTGCGACTTCTTGGGCGGCGGACAACGGAGCAATGAAGTCGAAGCTATTCGAGGCTGCCGCTCCCGGCACGACCACCGCCAGCAGCAGTAAGACTGCCAGCGCCAGGAACACGATCGGTCGTCTCATCTAATTCCCTCCTCCTCTCGGTAAACCCCCTGTCGAACCCTATACGGATGAGTGAGCCCAAAGGGTTCGGGGTAGGGCGATGTCAGTGGACGTCAGCCCACCGCCAGGATCGTCAGGCCGGCCCCGGCGAGGAATGCGAAAAAGCCCAGTAGCCCGTAGCGACTGCGGACACAGGCGGGTCCGGCCAGGTCATGAAGAGACCGGTCGTGGGTGAGGATCAGTGCGGCCAGGTGCCCGACCACGATCGTTGCCACCTGGATCCACCAAACGGCCGTGGGGGACAGGATCGTGAAGTCGACCGGACGACGGACCGTGCCAAACAGGTCCCAACCGAGTCCGAATGGATCGCTGATAGTGCCGAAGATGAGTTGGCCTTCGAAGACGACCGCTGTGAAGTAGTGCGAGAACGCATATGCGAATGCGACCGGAACGAGAGCATGGACGAAGCGTCGGGCCACGGAGGCCCGTCGACGACTCCGCCCTAACCTGCCTAGCCACAAATCGGCAGGTCATCAAATAGGACCCGCCCACTATGCCTACGGTGACCAGCAACAGCAGCGTGGCTCCGGCTGTCGACCTACCGAACCCACCAAACGCTCTCTCGAACCAGAAGGCGGCGGACATGCCGTTGAATGCCACCGCGCCGATCATGATGATCACAAAGGTCGTCAAACCGGGCAGTTCGGGGACCTCGGGTAGCTGCCGCAACCAACCTCGCCATCCGGGTCCCCGCTCGGGGTCGAGATCCAAGGGCGCGATTGCTGAGATCAGACGGTTGTATGTACCGAAGGCGTCGACCTGATCGATGGCCGCGCTGCGCCCGAGCCATTCACCGATACCAAGAATTAGGACGGTGTAAGCCACGGCGGCGATCGCCAGATGACGGGGATGGGCGGGATTGGGGTATATCAATTCGAACCAAACGAAGCCGGAAAAGACGATCGTCGCCGGCCACACTCCCCACGAATCGCTTGGACGCCTGCTTCTGGCGAGATCTGTTCGGAGGATGGCCGAGAGGGATCGCCAGGGATTCAGCAGGCGGTAGAGGTCTCCCAGGAACGCCCCGGCAAACGGGGCCACAAGCCAGAACGCAACCCACACCAGCACCGGTCCTGGATTGCGGACACTATTGGGCGGGCCGATAACGCCGGTGAGCACGACCAGGACGAGACCGGCGATCCCACCGACCCTCAGAACAACGACGACCCAGCGCCAGCCCGGGATTTTGATCGCTTTGATCCGTGTCCCTGATTGCCAACGAGGACGTGGCCACCGTGCTGATAGAAGGACGAAGCCAGCGACCAGCAGAGTGGCGACGCCCGCCAGGAAATAGGAGAGCGGAGCCGGAAGGCTGCTGAGCCCCCCGAGGGTGTGAGCAGCGGCCGGGAGAGGCAGAGAAACCACTACCGCGAGGTCCGCAACCTGCCAGAAGAATCCTGCTCAGGCGCGGCCGATAGCTAGGCATCGCGCAACCTACGTCGGCGAATGCCGGAGCGGTTCGACCGGTTCGGGAATTCGCCAGGTCTTCCCGTCTGGTCCCGTGGTATCAACTGCCGGTGTCCGGGCTCCTGTGTCCGACGAAGAAAACTAAATACGAGCGAGCGCTCGCACGACACGCGCGTTCGCTCCGCGTAGCGGCTTAAGAAAGAGGTGACTGTGGCCAAGTACCGAATTCTCTCGATCGACGGGGGTGGAGTCCGCGGGCTCCTGGTGACCGTACTTCTCCAACAACTCGACAAGCGGTTACCGGGATGGCGCGACCGGGTCGATCTGCTGGCGGGAACGTCGACCGGAGGGATCATCGCATTGGGCCTGGCCAAGGGTCTGACCCCGACCGAGTTGCGCTCTCTGTATTACGACAAGTCGCCCCGCATATTTGGAGATTCGCTGCTCGACAACATTCGTGATCTCGGCCGGATCGTCGGCGCCGAGTTCAGCAACCGCAACCTGCGGCAAGAACTCGAGGCGGTTTTTGGTGCTACGAGACTCCAGAATCTCAGCAAGCGTGTCTTGATCTCTAGCTTCGACCTCGACAACGAGGATCCTGATCCCAACAAGCGAACGTGGAAGCCGAAGTTCTTCCACAACTTCCCAGGCACCGATACCGACGGTTCTCTGAGGGTGACCGATGTGGCTCTCTACACCAGCGCCGCCCCCACCTACTTTCCGTCGGTCGACGGCTTTGTGGACGGGGGGGTTGCGGCCAACAATCCGAGCATGGCGGCCCTGGCCCAGAGCCTCGACCGACGTGCTCAGATCCCGCAACGGCCGTCGATCGATGAGATCAGCTTGCTTTCGATGGGGACGGGACGGTCCTTGTCGAGGATTACCGGTAAGAGACATGACTGGGGCTACGCCCAGTGGGCCAAGCCGCTGCTACGTCTTATGTTCGACGCCGTCTCGGGCATTCCCGATTACCAGTGCCGCCAGATCCTCGGAGATCACTATCACCGTATGGACTACACCTTCAAACCGGGTCAGGAGATCGACCTTGCCGAACACGCGGCCCGTGATCGCCTGGTCAAAATCGGCGAGACCGAAATGAGGGCCGACATCGATCAAGCAGTCGTGTGGCTCCGCAAGAACTGGATGTGACGGCGAGCGGCGGGTCAGGTCAAGCGTCCTGATCCGCACCGTTCGGTCGGAGCATCCGGCGTCGGATGCGTATGGGTCGATTGAGGGACCAGACCGACGATGCCTCTTCGATGATCCTGGCCAGGGCGGCCGGTGCCTGGATCACGACAGGATGATCGTTGGGAAGATCGACGGTAGGGATTCCAAGGTGCCGGGCCGATGCCGTCTGGTCGGCGGGGTCGATAATCCCGTCCTCGAGAGTCACGATCCAGACCGCCGGGGGCAGCGAAAGATCCTCCCATCTCCGGGCGTCGAACCGGCGCAGTTCGGCGGCGGCCTCCTCGAGAATCCGACGGGGGGGTCGCACCGCGTACTCCCAAGCGATTCGACTCGCCTGGTCGGGAGCTCGCCGGGTTTCGGCCCGCTGCGCCCGCATCAGGAGAGGGGAGCCCTGTGCCATCGCGTAGGGCGCCGCCGCCACCATGATCTGATGGCGAGGCCTCACCCAGTACGACGATGTGGCAATCGCAACGAAGCCGGCAAAATCGGATTCACCGGCCTGAGCAACCCGGCGGAGGGCCGTCAACGCCACGGGGCCTCCCATTGAGTGGCCCACGAGGACCGGGCGGATCACGCCGGAGTCGGCTACCGCGGCCAGGACCGCATCGGCTGCAAGATCGAAGGTGAATCTCTGATCAAGCAGAGAGCGACCGTGGCCCGGGAGGTCGATGGCGACGACGGTCCTCTGGGTGTTGGCGATCAACGGCCACCAGACCGAATCGGCGCTGCGGCCCCATCCGTGCACCAGGACGAGGGGCGGACCCGGGTCGGAGCCCGGCACGATTCGGTAAGAAAGCCGGCCCCATGAAGTGGGGATCGATCTGACTTTTCCCGGGATCAAAGGCGAAGCCGCGACGTGACTGCCCAACTCCTTGGAGACGCGCCGATACCCGTTCCATAGGGCGATCGCCGCCGCTGCAGGCAGCGTCGCCAGCGCTATCGACCTGGTTGACCGCATCTCCCATGTAAATGATCGACGGTGGAGGGCCCGGAGGCGATGGCCCTTCCGACTCACCCGTCGATAGCGGTCGACTTAGGATTCGACGGTGTCACGGCAGGTGCCCTAGGCACGGAGATGGCACCAGAATCTAAAACAGAGTTACTTGTGTTTAGAGTTGAAGCACTGGCGGTCGGGACTCGCCTCTTACTTGCGGTCGAAAGGGAGGACCAATGGGTGGCGACATAAAGCTCGTCGGGCCAGATCTCACCGTACAAGGGATTGCCGCGGAAGACGTCGGAGGCGAGATCCCGGCGGTCGGCCACGTTGACGGGAAGCCGGTCATCCTGCTGCGCACCAAGGCGGGTCTGCGAGCCGTGGGCGGGCGTTGTACCCATTATGGGGGGCCACTTGGTGATGGGCTTTCGGACGGTGCCCAGATTCACTGCCCCTGGCACCATGCCATCTTCGATCTTGCGACTGGCGAGGCCGTGGGGGCTCCCGCCCTCAATCCGATTCCGGTCTATCTAGCGACAGAACGCGACGGGCGGGTGTACGTCACCGGTCCTGCTGACTCACCGATAGAGGTGCGAACACCTCCGTCCAGTCCGGAGTCGGTGGTGATCGTCGGGGCGGGCGCGGCCGGCGCCACAGCAGCCGAGACGCTCCGCCGCCATGGCTACACCAATCCGATCACACTCATCGGCGATGAAGCCCCGGTCGATCGCCCCAACCTCTCGAAGGACTACCTGGCCGGCACGGCACCAGAGGAGTGGATGCCGCTTCGTGGCATTGACTTCTATCAGAAGAACGACATCAACCTCATCGCCGATGGCCGTGTCGTCGGCCTCGATTCCGACCAACGATTGATCAAGCTCGACGACGGGCGCGAACTTTCCTACGGGGCATTGCTTCTCGCCCCGGGGGCCGAACCGCGGCGCCTTGCCATCAAAGGGGCGGAATTGCCCCATGTTCACTACCTGAGATCCTTCGATGACAGTCGTCGCATCATCGGGCAGCTGGATGGAGCCAAGGACGTGGTGATCGTCGGCGCCGGGTTCATCGGACTCGAAGTTGCCGCCTCGCTGCGGCATCGGGGCCTCAACGTTGCCGTGGCTGAACGGGAGGAGATTCCACTCGCCCGGGCGGTGGGTGAGACCTTGGGGCGATTCGCTCTCGCCCTTCACCAGGAGCACGGCGTGGTTTTTCATCTGGGCCGAACGGTCGCCGAGATCAGAGACAAAGACGTGGCCCTCGACAACGGAACAACGATCCCGGCGGACTTGATCGTGGTCGGCATCGGGGTGACTCCCCGGGTCGACCTCGCCGAGCAGGCGGGCCTGGCGATAGACGCCGGGATCCTGGTTGACGACCGGCTCCGAACCTCCGATCTCCACATCTGGGCGGCGGGGGATGCGGCCCGCTATCCGGACCCGCGGGTGGGAATGGTACGCGTTGAACACTGGGTCCTGGCCCAGCGACAGGGCCAAGCTGCGGCCCGCAACATGCTCGGGTACGATGTCGCCTTCGACGACCCGCCCTTCTTCTGGAGCCAGCACTACGACGTCCCGATCAACATGACCGGGACCGCCCAGAACTTCGACGAAGAGGTAGTCGTTGGCGACGCCGGCAATCGAAACGTCCTGGTCGGCTTCCGGAAGGGAGGCGCGGTCCGAGCGCTGGCATCGATCTACCGCGACTTGGAAAGTCTCCGGGCCGAGCTGGCTCTAGCCTCCGACGACCAGGCAGCCCTGGCCAGGCTGCTTATCGCCGAATAGGGGCAACTTCACTTGAGCGACGGTTGTCGGCCGGCCGCGCATCACCGAGCGCGGCGAACCGGCGGCGGTTTTGAGGAAGGCATGCGTCCGAAGTTCGCGCACCCCCTCGATCTCACTTCGCTTCGGTCGGTCCCCCCGCAAGCGGAAGGACAGCAACCTCAGAGGCAGAATCCGTCGTCGGTTACGCCGCGGCTGCAGATGAAGGTTCGTTCTACGTTGGACAGGACGAAGCCCTCGCCACCTTCGGCCGGGTCACCGAAGATGTGGAGCCTGACCCCGCCGAGGGCATCATCGCCGAGACCGACGACGTCGTAGGTGACCTCGCCGAGGTCTCCCACGGTCGGAGCCACAGACATCACGATCCGCGATGGCGGCTCATCGGAGGACATCACCTCGGCAACGATGAGGCCCAGGTCGAGCATCGTTTCGGCTCCCGGCGTGTCGCCGAGGGTCTCGATCACCTCGGCTGTGGCGTCGTCGGTCAGACCGAGGTACCCGACGAACGCACTGGACACCCAACCGGTCACGCCTTCGACTTCTACCTCAAACCAGATCGATTGCGGGAGGGAGCGAGCGCGACCCGTGGCAATGAGGCCAGTTGCGGTCGGCTCCAATTCCTCGACGACCTCGGAGTCGGTCCCGGGCGCAGAGCGAACATTGAGAACGTCGTCGTGGGCGACGCCCACGACACCCAATTCCTCGCCGGCCCCTGGCCCGAAGTCGATCGGTTCACCTGGTAGGTCATCGTCCGACGTTGTCGTGGTTGCCGCAGTGGTCGTGGTCGTTGAAGCTGTGCTGGTGGCAGTGCTGGTGCTCGTGGTGGCCTGGCTTGTCGTGGTGGTGTCGGCACCCGAGCCACCACAGGCCACAATAAGTAGGAGAGCAAGCAACACCATCAGATGTCGATGGACGTTCGTTGTCATGATGCCAAGCTACGTCGGACCAGGCGTTACCTGACACTTTGTCGGATCCCGTCCGGGCTCGAGCGATAGTCGATTCGTTCAGGAAGCTTGTAACGGTGCGTATAGTTGGCGGGTCGTAAAAGCAGGGCTGTGCTCTTCATGGTCCCTGGTCGGTTCCCGACCTGTCCGCTTCAATGAGGTGACCTATGCCAATCAACGAGCACTTCGAGCTACTCGAAGCAGTAGAGCCCACCGTCGAGCGTCTGCTCGCCGAACATCGGGCCCGCCGGGTGCCGTGGTATTTCCACGACATGATTCCGTGGGAACTCGGCCGCAACTTCAAGAAGGAGCCGTGGGACGAGTCGCAATGCACGATCAATGAACGGGCGCGGACTTCCCTGGTGCTCAATCTCCTCACCGAAGACAACCTTCCCTATTACCACAACGCTCTCGAACGGCATCTGCCGGAGAGTTCGGTCTGGAGGGAGTGGAATGGTCTCTGGACGGCTGAGGAGGGACAGCACGCCATCGCCATCCGCAGCTATCTCCTGACTTCACGGAACTGCGACCCAGTCGAGCTCGAAGACGATCGCATGGCCACCATGCAAGTTGGCTATCAACCGAACTGGCAACACCCTGCCGAGCTCTTGGCGTACACCTCCGCCCAGGAACTCGCCACCAGGGTCTCCCACCGCAACGCCGGCAAGATCACCGAGGACGAGGTCGCCTTTGAGCTGATGCGCCAGATTGCTGCCGACGAGAACCATCACTTCATGTTCTACAAGGGAGTGATGGCGGCGATGCTCAAGGACTCTCCGGCGGTGGCATTGGAAGGCATCTATAAGGTGATGCTCAATTTCCAAATGCCGGGCATCGGCATTCCCGGATTCCTGCGGAGGTCGATCGACATCGCCAAGGCGGGCGTCTACAACCTGCGCATCCATCACGACCGGGTGCTGATGCCACTCATCGAGCAATGGGGGATAGCCTCGATGGAGGGCCTGTCGGCCAGGGCCAGCGAGATCCAGGAAAAGCTCTTGGAATTGCCCGCTCAGATCATGGTCAAGGCCGAGCGCTTCGAAGCCCGTTTCGCTGACAAGCCGAAAGTGCAGGCTGCTTTCTGAGGTATCCGGCCCGTAAGACTTGATCATCGGGGCCGGTAGCCTGATTCCGGTGAGACCCCGTCGCCTGCTTGTTGCTCTCGTCGCGCTCGTTCTGTGTGCGTGCACACCATCGGCATCGACGACGACCGCTGCGGCCACAACCGGTTCGACCACCACTTCGTCGTCCGGTGAGTCCACCACGTCGAGCGAGACGACTTTGACGACCCTCCCGGCGGGAACTGAAGAATTGCCCGAGAGTCTGCGGGCGGAAATCGCCCGGTTGATTCTGGTCACCGAAGAGATTCGTGGTCTCGAGTTTCTGTCGGCGCCCCAGGTAACCGTCCTGACTCCCGACGAATTGGAGACCAGGGTCGTTGATCAGTTGCTCGAGGATTATTTGGATCATGAAGTCGATGAGGCCCTGTACCGGCTTCTCGGTCTGGTGCCCGCCGACTTCGAATTACTCGAGACGATCCTCTCTCTCTACGGGGAAGCAGTAGCCGGCTACTACGACGGCGACACGGGCGAGCTCGTGGTCACAGCTACGCAGGATGAATTCAGTCCACTCGAGGAAGCGACGATTGTCCACGAACTGACTCACGCACTGACCGACCAGGTCCTGGAGTTCAACGACCGTTACAACCGGTTGTTCGACGATCAGCGATATGACGAGGCCGCTGCCTTCCAGGCCTTAATCGAAGGCGACGCCAGCCTGGCCGAGCTGTTGTACCTTCAGCAGCTAGACGCCGCGGCCCAGCAGGAGTTTCTCGAAGCGGCCTTTGACGTCGATATGACGGTCTTTGACCAGGTGCCCCCGTTCATTCAAGACAGCCTCGTTTTCCCTTACGACACCGGATTCACCTTTGTACAACATCTGTACTCCGACGACGGGTACGCAGCCGTCGACGATGCCTATGCCGATCCACCGCTGTCGAGCGAACAGGTCATCTGGCCGGACGATTATCCAGATGACGTGCCGCTCGAGGTCAGCCTGCCTACCAACGAGCTCACCGGTTATGAGCTCAATGAGGACTCCACCTGGGGCGAGCTCGGGTTCCGCCTGATGTTTGACCAGGTCCTCGGGGGCAACGATGGTGCCGCCGAAGGATGGGGTGGCGACTCCTATCGCATCTACTGGGACGGAACCAACGTCGTGTTGGTGATTGTGTTCCAGGGTGACACGGCTGCCGACGCGGCCGAGTTAGGCGAAGCCCTCAATGACTACGTCGGCATTGGCATGGATCTAGGCGACCCGCTAGTCGAGGAGAATTCGCAGACCTATACCGGGAACCGATATGCGTTCGTGGCGACTTCCGGTGATGAGGTGGTTTTTATCGCAGCCAGCGACCCGGCGTCCGGTCCGACCGTCAGAGGCTGGTTCCCCGAGTTCTAGAGAGAACCTCCTCGTAGAGCGTCCGGCGAGGGACCCCGGACTTCGATGCGACAGTTCGGACCGCGTCACTCATCTGGGCTCCCGCATCGATCTCGGCCAGGACTTCCACAACGCTCGCCTCGAGGTCGGGCTCGATCGGATCCCCTCCGCCGAGTACCAGGGTGAATTCACCGAGGACTTCCCGCCCGACCCAGACATCGGCTGCAGCCGCCGGAGTGCTCCATTGGATCTCCTCGAACATCTTGGTCAGCTCGCGAGCAATACATAGCGGCCGGTCGGGCGCTACCGCTGCGAGGCCTTTAAGGTCGTCGACAAGTTGGTGGGGAGCGACGAACAACACTGTGGTCCTGGTCTCTGTGGCCAAAGAGGCCAAACGTCGTTCTCGCTCCGGTCCCTTCTTGGGAAGGAACCCTTCGAAGATGAACCTCTCACTCGGTAGACCGCTCACCGACAACGCGGCAGTCACCGCACTCGGGCCGGGCACGACGGTTATGACCGCTTCTGCTTCCCGAGCTGCAAATACGGCCGACACACCGGGGTCTGAAATGGCCGGGGTTCCTGCGTCGGTGATGAGGGCGATGGTCTTTCCTTCTTTGAGAAGGCCGACTAGCTCGACCGCTCGACGATTCTCGTTACCGGCGAAATACGAACGAAGCGGCTTTTTGACACCGAGTGATCGGAGCAAGGTTGATGAGCGACGTGTGTCCTCGGCCAGGACCAAATCAGCACTGCCGAGTGTTTCGGCCAGTCGGGGAGAGGCGTCACCCAGATTGCCGATAGGAGTTGCGCACAAGATCAGCCGGCCCGCCACGTTCCCACGTTAGGACGGCACCATCCGGCGGCGGCTCCTCGTCGATCGGCAGTTCGAGGATCTGGGCAGCGCGACGGATCCAGATCACTCGACGGGGATACAGGACCCGAAAACCGACAACCCGTTGCCCCCGATCCAGCCCGACGGCAAGCAAAGGCTCCCTCATCGCAAACCCGTGCACCGACATGCCCCGGATAAGCATGCTTTGGCCGTCACTCCGGTACCGGAGTCCCTTCAATCGTTCGGCAAATGTTTGAGCCACCAGGACCGGACCCGACTCCCACCCGTCGCAGCGAAAGGCCCCGGACTCCACGGTTCGAACCTATCGCCCGTCAAGTATCGATGGAACCCCGTCGTTTCGGATACGTACCACGTACCACGTACCACGAGGCCCGGTCCTCCGGGCCTACCCCACCAAACCACTCCGACAGTCCCCACAAATCCCCTTGCCCTTGTACGGAGACACGTCATCGTTGCGGCCGCAGAAGGCACAGGTGCTTTCGAGCTTGCGAATGACTATTCCGGTTCCCTCGATGCTGATAAGCAACTGGTCGCCTTCACGAATGTTGAAAAGCCGCCGAGTCTCGGCCGGAATGACGATCCGGCCGAGGTCGTCGATCTTGCGAACGATTCCAGATTCCAAGGCTGTTGCTCCCGGACGGGTTGACTGCAGGGTGGACTGCCGGACTCGGCCGACATTACCTCCCCGGGTTGCGGCGCGTGGGGACGGCTACCCTCGCTCTCTTGCGGTGGATCGACACACACTGTCACCTTCAGCTTGACGGTCGTCCGCCCCAAGAGCTTCTGGCCCGCGCCTCCGACGTGCCCTGGTTGGTAGTGCCCGGTATCGATGGAGAAAGCTCCAAGGCTGCGATCGAGCTTGCCCTGGCCTATCCGGATCGTCTGGTCGCCACGGCCGGCCTGCATCCTCATGAAGCCGATCAGTGGCAGGGCCAGCGAGACGAGATTATGAGCATGATTCCCGGTGTCGCGGCGGTGGGGGAGACGGGTCTGGACTTCTACCGCAATCTCTCCGATCCCGTCGCCCAAGAGACGTCCTTCGTTGCTCAAATTCGTCTTGCGCTCGATCACAACAAACCGATCGTGGTCCATTGCCGCGACGCCTTTGCCAGGGTCCACGAGCTGATCTCCGAGCACGGTGCTGGCTCGTCGACAGTCCTTCATTGCTGGACAGGTGGTCCGCGATGGACCAGGCGGTTTCTCGACCTCGGGTGCTGGTTCTCGTTCGCCGGGCCGGTGGCCTTCGAAACGGGCGAGACGATTCGTCTCGGGGCTGAGCTGGTGCCTCCGACCCGGGCCCTGGTGGAGACCGATACCCCTTATCTCGCGCCTCCGCCGCATCGACGGGAGCCGAACGAGCCGGCCTGGGTCGAATTCGTCGGAGCAGCGCTGGCCCGGGTTTGGTCGATCCCGGTCGAGGAGGTGGCCGAGCAGACCACCGCCAATGCCCGCGCAGTCTTTTTCGGGGACGCATCGAAACCATGACGGCTCAGACCCTGAATGAAATGCGGCAACTCCTGCAGCGACACGGCCTGAAGCCCCGCACCTCGCTCGGTCAACACTTCCTAGCCGACCCCAATCTGACGAGAAGGATCGTCACTACTTCCGGTGTCACACCCGGCGATCGGGTCCTGGAAATCGGACCGGGTACCGGAACTCTTACTCGCCAACTAGTAGCGGCCGGGGGAGAGGTCACCGCGATCGAGGTCGATGAGCAACTCCGGCCGGTCCTGGAAGAGACGATGGCGGGGCTATCGGTGAGTCTCCTCTACCTCGACGCTGCCGCGGTCGACTACCGGGAGTTGTTGGGCCCTGGGCCATGGAAGGTTGTTGCAAACCTTCCGTATCAAATCGGTACGCAACTGGTGCTCGATTGGCTCCGACTGGTCCCAGCGATCACAGATATGACCGTCATGGTTCAACTCGAGGTTGCTCAGCGAATGGCGGCCCCGCCGGGATCGCGTTCCTACGGCCTGCCGAGTGTCGTCGCCGGCCTCCACGCCGACCTCAAGATCGCATTCCGGGTTCCACCACACGTGTTCTATCCCCCTCCCCAGGTTGAATCGGCCGTTGTCCGGGTCGTTCGAAAGGACGCTCCGCCCGGCGCGGCGAGAGCTATCGAGTTGGCGGCCGCTGGATTCGGACAACGACGAAAAATGTTGCGAGGCTCACTTTCTGTGATCGTCCCAAATGCGGAAGCCTTGCTCAGGTCGGCCGGCATCGACCCGACCAAGCGAGCTGAGGATCTCTCTCCCGCCGATTTCTTGCGCCTGGCCGAGGCGACACCTTGATCTGGGAAGCTCCCGCCAAGGTCAACCTCAGCCTCGAAGTTCGCTCTCCCGAGAGGGACGGCATGCATCCGCTCCGATCGATGGTTCAGGCCATCGAGTGGTGTGACCTTCTCGAAGTGGAGGAAGGCGACGAAGACCACCTAGAGATCGATGGTGCCGACCTTCCGGACGATGGCGAGAACCTGGTCTGGAAGGCGGTAACCGCGCTCCGTCACAAGCTTGGTGAGGACCGGCCGAGTCTCCACATCAAGCTGACGAAAGCTATCGCGGTGGCCGCGGGCCTTGGTGGAGGTTCGAGCGATGCAGCTGCAGCAATGCTCGCCCTGGGGGCAATCCGGAAGGCGTCGGTCGATCTGGTTTCCGAAGCGGCCCCGACCGTCGGTGCCGACGTACCGTTCTTCCTCGTGGGTGGAACGGCGTGGATCGAGGGCTACGGGGAGCGGATCACCAGAGCAAGAATCGACACGGAGTCATGGGCATTGGCGATCGCCGTCCCCGACTTCGAGTTGCGGACAGCCGATGTGTATCAGACTTGGGATCGGCTCGAGGAACCACTCGGCCCGGCTCTCGACGGCCGTGCCCTGCCACCGTCCCTGCGCGAGCACGGGCCGCTACGAAACGATCTCACTCCCGCGGCGATGGCATTGAGACCAGAGCTGGGGGATTGGATCGCGGAAGTGGGCGATACCTGGGAGCGCCCGGTGGCGATGTCGGGGTCGGGTCCGTCCCTTTTCGCCTTCTTCGCCGACGTTGACGAAGCCGAGAGTGCGGTCAAGGCGCTATCGAGATCAGTCCGGGCCAGCCGGGCCGCCCGCCCGCGTCGGACCGGGGCACTCAGGGTTTCTTGAGGCGCTTCAGTTGTCGCTCTCGGAAACAACGCATGGCTGGCACCCTCATAGAGGAGCAGTTCAAACGAATCAACCGGCAGGGCGGCCGAACCTGTCCCCCCGCTTGCGGGGAGACCGACCGAAGCGAAGCGAGGTCGAAGGGGGGTGCGCGAACTCCCGACGCATTCCCTCCTCAGAGCGCCGCCGGTTCGTCTCGATTCTTCTAAGACTTGCGAGACGAACCGGCCCGGCCCAAACGATTCACCTGCCGGAGTTCGCGCACCCCCCTCTATCGCCGCGGATGGCCCCCGGCGAATCCGAAATCTGGTGTGACGCTCCCGGGAAACGGGAGTGTCGGGCCAGGTTTCATCTGATCCGGGACTGGAGCGCCAAATCTGCGGACGAGATGGTGGTGACTCCGGTTCCCATCGCCGGGTGATCGGACAACCTCACGCCTTGGAGGGTTCAGGCCTGCCCTCAAGCCAAATTGCCCCCCACCGAATCGGGTGGGCGGGCCCGGCTCGCTAGATTTCTCGGGCCGCCCGATTGGGGGGTGGTGTAACCGGTAGCACGGCGGGTTTTGGTCCCGTAAGAGCGGGTTCGAGTCCTGCCCCCCCAGCGATCACAAAGGAAGTTATCGAGGTCCTATGAGTTTGATCGCCATCGTCCTGGCTGCAGGTCAGGGAACCCGAATGAAGTCCGACCTTCCCAAGGTGCTTCATGCTGCCGCCGGTCGGACTCTGCTCGATTGGGTGCTGCAGGCAATCCGAGGACTGGAGCCCGAGCGGATCGTGGTCGTCGTTGGCCACGAAGCCGAGCGCGTAGCTCGGTCTTTGCCGGAGTGGGCCGAACCTGTGATCCAGGAACGTCAGCTTGGAACCGGCCACGCCGTGACTGTGGCCCTCGGGTCGCTGTCTGACCTGACCGACGACGACACTGTCCTGATCGCGTACGGTGACATGCCGCTGGTGACATCTGAGTTGTTCCGGGCCGCGGCCGTCGCCCGCCTAGGACGGGTGGCCTCGTTGGTGACTTTCGAGAGTGAAGATCCGACCGGTTACGGCCGTATCCTGCGAGACGACTCCGGTTTCTTCGAAAGAGTCGTCGAGGAAAAGGACGCAAGTTCCCAAGAGCGCGAAATCACGGAAGTCAACGCCGGAATCTATGCCTTCTCGGGAGCTGCGCTCCGCTTGGCTCTTGGAAAGGTCGCCACCAACAACGCCCATGGAGAGTATTACCTTCCCGATGTCCTGCCGATACTGATTCGCGCGGGTGAGCAGGTTGCCACCGTCAGCGCCGACTCGATGGAGGTGTCCGGAGTGAATTCGCAGGATCAGTTGGCCGACGCCGACGCTGAGCTCAGACGACGGATCAACCGGAGCTGGCAGCAAAAGGGGGTCTGGATGCAAGACCCCGACCGGGTCTACGTCGAAGACTCGGTCGAACTCGCCCCCGGAGTGCGGCTCTATCCGGGAGTCCATCTCGAGGGACGAACCCGCGTGGCGGAGGGCGCAGTGATTGGCCCCGATACCTTTGTCGTCGACTCGACCATCGGTTCGGGCGCCCGGGTCTGGTACTCGGTGCTTCGTTCCGCCCAGGTGGGGGAGGGGGCCGAGGTCGGACCATACGCCTCGCTCCGGCCCGGGACGATCCTCGAGTCTCGATCAAAAGCAGGGACGTTCGTCGAGATCAAGAACAGCAGAGTGGGCGAAGGCGCCAAGGTTCCCCATCTGTCGTACATGGGCGATGCCCAGATCGGAGCGGGGGCCAACGTCGGGGCGGGCTCGATCACCTGCAACTACGACGGATTTGAAAAGCACGAAACGGTGATCGGAGAGGGAGCATTCATCGGGTCGGACACCATGCTGGTCGCCCCGGTAGTCGTCGGCCCGGGAGCATTCACGGGCGCCGGCTCGGTCATTACGAGAGACGTCGACGCCGGGGCTTTGGCCGTCGAGCGCTCACACCAGCAAGAAATCCCGGGCTACGCTGCCCGACGGGAAGAGCGGCACCGATCCAAGGCATCCGAACACTGACATGGACCTCGTAAGTCGAAGCCGAATGATGCTCTTCACCGGAGGAGCCAACCCAGCCCTCGCCTCCGAGGTAGCCGACATGCTCGGCGTGCGGCTGGGTGGATTGCAGCGAGATACCTTCGCCAACGGTGAGATCTATGTCCGGCCGACCGAGTCCGTGCGCGGCGCCGACTGCTTTGTGATGCAGAGTCATTCGCATCCCATCAACGAGAACATGATGGAGCAGTGGATCACCATCGATGCTCTCAAGCGAGCCTCGGCCCGCCGGATTACCGCAGTGATGCCTTTCTACGGTTACTCCCGGCAGGACAAGAAGGTTCTGCCCAGGGAACCGATCACGGCCCGCCTTGTGGGCAGCTTTTTCGGAGTAGCGGGTGCGGACCGTTTGGTGTCGGTGGACCTTCATACGGGTCAGTTGCAGGGGTTCGTAGACGTGCCGTTCGACCACCTCACAGCTTTGCCCATCATCACCGATTACTTGAGGGAGCGGATCGACGGTCCGACGGCTGTGGTGTCACCGGATGCCGGCGGTGTGAAGCGGGCCGAGCGATATGCCAGACGTCTCGACGCCACCGTGGCCTTTGTCTACAAGCGGCGGGAGCCCGAACACCACAACGCTTCGGCGGCTCTCGAGGTCTCGGGTGAGGTAGCCGGACGACACGCCATCATCGTCGACGACATGATCGACACCGCCGGGACCGTGTGCAACGCCGCCGAACTGGTAGCCGCCCAGGGTGCGCTGTCGGTACGGATCGCCGCCACCCACGCCATTCTCTCGGAGCCGGCGGTTGACCGAATCAAGAACTCATCCGTTGAGGAAGTCATCGTTACCAACACGCTTCCGGTCTCGCCCGACGCTACTCAACTGGACAAGGTCAAGGTGCTCTCGATCGCATCGATCGTGGCCGAGGCTTTGCACGCCATCTTCACCGAGAGTTCAGTATCCGAGATTTTCCTGGGTGACAACACCTAGGAGCGTTCTGCGTTCTACGTTGCATCGCACGTCTTTCAGGGGTCGATCTCGGGCAGCGACAGGATCTCGCCGGGGAAGATGAGATCAGGATCGCCCGATCTGATTCTCGAGAGATTGACTCCGATCACCTTCAGCCAGTAGGGAGCGATCTCGGTATCGGACACCCCCCGACCCCGAACCTGCGCGAGTCGTTGCTCCGCCAGCGACCACATGTGATCGCCAGACTGGACGACGACTTCGGTCGGCTCGTTCGGGACCGTGTTCTGCGGTGCCACTGATTCAGGATCGCCGACTTCGGGCACGGGTATCTGATGGGTCGGAAGGAACAGAGTTCCGGGGAGGATTGATCCAGGGACAGGCACCTCCGTCTCGATCGGATCGCCAGCGGGAACCGGGATATAGCCAGGGCCGGTCATTGCGATCGCGGTGGCAGAAAGTCCGACACCGACCACCACGGCGCTGGCCGCGAGACCATCGATGAGCCGCCGCACCGGACCGATGGTCGCCCAACCAACCGCTCGAATTGCTCCCGGGAGCCGCCCGGCCCGGCCGATCAGGTAAAGAACTGTTGAAACCGCCAACCAGTAGCCAACCGCCAGGCCTGCCACACGAAGGACCGCGGCGAGGGCGGGCTCGAGCGGGCCGCCGGAATCGAGGACCAGTTCGAGCGGGAACGCGTTCCCCAGGCGATGAAGGCCGCCGATCGAAGCAGCAACGAACACAAGCCAACCCACCAGAACCAGCCAGCGCCTGATCATGCCGCCAACGTACCCCGGGCCAGACCGTGGTTGAAGGGGGTCTAGAGGTCGAGTTTTCGCGGGTCTACGATGGGAGACCCACCTACCGCTATTGAGGAGCCCCTTTGAAGGTAAAGATCGGAATCGTCGACGCTGACCGCGTCGTAGAGATCGAGACGGACGATCCCGAGGCGCTTAAGAAGACCATCGATACAGCCTTCGCAGCCGGAACCTCGATGCTCTGGTTCGAAGACACCAAAAAGCGCCTGGTTGGGATCCCCCGCGACAAACTCGCCTTCCTAGAGATCGAACAAGAATCCGACGCCCGCTCGGTCGGCTTCGCCCGCGCCAGCGGTTAAGGATCAGGCGGAAGACGGAAGGCGGAAGACAATTCGAACTTCCGACTTCCGACTACGACTGACTACTTCCGACTGATGAACCTACATCGCTCGGCGGCGGCGTTCGGCTAGCCAGCGCTTGCGGAGGCGACGGCGTTCGTCTTCGGCGTAGCCGCCCCAGACGCCTGATTCCTGGTTCGATTCGAGGGCGTATTGCAGACACTCGTCCTGAACAGAACAAGCTGTGCAAATCACCTTGGCGGCCTCGATCTGGTCGACCGCGGGACCCGTGCTGCCGATGGGAAAGAACAACGATGGTTCTGAATCCCGACAAGCAGCAAGTTCTCGCCATTCCGTTGTGACGGTGAGGGTGGTGGTTGCCATAGGCATCTTTCCTTGTGAAGTTCTTCACAAGATGGTTCAAACCTTGTGAAGGTGCGTGTGTTTTTTTGCACGATGTACGGTAATGACAGGGTCACAATTCTGCAATCGAATTCTCACAATTAAAACTGGATTTGTTCTCCAGAAAGCTCCAAAGGTGACCTGCCAATGCCGGAGGTCCGCGCGTGAAGGTGATCGGCCACCGGGGATGGCCAACCAGGTACCCCGATAACGTCCTTGAGGGCATCGCTGCCGCTCTCGAAGTAGCCGACATGGTGGAAGTCGACATCAGGGTTTCGGGGGACCACCACCTGGTGCTTTCCCATGATCCAGCTTTAGGCGGTCGGTCCGTCGGCGAAACTCCCTGGGCGACTCTGGCAGACGTCGACCTGGGCGGCGGATTCCACCCCGCCAGCCTCGATCAGCTCCTCGAGCGTTTCCCTTCGTCCCCGTTCAATCTAGAGGTCAAGAACTCTCCAGGCGAGGCCGGCTTCGACCCAGACCACGGCGGTGCCCTCCGGACGGCGGCGCTGTCCCGACCGGGTGACCTTCTCTCGTGCTTCTTCTGGCCAACGATGGACGCGGTTCGCGTTGGTTTTCCGGGGGTGGCGACAGGCCTCTTGGTCGATTCGGATTGGGACGTTGCCGCGGCCGTCGACCACGCACTCGCCAAAGGGCACGTGGCCGTTATTCCGCATTGGGAACTCGCGCTGAGGTCCGGGCCTGCTTGTCAGATCGCGGCCGAGGCTGGCCTGACCGTCGCCGTCTGGACCCTCAATGACCCCTCCCGAGTCGGTGAGTTGGAATCCATCGGGGTGACCGCGATCATCACGGATGATCCCGGGGAACTGCGCCGGGCCGTTGGTTGAGATCGAGGAAGACCCGTGGTCACCATCAAAGAGCAACTCTCCGAAGAATTGAAAGACGCCATGAAGACGAAGGACGTCGACCGTCGCGACGTCATCCGGATGATCGAGTCGGAAGCCAGCCTGGCGAAGTCGGCTCCGGGCTTCAAAGGCGAGGTCAACGACGATCTCTATCGCCAGGTCATCGCCAGCTATTCAAAGAAGATGGACAAAGCCCGTGTCGAGTACCTCGAGCTTGGGCCCCGTGGCCAAGAGATGGCTAGGAAGCTGGGTTGGGAGGTGAGTTACCTCTCGCGGTGGCTCCCGACCAAACTCGACCAGGAGTCGACCGAAGCGCTCGTGAGCGAGACCATCTCCGAGCTTGGCGTCGCCGGTGATCCCAAAGCGGCCGGGGGGGTGATCGGTCACATCATGAAGAGTCACAAGGACCAAGTCGACGGTGGCCTCGTCAATCGCCTCGTCGCCGCGGCGCTCAGCGAGTCTTCAAAGCGCCCCTGAAGCCGAGGGCTACCTTCACCAGATCCACGACCGGGACCGAGTCGAATTCGGCCAAGGGCAACCATCTGGCCTCGACGGTGCTCCCACCCACTTCGTGAACCGGGTTGCCTGCGGCTGCCACCAGGTAGATCGCCTGTATCACCTGGATCGCAGGACCCGGCTTTCTTCGTTGCTCCGGTGTGAGCGAGTAGGAGTGGATCCCGAGTAACGAAGGCGTCCTCGGCTCGAGACCGGTTTCCTCGAAGAACTCGCGTCGCAAGCCTTCCAACGGGTGCTCGCCCCAATCGAGGCCGCCACCTGGAAGGGTCCAGTACCCGGCATCGACTTCGTCAGGGGCGAGCCGGGTCAGGAGGATGGCCGGACGAGCACTGTTATCGATGGCGAGCCCGTAGATCGCGATTCGGACTTGACGGCCTCCGTCATCGACCAACATTGGCGCATTATGACGATTCGTCCTTCGGTCGGCAGATATCAACCGATGCTGGCGACGGCTTGGGAGAAAGCATTCTCTGATCCGGGCTGGTGGTTCGAGGTGAAGTGGGACGGCTATCGCACGCTCGCGTACTGCGGGCCGGACCGCACCGAAGTCAGGTCACGGAGGGGCAACGACGTTGCTTATCGATTCCCCGAGGTGGCAGCCATGAGAATGGAAGCGGACGTGGTCCTCGACGGTGAGATTGTCGCCTTCGACGATGACGGCGCCCCGAGTTTCTTCCTGCTCGGCCAACGTCCGGCCAACTTCATCGTCTTCGACCTGTTGTATCAGGACGGTGACCGCTGCGACCTTCCTTACGAGGCTCGGCGGGAACTGCTCAACCAACTGGACCTTCCCAAACCGGCGGTGATCAACCAACCGGTTCTCGGTGATGGAGAGGCTCTTTTCGATGCATTAGGCGAGCGGGGAATGGAAGGGATCGTTGCCAAGAAGGCGGGCTCCCTCTACTACCCGGGCCGTCGGTCACCCGACTGGCGCAAGGTCGCTCACAAGCACCGGGGAAAAGCCGTGGTCGGTGGATTCCTGGCAGGCGAGGGAGCTCGCGCCTTGACCTTCGGTTCTCTGCTGCTCGGTCTCTGGGCCACCGACGGCCTGAGATTCATCGGCTCGATTGGCTCCGGTCTGACCGATCGGACATTGCGAGAAATCGACGGCCTGCTCGACCCGCTTCGGAGGAAGGACTCGCCGTTCGTCAACGCGATCGATGTGCCCGGTCACAAGACGTTTGTCGATCCGGTGCTCGTCGCCGAGATCGAGTACCGGCAATGGACTCCCTTCGACCGGTTGCGGGCCCCGGTTTTCAAGGGCCTGGCGGTTGACGTCCCACCACACTCGGTGACCTGGGAAACCGAAGGCCCGGGCCGAGCGACGGGCAGCGGTTAGCGGAGGCTCAGCCGGCCTTGCGCTTCTTGGTGGCCTCGACGCTGGCCTTGAGGGCTTCAAGCAGATCGACGACCTTGGTCGGCTCGGGAGCTTCCGGTGCGACGATCTCCTGGCCGTCCACCTTCTTCTGGGCGGCGACCTCGATCGCTTGCCGGGTACTGTCCTTGAAGGCGTCGGGATCGAACTCGGCGGTGAGGCCATCGATGAGCAACTGCGCCATCTTGACCTCTTCCTTCCTCAGCTCCACGTCGCTATCGAGTTCTTCGAACTCTGGCTCGCGGATCTCGTCGGGCCAGTACATCGTCTCCATCACCAGGACCCCATCTTTAGCTCGCACTGTTGCCAGCTGTTGTTTGTCCCGAATAGATACCTTGGCGAGCCCGACCCGACCCTTGTCCTTGAGCGCTTCGAGCAGGATCTTGTATGCCTTGACCCCGGTCCGTTCGGGCGCCAGGTAATAGGAGGACTTGTAGTAGATCGGGTCGATCGCCGATTCGTCAACGAACTGGACCACGTCGACGAGGCGGTTGCCATCGGCCGCAGTCGCGGCTTCCAGTTCCTCGTCGGTGAACACGACGTACTTGCCCTTTTCGACTTCGTAGCCACGAACGATGTCGTCCCAGACGACCTCTTCCCCGTCGCTTTCGGCTACCCGCTTGTACTTGATCGGGGAATGGTCGGTTCCGCGAAGCATTTTGAACTTGGGGGTTTTCGACTCGGTAGCCGTGTAAAGGGCAACCGGAATGGTGACCAACCCGAACGAGATGGCGCCGTTCCATATTGAGCGAGGCATAGGACCAAGTTTAGGCGGCCGGGTGTGACTAGAACCGGCTGGGACGCCCCTAGACAGTGGAGATCAATTCCCGAACGGCCAGGAAATGGGTGATGGCTGCTGCGATCACGATGATGTGAAACACCTCGTGATAGGAAAAGATGCGGGGCAGGAGCCGGGGCCAGTGGCGAATCATCATGAGCATCCCTATGAGATAGGCGATGCTCCCCACCACCGTGAGCCTGAACAATTTCGGCTCCATTCCGCCCAGCATCAAGAAAAGGGGAGCCATCAGGCCTGCGCCCAGAGCGATCTGAGTGAGCAGAGTCAGCTTGTTGCGGGTTCGGGGCCAATACTCTTTAAGGGCTCCAAGGGCGCCAATCCCCCAGATCAGAGCGATCCCGATTCCCATGGCCGGCCCATCGATGCTTCCAACCAGGAGTGCGGTGAAGGTGGCTGCGACCAGGGCGTAGATCCAGGTGTGGTCCAGCCGCTGGAAGCGGGCTTTCCAGACGATGCTCCACGGAAGGCAGTGATAGAGGGTGCTGGTGGTGAAGACTCCGACCAGGGCGATGCCGTAGATGATGGCCACACTGACAAACCCGGGACCGTTGGCGGATGCGATGAGAGCTATCACAGCGACGACGGAAACCAGGGCTGCCGATCCATGGAGGAGTCCCCGTATCGGGTTCTGCATCTTGCCAAGGGAGATTCTCTCCATCCAGGCGATTATGCCCCACTTGCGGATTTTGCTGAAAGAGCGCCCTCGACAGGATTCGAACCTGTGCACCTGGCTCCGGAGGCCAGCGCTCTATCCCCTGAGCTACGAGGGCACGACGAATCAATTGTACCGACGGCGGATAGGGGATCTTTCTGACGTTTGGCGAGGGTGAGGGTCAAACGGTGCGAATCCACCCGAACGGGTCCTCGGCCGCGCCGGTGTGGATATCGGTCAGCGCCTTCCGGAGTCGCAGCGTGTTCGACCCAACTTCCCCGTCGTTGATAGTGATTTCCTCGCCCTTGTGGATGAAGGTTCCAACGGCCGAGAGCACTGCGGCGGTCCCGGAGAGGGCTGCCTCGCCCTTCCAGGTGAGGACTTCGTTGACGCTCAGCGGACGCTCCTCGACCCGAAAGCCCAACCGGGCCGCCAGGCGCAGGGTCGAGTCACGGGTGACGCCGTGGAGGTAGGACTCGGAAAGAGGGGCAGTGACCACGATGTCATCGTCGATGAGAAGGAAGTTGGAGGCCCCGGTCTCTTCCACGAAACCGTTCGGAGCGAAGAGAACTTGGTCGGCCTGGTGGTCGCGGCGGGCGGCAACGACGGTTCGCAGTGCCGAGACATAGTTGGCACCGGCTTTGACCATGCCAAAACCCGGAGTCGAGCGGCGGTGTTCGTCTTCAATCAGAATTCGGAGCGCCCGCATTCCGCCGGCGAAATAGTCCCCGACCGGGGACGCCAGGACATAGAAGAAACCGTTCTTGGGCGGGGATCCGGCCGCTCCGATGTTGACCTCGGTGCCGATCAGAGTGGGCCGCAAATAGAGGCTACCTGGAGGCTCGGGGATCTCGTCCCGGTTGGCGGCGACGACGGCGTCGACCATGTCCAGAACCAGTTGTTCGTCGGGGACCGGCAGGCACATCAACTCCGCGCTCTGTCGCAGGCGGGCGGCGTGGGCATCGAGGCGAAAGATCCTCGCCTCGCCGCCGGCACCGCGATGGGCCTTCAGTCCTTCGAAGCACGCGCTGGCGTAGTGAAAAACGTGGGCACCCGGATGAAGGGCGAATGTCTCCACCTCGTGCAGCCGGATGGGTCCGTAGCCGGACTCATCGAACGTGGTGCTCGCCATGGTCGGGGCGAACACCGTTCCAAACGGCGCCTTCGGAGCAGAGGTAGCAGTCCCGGTCATGCCAGGAGGGTAATCCGGCCGCCTGCGGCGGCAGTTCGAGGTCTGCAGCTTCTTTGGCGCTACAGCTTCGCCGGCGACGCTCACGCACCAGGAAAGGTTTGAACCGACGCTCACACGCCAAAGAAAGCTCTCCACCGGCCGGTACCATCGCCCGCCTTGTGAAAGTTGGCATCGGCATTCTCGGCGGTGGCATCGTCGGAGGCACCCTGGCGCGGCGTCTGCTCGCCGACCGGGCCACGATCGCCCAGAAAACCGGGCTCGACCTCGAGTTGGTCAAAGTTGCCGTCCGCGATCTCGATCGGTCCCGCAATTTCCCCGCCGAATACGCCACCAACAACCTCGAGGAAGTCGTCGACGACCCCGGCGTTTCCTTGGTGGTAGAGCTAATGGGTGGTCTCGAACCGGCCGGAAGTCTCGTCCTCAGAGCCCTTCAAGCCGGGAAACCAGTGGTGACCGCCAACAAGGAACTCGTTGCTGCCAAGGGGCCTGCGCTTTTCGCAGCCGCGGCCTCAACCGGGGTCTCCCTCCTCTTCGAAGCCGCCGTCGGGGGCGGAATACCTTTGATTCGCCCTCTGACCGAGTCGCTGGCCGGCGAGAAGATCAGCAGAGTGCTCGGGATCGTTAACGGCACGACCAACTACATCCTCACCGCGATGGATGAGGAGGGAACCTCATTCGACGATGCGCTCAAGGCTGCCCAGGGGCTCGGTTACGCCGAAGCTGATCCCACCGCGGATGTCAGCGGAGCCGATGCCGCCGCCAAGGCGGTGATCCTGGCAGGTCTGGCGTTCGGTGTCTGGGTCGGATCGGACCGGGTCCACCGCGAAGGCATCGACCGCCTCGACACTCGCGACCTCGCCTTCGCCCGCCAGCTTGGTTACGTCGTCAAGTTGCTCGGCGTCGCCGACTCGGGGCCAACCGGGGTATCGGTGCGAGTTCATCCGACATTCGTCCCCCGGTCTCATCCCCTCGCCTCGATCCGGGGAGCAACCAACGCGGTATTTGTGGAAGGTCCTGCCGTAGGTCAACTCCTCTTCTCGGGTCCAGGGGCCGGGGGAGAACCAACGGCAACTGCGGTTCTGGGCGATGTGATCGATGCGTCGAGGGAGCTCTTGGCCGGCGCCCAGGTTGCCCCCCGGATCCTTCTAGCCGATAGAGAAGTAGCTGACTTCGGAGGCGTGAGTTCGCGCTGGTATATCCGCCTCGAGGTCGACGACTCGCCGGGTGTCCTGGCTGCAATCGCAGGTGTCTTCGGCGAGTCCGGGGTCTCGCTCGGCTCGGTGTGGCAGGAGGGACGGGGCGACGAAGCGACCCTGATCCTGATCACCCACGACGCCACTGAGGACGCCCACCAGCAGGCAGTGAAACGCCTCCTCGCCCTGGCAGTCGTGAAACAGGTCGCGACCACGATCCGGGTGCTCGGCACCGATCAGCCTCCCGTCCTCCGCTGATGCGGTACCTCTCGACTAGGGGTCATCCCGGCCGCCCCGGTTTCGAAGAGGTGCTCATCGACGGCCTTGCTCCCGACGGGGGGTTATTCCTGCCCGAGACCTGGCCGCGACTCGATGTCTCCGGGGCCAGGACCTATCCCGACCTTGTGGCCGCAACGATGGCACCCTTTGTCGCTCCCGATCCGGTCGAAGGGGATCTGAGATCGATCACCGACGCCGCGTACTCCAACTTTCGCCATCCCGACATCGCGCCTTTGCGAGAGGTTGGAGAAGGGCACTACCTCCTCGAGTTGTTTTGGGGACCCACCCTGTCGTTCAAGGACTACGCCCTGTCGGTTATGGGACAGATGTTCGACCTGGTTCTACCCCGGACCCGGAGGAGGCTCCTCGTGCTCGGTGCCACCTCGGGTGACACGGGGTCGGCCGCCATCGCTGCCTGTCGAGGGAGAGAGAGCATCGATGTCGTCATCCTCTATCCGGCCGGGCGGGTCTCAGAGGTGCAGCGGCGCCAGATGACCACGGTGGGCGACACCAATGTCCACTCCGTCGCGGTCGAGGGAACCTTTGACGACTGTCAGGCGCTGGTCAAGAGAGCGTTCGCCGATCCCAACCATGGGCTCTCACTCGGAGCCTTCAACTCCATCAACTGGGCAAGGGTGGTGGCACAAAGCGCCTACTACCTATGGGCCGCGGGGCGGGCCGGCAATGATCGAGTCGCCTTTGCGGTTCCAACCGGCAACTTCGGGAACGTCTATTCGGGCTGGGTGGCCAAGCGAATCACAAGCCATGGCGATGGCTCCCCGATCGGCCGGCTGTTGATCGCCAACAATGCCAACAACGGTTTGTCGCGTCTGTTCAATGACGGCATCCTGGCGGTCGAGAAAGTCGTGCCGACGCATGCTCCGGCGATGGACATCCAGGTCCCCTCCAATCTCGAGAGGTATCTCTACGAGCTCTCTGACCACGACCCCGACCGGGTTGAACGATGGCAGGAGGCACTTAAGCGAGAGAGGCGATTGGAGTTGTCGGACGACCTTCGTCAGAAGGCCCGCGACGACTTCGCGTCAGGGTGGATCGATGATCAGACAGTGGCGCAAACGATCGGGACCGTCTACCGCGATCACGGGCTCGTGATCGATCCGCACACGGCGGTGGGCTGGGAGGTGGGACGCCGCCTTCGACAACCGGGCGAGACCCTGGTGACGTTGGCCCCGGCCCATCCGGCCAAGTTCGGTGATGTGGTCCGATCGGCAGTCGGATTCGACCCACCGCCGCCGGATGAACTGGCCGATCTGATGGACAAGGAAGAGCGGATCGTTCAGATTCCTAACGACTACGCGACTCTGCTGGAATTCCTGACCAAGGTCTGACGTTGACGGAGGGACCGCGGACGTCCTCCTTGTGCCGTTTTCCGCCGTCCGTCTTCCGACTGATGATGATTGGACTTGCTTCCTATGAGGGAGTGCTACTATCTACTTCACCGCCCGACACCAGGGACTTCGGGCATTACCCCCCAATATTGGTTCGAGCAGACGGTTCGAGGGGGAAGTGTTGGTTCGAGGGAAAGTAGCCCTCTCTGTTTTCGGAAACTCCGATTGAACAGCTCCGCAAGTCTCTGGACCTCGCCGGGCATCTTCTCTACAGAGTGAAAAAACCTCTAAACGAGTGAGTAAATCTCTACACGAGTGAACCATCACGAGTGACCAACACAGAGTGAGTAAATGAGCACGAGAGCCCAACTTCAAACCAAGTCGATTGCCGAACTGCGCCAGATCGCCGAGGCTGTTGGCGTTGAATCCGATGGACTTCAGAAGTCCAAGTTGATCAGCGCTCTCATGGCGGCCGGCGGTGTGACCGACGACGGCGAGGAGGCTTCAATGGTGGACCTGCCAACTGCGACCCCACGCAACGAAGAAAGCAGAAGCAGTGAGTTCTCTTCTTCGAAGCGGCCTTCGGACCGAACGAACAGTCCCGACCACGGAGATGAGATCCAGTCCAACGAGGTCTCATCCGACCCGCAGGGCGATCGCGACGGCGAAGGCGATAGCGACAGCGACAGCGACAGCGACAGCGACGAAGGCTCTTCCGTCATCGACACTTCTGATTCAAGCGAGGGCGGTCCCGACGACCGCGATGATTTCCGGGGAAACCGCCGGCGTCGCCGCCGTGGTCGCGGCGGTGGGCCCGCAGGAGGTCGCGAACCCCGCGAGTACCAGGGCACCTATGAGCCAGTCGCCGAAGGCGATCTCGAGACTCGCGAGGGCTTGCTCGACATCCTCCCCGAGGGATACGGCTTCTTGCGGACCGACGGCTACCTGCCGGGTGATCGTGATGTCTATGTCTCGGCCGGCCAGGTTCGAAAGTTCGGCCTCCGCAGAGCCGACCTCGTGGTGGGACCGGTCCGCCCGGCTCGGGCCCAGGAGAAATTCCCGGCCCTGATCCGGATAGACACCGTCAACGGCATGACCGCCGACGAGGCAATGCGCCGCCCTCGATTCGAGCATCTCACCCCTCTCTTCCCCGACCAACGGCTTCGGCTCGAAATCGAGGGCAAGGGCAATGGAGTTCTGACAAGGATCGTCGACTTGATCGCCCCGATCGGCAAGGGCCAACGCGGTCTGATCGTCTCCCCTCCCAAAGCCGGAAAGACCACCGTGCTTCAGGAGATCGCGCAGTCGATCGCTGCCAACAACCCCGAGTGCTACCTGATGGTGGTCCTGGTGGACGAGCGACCCGAAGAGGTCACCGACATGCAGCGATCGGTGAAGGGCGAGGTCATCTACTCGACTTTCGACCGCCCTGCTGAGGAGTCCATCCAGGTCTCCGAGCTGGCAATCGAGCGGGCCAAGCGACTAGTGGAGATGGGGACCGACGTCGTGATTCTCCTCGACTCGATCACAAGGCTCGCTAGAGCCCACAACCTCGCCACTCCGGCATCGGGGAGGATCCTCTCCGGTGGCGTCGATTCGACGGCCCTCTATCCGCCCAAGCGGTTCTTCGGAGCAGCTCGCAACATCGAAGAAGGCGGGTCTCTGACCATCCTGGGCACCGCTCTGGTCGAAACCGGTTCGAAGATGGACGAGGTGATCTTCGAAGAGTTCAAGGGAACCGGCAACATGGAGCTGCGGCTCGACCGCAAGCTCGCCGACCGCCGGATCTACCCGGCCATTGACGTCGAATCCTCCGGAACCAGGAGGGAAGAGCTTCTCTTCGACCGCAAGGAACTGGCCCAAGTGTGGAAATTGCGCAGAGTTCTGCTCGCCCTGGAATCAGGAGCGTCCCTCGAGTTGTTGATAGATCGCCTCAAGAATTCCAACTCCAACGAGGAGTTCCTGGCCGACGTCGCCAAGAGCGGCAACTAAATAGTCTCGCAAGACCGAAACGGAGTCGAAGGACATGAGAACCGCCATCCATCCCACCTACGCCGATACCACGGTTGTCTGTTCCTGCGGAAACCGCTTCATCACCAGGTCGACCAAGCCCGGCGAGCTCCACGTCGAGCTGTGCAATGAGTGCCATCCCTTCTTCACCGGTCGCCAGAAGTTGGTCGACTCGGGTGGTCGGGTTGAGAAGTTCCAGCGGCGCTACGGCACGTCTGACTACAGCAGCAAGAAGAAGAAGGCCAGCGCCGAAGAAGCCCCAACTGAGTTATCAGCTGAGTGACTCCCAGACGAGTGCGCCCCAATTGAGTAACACATTGGGGCAACCTTGCCGGGTGCGACTTGTACCGGCGTCCGGCAGATAGATCGAACACGCTCCGATGAGTGACCAGGCGGCCGGCGACAAGACCCAGCAAAACGCCAAGGCTGCGCTGACAGTTGGCGGCCAGGCCGTGCTGGAGGGTGTCATGATGCGAGGTCCCCAGGCCTGGGCGGTAGCGGTCCGACGTCCCGACGGCATCATCGAGGCTGCCCGCCACATTCTCCCTCGTCTCTCCTCGCGCTCGCGATGGGCCAAGGTCCCGTTCATCCGCGGGGTGCTGGTTCTGGGTGAATCTCTTTCGCTCGGTTTCCGCGCCCTTTCCTGGTCGGCCCAAAAGGCGGCCGGAGAGGAAGAAGAGGAGATGACCAAGGGCCAGATCGCCGGGTCGATGTCGATCGCCCTGGTGTTCTTTGCGGCGCTCTTCATCATTGCCCCGGCTGCGGCCGCGAGGGCTCTCACCGACGACCGATCGTTTTTCTACGCCGCGGTGGAGGGCGTCGTGCAACTCGCCATCTTCCTCGGCTATCTCTGGCTGCTGGGACGGTCGAAGGAGATCAAACGGGTCTTTGCGTTCCACGGAGCCGAGCACATGTCGATTCACGCTTACGAGGCTGGGGATCCGCTTTCGATCGAGCGGGTTCAGAAGTATCCACCCGAACATCCTCGTTGTGGGACCAGCTTCCTGCTGCTGGTGATGTTCCTCGCCATCTTGATCTTCGGATTGCTGGGTCGCCTCCCCTGGCCGTTGCTGATCGCCAGTCGGGTCATCGGCATTCCCGTCATCGCCGGCATCTCGTATGAAATGTTGAAGGTGTCCGGCGCCCACCAGGACAATCTCTTCGGCCGTTTCTTGGCGGCTCCGGGGCTGTGGCTCCAGAAGCTGACCACTCGCTATCCCGAGCCCGACCAGATCGAAGTGGCGGTTGCCAGCTTGCTGTCGGCTCTCGAAGAAGATGACGTCGCCGACGTGATAGCCAGGGGCGAGCTTCCCGCCGCGGCGCTCGCTGCCCGAGCTCGTTAGCTTCTCGCATCATGGACAAAGGACTTGTCGCGCGCCTGAACGAGCTAACGGTCAGCCTCCAAGAAGTGGAGGAACAAATGGCCGCGGCCGAATCCGGTCGGTACGCGGAACTGGGTCGGCGGCATTCAGAGCTCGCACCAATCGTCGCGCTTTTCGAGAGGTGGAGGCAGGCCGAGTCGGACCGATCAGAGGCAGAGCAGCTAGCTCATTCCGACGCTGATCTCGCGGCCGACTTCCGGCGCTTGGCCAGTGAGAAGGAAGAAGAGGGGGCCGGGCTCGAGAGACAGCTCAGGGCAATGCTGGCTCCTCGCGATCCCCAGGACGACAGGGACGTGATCATCGAGATCCAGAAAGCGGCCGGCGGTGACGAAGCCGCCATCTGGGCCGGTGATCTATTGCGGATGTATGAGCGCTACGCCGAGCGCCATCGCTTCAAGATCGAGTCGATGGAGCGCTCGGAGTCCGAAGCAGGGGGCTTCGCCAAGGTTACGGTGGCGGTCAAAGGTAAGGGTGCTTTCTCCCGGTTCAAGTATGAGGGAGGGGTTCATCGGGTGCAGCGAGTGCCCAAGACCGAGGCCTCCGGTCGCATTCACACCTCCACGGCGACGGTGGCGGTTCTTCCCGAGGCCGACGAGGTCGATATCGAGATCGATCCCAACGACGTGCGAGTCGATGTCTACCGGTCGCAAGGCCCGGGCGGGCAATCGGTCAACACCACCGACTCGGCTGTGCGTCTCACGCATTTTCCCTCCGGGCTCATCGTCACCTGTCAGGACGAGAAGTCCCAGTTGCAGAACAAAGAGAAGGCCTTCCGGATACT
>DATLEZ010000176.1:0-52876 GCA_035525055.1 Acidimicrobiia bacterium | reverse complement strand
CCACCACATCCGAGAAAGACAACACGGCGGCAACCACCACCCCGACAACCTCATCACCCTCTGCTGGTACCACCACCACGTCGCCATCCACGGACACGGCTACCGGATCGACCCCACCAGCCCCGTCCACCGCCGACAACTCCTCAAACCCCAAAACCACGGACCACCGGCTGGCGTCATTGATTCCGTGGTTGACTGCAATTCGAGTGGTCTCTCTTTACAAACCAGCTGACATCGCTCACCTGTTCAAGGATCTCTCCGCCTGGTGGGCTGTGGCCGGAGGATGGGCTATCGACTGTTTCATGGGTTCAGAAACACGCAGCCATGCCGATCTCGATATCGCCGTTCTCCGGCGTGATGCGCAACTCATACGCCAGCAGCTCGTTGGTTGGGATCTCCACGTAGTTGCATCACCCGGGCGCCTGGAGGAGTGGGATGGCTCCCTCCTTGCCAAATCCCACAATTAGTTGTGGTGCCGTCCCAGTCCTACCGAGCCATGGGCGTTTGAACTTCTATTCAATGACTCAAGAGGCCGAGACTGGCTGTTTCGCCGAGACCACAGCATTCGCAAGCCCCTCGTCGCGATTACTGGCCGGACTTCCCAGAGCATCCCGTACCTGATCCCTGAGATAGTCCTTCTATTCAAAGCCAAAACAGCGTCGCCCACCGACGAGACCGATCTTCACAGCTGCCTGCCGCTCCTTCCGGACGGCGGCCGTGCCTGGCTACGAGAAGCAATCGAATTGACACATGGTGCGGATCATCCCTGGATCGACTCCTTGTCCCACCCACGTCCTGGCTGGGATCGGCCATACTCAGTAGGCCCATGACACTTCCAGCTCACGTCCCCACCTTTTTCGTCAAGCAGCACATCACGGTGATGGTCAACCGGTATGAGGTCTACTCGGCCAACCCCGACGGGACCGAAGGCGCTCTCCTGGCTTTTGCCCAGCAGAAGCGAATGTCGTTCAAGGAAGAAGTGATCTTCTACACCGACGCGTCCAAATCGACCCGACTGTTCTCGTTCAAGGCCCGCCAGGGCCTCGACGTCCGCGCTGAACACGACGTCTTCGATGGCAGTGGCAACATCGTCGGCTACTTCAAGAAGGAGTTTGCCCAAAGCCTGCTCCGATCGACCTGGCAAATGTCCTATGCCGGAGTCGCGGCCCGCGGACAAGAGCGTCGCCCCGGAATCGCCATTCTCCGCAGGGTCTGGGATTTCCTCCCCGTGCTCGGCGATCTATGGGTTCCTTTCGTGTTCCACTTCGACTTCATCGACCTTGCTACCAACCAACCGGTCTTGATCAGCGAACGCCAGAAAACCATCCGAGATCGATACACGGTGACCGTCCCCGACCCCCGACTCGACTTCAAGGTGGCAGCGTCGATGGCCGTCGCCCTCGACGCCCTCCAGAGTCGCTAACCCGTCGGAGCTTCGGTGTCGAATCTTCCTCGCGGAGAAGTGGTCGTGCCGGTGGACGTTCCGAACTCCCTCCGGGCCGAGACCATCGCCGGTCGCTTGGTGTCCTTGCGCCGACCATTGGCATCCGACGCCGCCCCGCTCTATCGCAGCACCCATGGCGACCCGGAGCGAGAAACCGTATGGGCGTACATGGGATACGGGCCCTGGGCCGCACTGGATCAGTTCGAGATCTGGCTCAAGGAACGCCTTGCCTCGACCGATCCGCTCTGGTTCACCGTGACATCGAACGAAACCGGCCAACCCATCGGCATGGTGACGATTCTGAACGCCGACCTTGACAATCGCCATCTCGAGCTTGGCCACATCTGGTACATCCCGGAGGCTCAGCGCACCGCGGCCAACACCGAGGCCACCTACCTGCTGCTCAACGAGGCATTCGACTATTACCGCTCCCGGCGGGTGGAGTGGAAGTGCGATTCCATGAACGAAAAGTCAAAAAGGGCCGCCGCTCGCCTCGGGTTCACCTTCGAGGGTGTCTTCCGCAACCACATGATCGTCAAGGGCCGGAACCGGGACACTGCCTGGTTCTCGATCACGGACGACGACTGGCCGGACGTCAAGAAAAGCCTCGAGCAACGCCTGTACGGTGGCTGAAGCACCCTTACCGCCGGCTCAGGGTGGTAACCGATTGATTGTTGAGGCGCAGACGCCGATCTTGTAAGGACTACAAAAAGGAAACTCCACATGGCTGTCTATATCACCGCTGCCGGCGCCTTTCTTCCGGGCGAACCCGTCGCCAACGACGACATCGACTCACGACTCGGCCCTCTGGGCGAGGGATCGGAACGAATCCGCCGTCGAATGTTGGAGGCGAACGGCATCCGCACCCGTCACTACGCCCTCGCCGAAGGCGGCCATCTCACGATGCTCAACGAGGAGATCGCAAGCAACGCCGTCGAGGCCGCCCTGAAAGAGCGCGGAACGAACATCGACGAGGTGGGGATGATGGCGGTTGCCACGACCCAGCCCGACCTGCCCGTCCCGGGGTTCGCGTCGATGGTCCATGGTCGGCTGGGCGGCGGACCGATGGAACTTCTTTCGGTTGGCGGGGTCTGCTGCTCGGGAACCGCGGCTCTCCGAGCCGTCGAGATGGCGGTGCGCCAGGGTGAGCACCGCTTGGGAGTGGCGGTGGCTTCGGAACTGGTTTCGCGATCGCTCACCGCCAAGCGTCTCCTGGGCACTGCCGACGAACAGGGGCGAATTCCATTCGACGCTCAGTTCCTTCGATGGATGCTGTCAGACGGCGGCGGAGCGGTAGTTGTCGAAGATCGACCCCGGCCCGAAGGGATCTCCCTGCGGATCGATTGGTCCTACCAGCGATCCCACGCCCACCGCTATCCACTCTGCATGTACGCGGGTGTTGCCTCCCCGACCGGTGTCGCCCCCGGAAGCACCTGGCAGGACCAGACCACGCCTTCCGAGGCCGACGCGGCGGGAATGCTCAACCTCCGTCAGGACATCTCGGTCCTCAACAACATCGTTGCACTCGGCGTCGAGGAGTACGTCACGCTGGTCCGGGCCGGCAAGCTAGATCCCGACCGGATCGATCACCTTCTCTGCCATTACAGCTCCGACTACTTCCACGGTGACATCGTCAAGCTAATGAGCGACGCCGGCTTGATGATCCCCGAAGAGAAGTGGTTCACCAATCTGCATACCAAGGGCAACACCGGCGCGGCGAGCATCTTCATCATGCTCGAGGAAGCGATGCGGACCGGGCGATTCAAGGAGGGCGATCGGATTCTGCTCATGGTTCCCGAGTCGGGCAGGTTCACTGTCTCGTTCGCCCACCTCACCTGTGTCGGCCCCAATGACACCGTCGAAGAAAAGACCGACACCGGCGGCCGCTGGTTGGTCGAGGAGCTCGCTCTCGTATGGGCGGAGTTCGAGCGACTCCTCACCAGAGTTCCAATAGTGAACAGAATTGAAGCTCGAGAGGCCTCTTTGGAGGACTACCGGCGCCTGCTGCGCAACCTTCGCCAGCAGGTGATGGAAGGATCCCGGTGGATCACACGAGCGGCGTCGAGTCTCTCTGTCGAACACACCGAGATCCGGGCCGAGTTCATCCATCACGCCGCCGAGGAACAGCGGGACTTTCAGATGATCGAACGCGACTACGTCGCGGTAGGAGGCGACCTCGCCGAGATCCTGGGAGCATCCAAGAACGTCGGTTCCGAGGCCTTGTCTGCCTACATGTTCCAGGAGGCTTCCAAGTCCAACCCGATCCATCTCCTTGGAGCGATGTACATCATCGAAGGCCTGGGAGCGCGCAAGGCGGCTCGATGGGCCGATCTGCTCGTCGAGCAGCTGGATCTGTCGGAGGAGCAGGTGACATTCCTTCGGTACCACGGGGGCGCCGACGAGGAGCACACCAACATGATGTTCGAGATGCTTCGCTCCCCTGTAGTAACACCCGACATCGCTCGGGCGATCGTGAAGACGGCCAAGGTCGTCGGCCGGTTGTATGCGCTGCAGCTGGAAGAGTTGGACAATGCCTGAGCCGAGGTCAATGGTCGATCGACCGGGACCCGGCATCTTCGATGCCCTCCGGGGTGATCCGTCGCTCTATTTCGATCGAGACGCCTTGAGGCTGCTGGAGTTGGATCAAAGCGGCTTCGCACATCGCTTCCTGCGGCCGTTCTTCCGAGTCGGATCGAGGGTGATCGTGGCGTTGATCGTCTTTATCAAGCGATTGGTCCCGTTCGAGTTCTCCAACCACGACTTGCTCGACCGGCTCGGGGTCTGGTTCCTGTCCCGGTTCGTAAGCCGCCACGGCGGGGAGCTCCTTCTGCGCCACTTCGTGGTCGAGACGAATGTGATCGCCTTTATCGCCCGCAACACAGGACTCACTGAGGCAACCCTCCGACCGACGAGCCTCGATCAGCTCACCGACAACGCCGTGGTGGTCCACGACCTCAACGTCTACGAGCTACTGGCAGGCCTAACAGGCAAGGACCTCTATCAGCGAGGGTCGTGGCCTCTCGACTACACGATGCTCGAAGTGCCGGAGATCGATGCCTCCGGAAAGCGCCGCTGGCTCAAGCTCGACCTGGAATCGGGTCTGTCGTGCATGAATATCGTCTTCGCCCTGCTGACGACCAACCTCGAATACCAGCGGGCCGTTCACTCTCTGCAGTTGGACGAGTCGCTGTTGGGTTGTATCGCCGAGCTCACAGGCGACGAGGCCTTTCGGGCCTGGCGCCCGGTCGGTTATGCGCTCATCGTTCAGACCAATCGGGACGTCCCGCGTTACTTATACGGGCACGCGGTCGTTCATGAGTACATCCATGCCCGGTTGCTCTGGCATTCCAGGAAGGCTGCCCTCGAGACTCGTGCAACACCTCTAAACGAAAGCGGGCCCCCGCAGGCGATTGCGCCCGGGGGACCCACTTCCACCAATGAATTGCTTGCGGACTAGAAGTCCATGTCGGGACCGCCACCACCACCGTGGCCGTGTCCACCTGCGGGCTCCTTTTCCTTGCGCTCCGCCACCAATGCTTCGGTGGTGAGCAGCAAGGCCGCGATCGAAGCGGCGTTCTGGAGGGTCGAGCGCGTCACCTTGGCGGGATCGATGACCCCGGCGACGACCAAATCCTCGTAAACGCCGGTCTGGGCGTTGAAGCCGATGTTGCCGGCCTCGCTGCGGACTCTCTCGACCACGACGCCGCCTTCGGCGCCGGAGTTGATGGCGATCTGGCGAAGCGGCTCCTCGAGGGCCCGGCGCACGATCTGGCGACCGGTCTTCTCGTCGTCGCTTCCACCACGCAGCTTGTCGATCGAAGTCTGCGCCCGGAGAAGAGCGACACCACCACCGGGGACGATGCCCTCTTCCACTGCCGCGCGGGTAGCGGAGACGGCATCCTCGATGCGATGCTTCTTCTCTTTGAGCTCGACTTCGGTCGCGGCGCCGACCTTGACCACAACGACGCCACCGGACAGCTTGGCGAGACGCTCCTGGAGCTTCTCACGGTCCCAGTCGGAGTCCGTGTTCTCGATCTCACGCTCGATCTGCTTGATGCGGGCCTTGACGTCGCTCTCTGATCCACCGCCATCGATGATGGTGGTGTTGTCCTTGCTGATGACGACCTTGCGGGCCCGGCCCAGCATGTCGACAGTCACGTTCTCGAGCTTGAGGCCGACTTCCTCGGAGATCACGGTGCCACCGGTGAGGATGGCGATGTCCTGAAGCATTGCCTTGCGGCGCTCGCCGAAGCCGGGGGCCTTGACCGCCACCGACTGGAAGGTGCCTCGAATCTTGTTGACCACCAGGGTGGCAAGGGCCTCGCCCTCGACATCCTCGGCAATCACCAGCAAGCCACGACCGGCCTGCATGACGCGCTCGAGAACCGGAAGCAGGTCGTTGACCGAGCTGATCTTCTGGTTGGCGATCAGGATGTATGGATCTTCCTGCACAGCTTCTTGGCGATCAGCATCCGTCACGAAGTACGGGGCGATGTAGCCCTTGTCGAACTGCATGCCTTCGGTGAATTCGAGCTCCAGACCGAAGGTCTGGCCTTCCTCCACCGTGATGACGCCGTCCTTGCCGACCTTGGCAAAAGCATCGGCGATGGTCTTGCCAATGACGGCGTCGTTGTTCGCCGAAATTGAGGCGACCGCGGCCACTTTCTTGGCCTCGATCGGGGTGGCGAGCTCACCCAGGGCCTTGACGACCGCCTCGACCGCCTGCTCGATGCCTCGCTTGAGGTCCATCGGATTGGCGCCGGCCGCCACGTTGCGAAGGCCTTCCTTCACCATGGCTTGTGCCAGCACAGTGGCGGTGGTGGTGCCGTCGCCGGCCACGTCGTTGGTCTTGGTAGCGACTTCTTTGGCGAGCTGGGCGCCCATGTTCTCGTATGGGTCGTCGAGCTCGATTTCCTTGGCGATTGTGACACCGTCGTTGGTGATGGTGGGGGCTCCCCACTTCTTCTCCAGAACGACGTTGCGGCCCTTTGGCCCGAGCGTCACTTTCACTACGTCGGCGAGCTTGTTTACGCCCGCCTCAAGGCCCCGACGAGCATCCTCGTCGAAACGCAGATCCTTTGCAGCCATTTGTTACAAACCTCCTAGTTAGCCGACAATTGCCAGCACATCACGGGCCGAGAGCACCAGGTACTCCTTGCCATCCAACTTGACCTCGGTGCCGGCGTACTTCGAATAGAGCACGCGGTCACCCGTGCTGACATCCATCGGGAGCCGACCGCCCTCGTCATTGAGGGCCCCTGGGCCGACTGCGAGTACTTCCCCGATCTGCGGCTTCTCTTTGGCCGTGTCTGGGATCACCAGACCGGAAGGGGTCCGCTGCTCCAGATCGTCTTCGGCCTTGACAACAACACGATCACCGAGGGGGCGAAGCGTGAAGGTCATGGTTGACGAAGCTCCTCTCGCCATGTGAGTTCCTCCTGTCCAAAACGACTTAGCACTCACCGATTGCGAGTGCTAACGAACATTAGCAGTCCGACGTCGGGACTGCTAAACCGCCGTCAGCAGGCTCCGAGGCTGCAGAGTGACTCGAGCCGATCTTTCACCTCCGGGCCGTGGAGCCAGCTCCGGGCCTCCCGCACCGACAGGAACGGCACCGACACGCCGGCAAGGCCGAGCGAGTCGGCCGTTCTCTCGGCAGACACTTGCAGGCTCGGGTGCGCCAGCGCCGAGCGAATGATGTGGCCGTTGCGTCGATCCACCCAGGTCGGAACTGCCGCAATTTCGGTGGCAGCCCATACCCCTTGGTCGGGTTCCAGCCGAACCAGCAGCATCACTCCGTCCTGGCTCGTCGGGCGGGACTGGTTGGACAGAAAGTTGCCCAAACCGAAGGCAACTAGCTCGTCTCCAACCCAGCTCAGGGGTTGAATCACATGGGCGTGGTGGCCGATGATCAGGTCGATATCGGGCGAGCTCATGAGCTGTTCGGCGAGGTCGATCTCCGCCTGACGGGGCTCCACGAAATATTCGACCCCCCAATGAAGGGAAATGACTACGAAGTCGGCCCCCACGCGTCGCAACCGGGCGGCATCGTTAAGAATCCGCTCGACATCAATCTGATTGGCCAGCCAGGGCTGATCCACGGGAAGACTCAAACCGTTGAACCAGTACGTGTAGGAGGCGTGTCCGACGACCAGGTCGTCCACCACATAGAGGATCCCGTTCACCTGGGCCGCACCGGTAGCGGTGCCCGTGTGGGCCAGGCCCGCCTGATCGAGAGCGGCGATGGTCGACGCGACGCCGACCTCACCGAAGTCGAGGGAGTGGTTGGAAGCCGTAGAGCAGGAATCGAATCCAGCACCGGCCAACCCGTCGGCGAGGGAGGCCGGAGCAGCCAGCCTGGGGTAAGACGACGAGACCACCCCTGGGACCCCGAGAGTGACCTCGAGGTGGCAAACCGCCCAGTCGGCCGCAGCCACTGCCGGCGCCACATCGCCGAACATCGGAGAGAAGTCGTGACCTTGGCCTTCACTAGTGCGGGCGGCGCTCGTGACCACGGGGGTATGGGGAAGCACGTCGCCGGTGAAGAGCAGGGTCACCTCGGCGGGCTCGTCGATCGGGAAGGAACCACCTCCCTGCGCCATTCCGGGAAAGCCGAGAAGGACTATCAGAGCTACCGCTGACCCGGCGGGCAGCAGGAACGAGGACCTGGACATGACGGCATTGTGGCTCATTTTTTGCGCCCGGAACGCGAAAACGACTACACCATCATCCCAGTCGGCGACCGGGGTCGACCCCGACCGCCCAGTCCGTGTAGTGGCCTTCCTTCAACCAGTGGGCTCCCGCCACACCGATCATGGCAGCGTTGTCGGTGCAGAACGCACTCGACGGCAAGCACAGCGTGAGGCCTCGAGCCTCAGCCTCCGATGCCATCCGCTGGCGAAGACGTCGGTTGGCAAGGACGCCTCCTCCCGCCGCGACAACGCTCGCGCCGGTGTCTTCAACCGCCTGGAAGGTCTTCTCGACCAGCACGTCGATGATCGCCTCCTGGACCGATGCGGCCACGTCGGCCAGCGAGGCCAGGTTGCCCGCGACTTGTGCCTTCTTCAGATAGGTGATCACCGACGTCTTCAGCCCAGAGAAGGAGAAGTGATACGGTCGATCCGGGAGAGCGCGGGGAAATGGCACGGCCGCCGGGTTGCCTCCGCTGGATGCCAGATCGATGGCGGGACCACCCGGATAGCCGAGGCCCATGACGCGGGCGATCTTGTCGAACGCCTCGCCGGCGGCATCATCGATCGTCTCGCCGAGGGTGACGTAGCTGCCCCAGTCTTCGACATGGACGACCTGGGAGTGGCCACCGGAAGCCAGCAGCACGATCGCCGGTGGCACGAATTCCGGATGCTCTATGCGGGGCGCCATCAGATGCCCTTCCATGTGGTCGACCCCGATGAACGGGAGTTGACGGGCCCAGGCGGTCGCTTTGGCAAAGGAGTGACCAACCAGGAGCGCTCCGACCAACCCGGGACCGGCCGTTGCAGCGACTCCGTCGAGGTCGGCCGGGTGAATACCAGATTCGACCAGCGCCCGATGGGTGAGGGAGCGGATTGCCTCGACGTGGGCCCGGGCAGCAACCTCCGGGACCACGCCGCCGAACCGAGCGTGGATCTCAACCTGGCTGGAAAGCACACTCGAGAGCGCCTCGGTCCCCCTGACCACCGCAACCGCGGTCTCATCGCAAGAAGTCTCAAACGCGAGGACGAGCGGGTTCACGAGCCACCTCCTGCGAGGGCCCCAAGCCACAAGTCCCAAGCCACAAGCCAGAACCGTGGCACCTCCGGGCTTGAGGCTTGAAGCTTGAGGCTTGAGGCCTTCACATCGACCGCCCGATTTCTTCCAGACGTTCCCTGTACCCGGGGCTGTCGATGTCGTGGACCCACATCACCAGGGCGTCTTCGTCTTTGTAATACCGCTTGCGAACACCCACCGGGGCCATTCCAAAGCGCTGGTAGAGAGCCTGGGCGTTGCGATTGGAGACCCGCACTTCAAGCGTGAGACTGCTGGCACCGGCGGCCAATGCCTCCTGGCAGATCCTCAGCAGCAACCGGGTCCCGATCCGCGAACCCCGCTTCTGTGGATCGACCGTAACCGAGGTGACGTGGGCCTCGGGGAGAACCAACATCAAGCCGGAGTAGCCGACTATCTCGTCGTTCTCCTCCGCCACCAGATAGACCCTGCCCGGGGCAGCCAGTTCGTCCCGGAATATCCCTTCCGTCCACGGTGTGGGATAGGTGGCCTCTTCGATTCGGAGAATCGATGGGAGGTCCTCCTCGACCACGGAGCGGATCAGGACGGTTTCGACCATGGCCCCTCCGGTGTCAGCTTCTCCCAGTTGAGGGTCACGTCAGGCTCGCGCAAGTAGAGCGGTCGCAGGGTTTCCGAAGGGAAGGCGTTCTTCTCCAACCGGGCCAGACCGATCTCGAGCAAGGCCTGGGCGGAGGGAAACCGGGGCCGCCCGGTCCGCACGCGATGAAGGCCCCGGAGCACATGGCCGGCTATGGCGGGAACGTCGCCGACCACAAGTGGATTGCCGGGGTCGGACATCAATGCCGCCCGAAGCCCTTCCATCGACATCAGTTCGGCAGGAGCATCACGAACGACTCCCCCCGGCACCGGCCGGTAGGTAGAAACAGCGAGCTCCCCGCGGCGAACATCAACGATCGAAAAGATGTGGCGATGACCAGTGGCAGCCTCGAGTGCAAGGGCATCGAGTGAGGTGCCCGCCACGACGGGTATCCCCAGGGCCGAGGCCAGGCCCTGGGCAGTGGCGATGCCGACCCGGATGCCTGTGTAGAGACCGGGACCGACGTCGACCACGATGGCGTCGAGATCGTCCGGGAACCACCCGGCCTGGTCGAAGCAGAAGTCGATCGCTGGGACCAGAAACCCGGCGTGACCGGTCCGGTCGAGACGGGAGGCGGTGGCGACGACTCCGCGATCTTCCGCCAGAACCACTCCGGACAGAGGAGTTGCCGTTTCGATGGCGAGGAGCCTCACGCGGTCAACTCCGTCACCCGGGTTCGCCAACTTCCGAACGGAACCAGGGTGATGTTGCGTGCTTCGTCGTCGTCGACCTCGAAGTCCACCCGCAGGTGATCGGGGGGGAGGATCGGCTCGACGACGTCGCCCCACTCGATCACAAGGGCACCCTGAGACGACTGCGATAGGAGGTCGAGGTCATCGAACTCGTTCCTGGTCGAGAGGCGATAGATGTCGGCGTGGATCAGAGGGAGGAACCCGCTCGAGTACTCCCTGGTGAGGATGAAGGATGGACTAATCACCGGCTCCTCGACGCCCAGGCCGGCCGCGATGCCGCTCGTGAAAAGGGTTTTGCCGGCACCCAAAGGCCCCGACAGCACAACCACGTCTCCCGGCCTCAGCAGCGCGGCCAGCCTGGCGCCGAGGTCGGCCGTGTCGCCCGGGTGGGGACAGAAGAATGGAGTCATGCAAAGAGGTTCATCTGCTCAGCCGGGTCCGGCCGTGAACCATCGGATTGCCCATCGGATTGCTTGTTGGTCGGGGATTCAGGAGAGGCACCTTTGCCGCTTGGAGGTGGGGTGACGGTGTTGGACCGCGGCCTCGACAACGCGTCGCGGACCAGAGCGAAATCTGACTGCATCTCACCGATCAGCCGGTCCCCCGAGCGGAGAGCGGCTGCCGGATGGTAGGTCGGAACCAGCGTTCGCCCCTGCCACCAAGGATAGGTGCGCCCTCGCAGGCGGGTTATACCGGTTTCGGTTCTCATCAGCAGTTTGGTGGCGAAATTGCCCAGGGTCACTACCACATTCGGATCGATGATCGTGATCTGGGTTCGCAGGTAGTCCTTGCACGAGTCGACCTCGTCCTGGGCAGGGTCGCGATTGTTGGGCGGACGGCATTTGAGGACGTTGGCGATGTAGACGTCCTCGCGGCTCAACCCGATCTCCCCGAGCAGCCGATTCAGCAACTGTCCTGCCGCCCCAACGAATGGCTCACCCTGAAGGTCTTCGTTGAAGCCCGGTGCCTCGCCGACCAGGAGCACGTCGGCGTCGGGATCGCCAACCCCGAAGACGACCTGGGTCCGGGTTTGCGCGAGGCGGCAGGCCGTGCAGATCTTTGCTTCCGATTCCAGCAACCGGAGGGCGTCACTCATTTGGGCACAAGGTACCCGGATTGGGCAGGGCACAAGTGGGCGGTGATGGATAGCCCCGCCAGATTGTGCCGCCTTCTCGTCCGTAGAATCTGTTCATGTACGGGATCACACTCACCGTGACCGCATGTCTGAGGTCGGGCACGCGGGCCGATGTCGCCTGGTTGGTGGAGGCCGAGGGGCTGCCGATAATCGACTGGTCGGATGCCGTGGTGTTCACTCCCGGAGGCGGCCGAATCGGGTCGCTGGCCGGCGGAGCCCTCGACGGCCGGCTGACCGACCTGGCCGGGCGGTGGAACGCGGGCCGGCTCGTCGATCTCGAGGTCACCGAGATCGACGCCTTGATCGCCGGCCTGCCCTCGGCCGGTTCTGCCCGGTGTCTCCTGGTGCCGGCCACCGCGCTCCCGAAGGACTTATGGGAACTGGCGTCGACTCGCCAATCGGTATGCCTGGTATGCCGAATGGAAGGCGACGAGGTGGTCGAGATCAACCTCTACACCGCCGACACTATCGGCCAGGCCGGGGAGGTCATCGAACAACTGTTCGCCACCGGGACCAGCGGGTCGACGATGCTCGACAACAAGGTGATCACTGTGTTCCGGGCCGTGCCCCAGCTAATCGTCATCGGGAGTAGTCCGGTCGCTGACGCACTCGCTGACCTGGCGGGACTGGTGGGCTGGCGGACCAGGATCCTCACAGACGTTGCCTCGGCGACCGGTGTGATTGCCACCCTGTCCAAGCTCGACAAAGTCGTGGTGACAGGGCACGACCTCGACCTCACGAGCGCCGCCCTCATGGCCGCTTTGGATAGCGAAGCGGGCTATATCGGATCTCTTGGCGGCCTCCGAATGCAGGAGAACCGGGCCGACTGGCTCGCCTATCGGGGGGTAACCGACCTCACCCGCGTCCATGGTCCGGCGGGCATCGATATCGGAGCCGAAACCCCAGCCGAAATCGCAGTGTCGATCCTGGCCGAGGCCATTGCCGACCTGGCCAGCGACGATCGTTAGGAGAAGAAGCGTGGTGCGTGGTGCGTTCAAGAACTGAGACGCCAGACGCAACCGACCGGTCATCAGATACGGTGGCCACAGTGAGAAATATTCGGCTCGGGCTAGGCTTAAGCTGACTTTCTTTGATTGAAACTCGTTCGTAGGAGCACTCGATGACTGGCCAGGACGAAACCGCGGCTGATGTTCTGAAATCGGTCTGGATCAACAGTCACGACCATGACGAGATGGACGAAGAGTGCAGCCCGACCAAGTCATGTCGCAACATGAAGGACGTGACTTTCGACGGGTACGCCGAGCCTGGAAGCGACCTGGGAGCGGCCTGGCGGGCCAAACTGGCCCGCGAGGGCAAGCTGAGCACGTCGGGCTCGACCATCCGCGACCTGATCCTCGGTCAGGGCGAATCGACCTGACCGAAGGCGGTCACCCTCTCCCGCCGACAAGCGGTCAGGCCGTGGGCAACCACTTTGCACCTGTAGCCAGCGTCGACGAGCTCACCGGTCGGCTTCGCCAGGGCGGTTACCTGGCCGATCGGGGCCTATCCACCTCGATCTACGTAGCGTTGGCCCTGGGACGTCCGCTTCTGCTCGAAGGCGAGGTCGGAGTGGGGAAGACCGAAGTTGCCAAGGTCTTGGCGTCGGTATTTGACCGCCAGTTGATCCGGCTCCAGTGCTACGAGGGAATCGACACCAACCAGGCCCTTTATGAGTGGGACTACGCCCGTCAGATGCTCCAGATCCGGGCGCTATCGGAGCAGAACCTGGCGGACGAGGACAAAGTCGACAAGTTGTTTGGCCCCAAGTTCCTCCTGGAGCGGCCGCTGCTAACAGCAGTCCGGGCCGGCGATCGGGCCGTCCTCCTGATCGACGAGATAGACCGGGCCGACGATGAGTTCGAGGCCTTCCTGCTCGAGCTCCTCTCCGACTATCAGATCACGATTCCAGAGATCGGGACCATCGTCGCCGCGACGCCGCCGATCGTGATCCTCACCTCCAACCGCACCCGCGAGCTCCACGACGCACTCAAGCGACGGTGCCTGTACCACTGGGTCGGATACCCCAGCGCTGAGCGCGAAGTGGAGATCGTGCTGGTTCGGGCTCCACAGGCGACCGAGACCCTTGCCCGCAAGGTAGTGGCGGCGGTGGGCCGGCTACGCCAGCTCGATCTGGCCAAGCCGCCCGGCGTTGCCGAGACACTCGATTGGGTGGCAACGCTCGACGTGCTCGGCCTGTCGGTTCTCGATGCCAGCACCGTGAGGGACACCCTGGGCGCCGTTGTCAAGGAGCGCGATGACCTCGAAGCCGTGCTCGATCACCTCGAGGAGATCGCCGTCGATGGCTGAGGAATCGATCGCCGTCGAGGACTTCGAGGCGGCCAACCGAACACCCTTTGTCCAGATGCTCGTCGGGTTCGGTCGGGAACTGCGAGTGGCAGGGGTGCCCGTCGGATCGGGCGACCTTCTCGGCTACTGCGGCGCCATGGCATCGCTCAACCCGGAGGATTTGCTCGACCTCTACTGGGCGGGGCTCACAACGCTCGTCACGTCTCGAGACCACATCGCTGTGTACGACAAGGTCTTCCGGACTTTCTTCCTCGACCACCCTGAAGACTTGCCCGAAGCCGCCAAGCTCGTCCTCAAACGGTCCACGATCGAGAACCAGTCGGTGATTGAGGTTCCGGCCACCGAGCCGGGGCGGCCCGGCAAGGACGAGGAGGAGGCCAGGTTGGGGCTGATGGCTTCCGACATCGAGACCTGGCGTCACAAGTCCTTCGCCGCCTGCACCCCCGACGAGCTCGCAGCTTTGCGCCGGATCATGGTCCGCACCCGGGTCATCCCGCCCCGCCGCCGCACCCGGCGCACCCATCCGACGCCGTCGGGGGGCCGGCCCGACCTGCGGCGCACCATCCGCACCACGATGCGCACCCACGGCGAGCCGTCAGAGCTCTTTTGGCGGCAGCGCAAGCTGAAGATGCGACCGCTGGTTCTCCTTCTCGACGTGTCGGGGTCGATGGCCGACTACTCCCGCAACCTTCTCCAGTTCGCCTACTCGACCAGACGGGCAGCGTCCCGAGTTGAAGTGTTCTGTTTCGGCACACGTCTGACCAGGATCACCAGATCACTAGAGAAGCGTCGCCCCGACGACGCCCTCGACGACGCCGCCCGGTCTGTGTTCGACTGGGAGGGCGGAACCCGGATTGGCCACGCCCTCGACTCCTTTGTCCGCGAGTGGGGTCGCCGTGGCACCAGCCGGGGCGCGGTCGTGGTCATCTGCTCCGATGGTCTCGACCGGGGCGACCCGGCGTTACTGGCCGGGGCTATGGAGCGGCTGTCCCGACTGAGCCACAAAGTGGTTTGGATGAACCCGCACAAGGGCGACGATGCTGAATTCCAGCCGACGACCTTGGGCATGATGGTGGCCGCACCATTCGTCGACCTGCTCCTGTCCGGCCACGACCTCGCCAGCCTCGAGGAGCTTGCCGAGCGGTTGCCGGAGCTGCGATGACGGCGAGGAGGGCCGGATTGTGAGGTGGAGCGTCTCGGTGATGGCCGAAGGCGACCGGGTCATGGAGTTGGCCGAGGTCGTTGAGTTGGCCGATGCCGTGGCTTCCAGCAACGGTATCGCCACTGGGATTGGGACCCATGCCTACGGAGCCCAACTCGAAGTCGAGGCCGACAACAGCGACGAGGCGGTGCAGAGGGCAATGGAGGTGTTCAGCGCCGCGGTCGAGAAGGCCGGCCTCCCTAGCTGGCCGATCACACGGGCGGAGACCGTCGTCGATGAGGAGGAGCTGGACTACGGATTCGATGACGACGCCTCCTTCGGCCAGGGTGACAGGCAAGGATGATCAGGCTCGGCTCGCTGGCGGGCTATCCCTTCGAGGGTCCGAGAGTGCTGGCGGGGTGGACTCCTTTAGAGCGTGCCGCAGTATTCGCCATCATGTACAAGCCTGATCCGGTCTCTAAGCCCGAGGAGTACGGCGTTCTCTTCGTAGGCCACTCCGATGATCTCTCCTCCGAACGCCTCCCCTTCAACCACCCAATGGCTCCCTGTTGGTTGCAGCGAGTCGGAGGCAAGCGTTTCGCTCTTTATATCTCGACCTACGAGGCGCCTGGAGCCCGTCGAGCCCACCGTGAGCAAATCGTCCGCGAATTGGTGACGGTGTACAAGCCGGGCTGCAACCCCGATCAATATGACCAAGCGTGGAAAGACGAGTGGATCGGCGAGTATCAGGCGCCGACGACCGGTCCGCTCACAACCGGGCGCGACCCCTCGGTCTGATCCCCGTTTTGCCCCAATCAGCTTCTATTTGGGTCCTGCTTCCCTGGTGTCGATTGTCCGCGCCAAAAGCGAAGTACTACGCCGATTCGGCGTGTTCGACCAACGGCGCCCGGGGGCTCGGGGACGGGCCGTCGGGTTCGTAGCCAACCGCTTCATGCAAACGTGAGCGGCGACGCCCCGATGCTGGGACTGCGGGCCCGCGCTCGACCACATGCCCGGGATCATAAGTGGCGCCCACCACGATCCCCTCGGCCATCCCATAGAGAAGCGGGAGGGCGCCGGCGATCATCCCTCCGGTGCGGTTGATGTGTTCGAGGTCGCCTTCGATCGACTCGGCGTTGGCCTTGATTGCCCGCACCAACTCGTTGCACTCCTCGAGGTTGCCGGCGACCCGGTTGAGTTGTGATCCGACGATCCAGAGGTAGAGGGCAAGGCCGGCGATCAGCAGGACGATGTCGACCACGGTGAGGACGACCAACGTATTCACGACCGCACCTTCCCTAGAACCCGGCCGAGGAACAAGTGATGTTCGAGACCTTCGGATAGCACCAGGTCGACCCCGGCCGCGGTCTGACCAAGCAGAGCCGCGTCGCCTGTGTTGTCCTTGGCCTGGATCAGGGTCGCCTTAATCGCCGCGACCCGGCGGTCGATGGTCCGCACCAGAACCACGAGGATGGTGAGAAGCGCCGCGACCGCCAACACTACCACAAAGCCGGCGATAACGGCGATCCACCACAGATTCTCCTGGGTATCGGTCAAAACCATGCTCTATCCTCCCAGCCGCTTCCGGCCGCGCTCAAGGCCTTGGATCACGTTTACCGCCATCGTGTTGGTTGTGTTCAGGTCGGCCAGGGCGGCGGTGTTTTCCACCGACTTGGTCAGGCTGTCGTTGATCAACTGGGCCTCGTTGCCGATCTTGCGGGCAAGCATCAGGATCGGGACTACCAGCGCCACGACGACGAGCACGACGACGATCCCGATGGTGAAGCCGATCGTCCAACCAGTGGTCGACGTGCTCACAACTGCCAATAGGTTCATTAACGGCTCCTCAGATCGATTCGCAGAAGTCGCTGACTGGCTTGAGACTGGCGTTGACCGATCCCACCACCGCCGGCACCGTGCTGGTCTTCTCGGCGACGACTCCAACTCCTCCGGTCAGAGTCCGGAGCGTCTTCAGAGTGGCCATGAGGTGGCCGATCACCCGGCTCAAACCGAGGGCGGCTGCGGCCACAATGAGAGTGGCGATCACGAGGGTCACAATTGCGGCTGCGGGCATTGATGTTTCCTTCTTCTCAACCGAGCAACTTGCCGACCGAGCCGGCGTAGCGAACCGCCCCCAGAGCCACATCCTCGATCGTCTGATCGGTGACGGCGAGCAACTCAGGGACCCTGTCCACCTCTCCGATCAGGCCGACGCCTCCCGCCAGGATCTCGTCAGATGCGCCTCTGATGCGTTCCAGGGCCGATAGAACCCGGTTCAACAGCGCGACCAGAATGGGCACGACTGCAACCAGCAGCAAGGCGTTTCCTATCCACCACAGCATTCGTTGTTCCTCCTCAGGTTCCGGCCGGACGGTACGGGAGAAAGAACCGCCGCCCGACCCGCTTCAGGGCCATCCAGGCAGCCTGAACGGCGATGACAAGGCCATTGGCATTCTTCGTACCCTTGATTTGATCGGCTGACAGTCCCCGTTCGAACGCATCGATCCGGGTCTGCATGTTGGTGGCGAAGTCACGCATCAGGATCGCCGTGACGTCGCCGATCATCCCCCGGCCGTATTGGGCAGCCGCACCGGAGAGCTGCAGATCCTGCTCCACTTCGACCTTGGTGCCAGTAGCAGTCGGAACCAATCGAGCAGTGAGCCCAAGGGCCGCCTGGCCGCGACCCTTCAGGTCGGAGCCGGCGGCCGCAACGACGATGGTCTTGGTGGCGTGATCGCGATCGGTCACGGTGGCGTGGCCGGCGAACTGCATCTGTACCGGGCCCAAGCGGATGCCGACATTGCCTGCAAACCGATCAGGGCTGACCTCGTCAGTAAGGGTGGCGCCCGGGAGACAAGCTGCAACCTGGGGAATGTCCTGGCAGAACTCCCAAACCTTGTCGATGTGCAAGGGAACTTCGAAGTCACTCTTGATCAGCATGTGGCCTCAAATCTATTTCGCGATGTACTTGGTCGGGTCTCTTTCGAACGCTGCCCGACAGCCCGGACAGCAGAAGTAGTAAGTCTCTCCTTCGTATTCGAAGGGGCGGCTGGACCGGTCGGCGGTGACGGTCATGCCACACACCAGGTCGATGGTCGTGGCCGGCGCGGTGGATTGCGAAGCGGTGGGTGCTGTGGACCCCGCCCCTCCCGTTCCCGCGACCTGCCCGACTCCTGAATCAGGGGCGGTGACGGTGCCCTGGTGGCCAAGCCTGGTTTGCCCTACGGCAATGGCGACGGTGGGCTCCGTCGTATCCGAGGACACTCGAGGCCGCTGGTTGAGGGACCCTTTGGCTTTGAGCATGACCAACTCGGCCAGTACGGACACAGCGATCTCGGCGTGAGTGGTGTGGCCCAGGTCGAGTCCGACGGGCACCCGGACCTGGTCGAGCAACTCCCGGGAGACGCCCCGTTCGGCCAAGTAGCCCAGCACAGCCTTGCCGCGCTTGGCGGACGCAACGAGGCCAACGAACGCGGGCCGACCGGCCACCGCTTGTTCGATCGACTCTTCGTCGCCGTGACCCTGGGTGGCGACGACCACCACCGAACTGGCGTCGACATCGGACGTGGTGAAGTTGGCGGCGTCGACGAGATTGGCTATCCATCCCAGGGCAATTGCCAGGTCGACCAGGGTGGATGCCATCGGAGATTCCCCGACTACGACCAGATGGGGACTCGGGATGACGGGTTCGATGTAGAGCTCGAGAGCGCCCTCGGACTGGCACGACATCTGAACGAACATCATCCCCTCGGGGAGGTCGCCGAAACGATCGGGAGCGCCCAGCAGGATCAGCCGGGGCTGGCGATCAGCGATCACCCGCTGCGCCTCGCGGATGACAACCGGCTCGGCGCAAGCACCGCCGATCCAGCCGTGAATCTGACCGTCGGCGGTGATGATGGCGCGGGCGCCCTGATGTCCGGACGATGGCGCCTGTCGCCAGACCACAGTGGCGAGAGCGAACTCAACGCCCTGACGGGCGAGCTCGCTGGCCTTCTCGATCATCATCCAGCCGTCGGCGTAGTGCCCGCTCATGCGTCGTCGGTTCTCACCGGAGGGGCTCCGCTGACGTCCTTGCCGGTCTGGAGGGCCTCGTAGACGCGATCGGGGAACAACGGCATGTCGATGTTGCGGATGCCGGTCCCTTTGAGGGCATTGATCACCGCGTTGACGAAAGCCGCTGGTCCGCCCACAGTGGCACACTCGCCGACGCCCTTGGCCCCGATCGGATGATGCGGGCACGGGGTCACGACTTCATGGAGCTCGAAGCCAGGAGTCTCCCAGGCCGTCGGCAACAGATAGTCCATGAAGTTGGACCCGATGCAGTTGCCTTCGGCGTCGAACGTGATGAACTGCATGTTGGCCATGGCATACGCCTCGGTGAGGCCGCCCATGATCTGGCCCTCGACGATCATTGGGTTGATTCGCACGCCGCAGTCGTCAACTGCCACGACCCGCAATACGTCCCAAACCCCGGTCTGGGGATCGACCTCCACGGTGGCGATGTAACAAGCAAAGGGCCAGGTCAGGTTGGGCGGGTCGTAATAAGCCACGTTTTCGAGGCCAGGCTCCATCCCGTCAGGCATGTTGGAGTAGGCCGCCATGGCGCACTCCTGAATCGTGACCCCGGTTTCGGGCTGGCTGCGAACGTAGAACCTGCCGAGCTCCCACTCGACGTCCTCTTCCGAGATCTCCAGGAGGTGGGCCGCGATCTTGCGGGCCTTGGCCCGGATCTTGCGTGACACCATCGCTACCGCTGCCCCGGCCACCGGAGTGCTCCGGGAGGCGTATGTGCCCATCCCGAAGGGGGCAGTGTCGGTGTCGCCCTCCTCGACGAGGATGTCGTCGGCCGGGATCCCGAGCTCGTGGGCCACGATCTGGGCCCAGGTGGTCTCGTGTCCCTGGCCCTGGCTCTTGGCGCCTGTCCGCAGGATCGCCTTGCCAGTCATATGGATCCGAAGCTCGGCCGAGTCGAACATCTTGATGCCCAGAATGTCGTACTCCCGGCTGTTGCCGGCGCCAAGCGGCTCGGTCATGGTGGAAATGCCAATTCCGAGCAGCCGGCCCCGCTTGGCTGCCTCTTCCTTCTGCTGAAGGAAGTCCTTGTACCCGATCGCCTCGAGTCCCACATCGAGGCATTTGCCGTACTGGCCCGAGTCGGTGAGGAATCCGTATGACGTGCGATGAGGAAAGTCGTCGTCTCGCACGAAGTTGATGCGTCGGAACTCGGCCTGGTCCATTCCCAGGTCGTCGGCAGCCGCCTGCACCATCCGCTCCTGGAAGTACATCGCCTCGGTAACCCGGAACGAACACCGGTAGGCGACGCCGCCGGGCGCCTTGTTGGTGTACACCCCGCGAGCAACGAGATGGGCGCTGGGAATGTCGTAACAGGCGAAGGCGGAGTGCATCAGCCCGATCTTGAATTTGGATGGCTGGGCATCTGAAAAGAAGGCCCCGTGGTCGGCGAGGGTCTGCATACGGACCGCGAGGATTCGTCCGTCTTTCCGAAGCGCTAGCTCGCCGTGGAGATAGACGTCCCGACCGAAGCCTGTTGAGATCAGGTTTCCGGTGCGGTCCTCGATCCACTTCACCGGCCGCTCCAGAAGGATCGAGGCCAGAATCGAAGCCACGTAGCCGGGATACACCGGGACCTTGTTTCCGAATCCGCCGCCGAGGTCAGGCGAGATGATCCGGATCATCTGCTCCGGCAACTCTGCGACCAGCGCCACGGCAGCCCGAATGATGTGGGGAGCCTGGCTGGTCAGGTAAACCGTGAGTTTGGAAGTGGAGCGGTTGAAGTCGGCAATCGATCCGCAGGTCTCCATCGGCGACGGGTGCGACCGGGGATAGTGCAGGTCCATCTTGGAGATCAGGTCGGCCTCGGCGAAGGCGCGGTCGGTGCCGGCCTTGTCGCCTACCTCCCAGTCATACACAACGTTGTTGAGCTGGTTCTCTTTGTCGTCCCGGATGAGAGACGCTCCAGGCGCCATCGATTGGGTCGGGTTGACGATCACCGGGAGAGGCTCGTACTGGACGATGATCGCCTCGCAAGCATCCTTGGCGATGTAGGGGTCATCGGCGATGACGCAGGCAACTTCCTGGCCCTGGAAGCGAACCTTGTCGGTGGCGAGCACAGCCTGGGTGTCGTAGGAGAGCGTGGGCATCCAGGCCAGGTTCCGGGCAGCCATCGTCTCGCCCGTCATCACCATCCGGACGCCCGGCATAGCCCACGCCTTGGAAGTGTCGATCGATGTGATTCGAGCGTGTGCCAGGGGGCTGCGCAGGATTTCCATATGCAACATCCCGGGCAGCACAATGTCGTCGATGTAGTTCCCTTTGCCGCGAACGAAGCGGTTGTCCTCGACCCGTCGCCTGCTGGCGCCCATACCGCCGATCTTGATCTCGTCGACCGCCGTCATCTGAGTACCTCCGCTGGCTGCATCTCACTGATCCTGAAGCTTGTTGGCGGCCCACATGACCGCTTTGACGATGTTCTGATAGCCGGTGCAGCGGCACAGATTGCCGCTCAGTGCCCAACGAATCTCATCCTCGGTCGGATTCGGGATCTGGTCGAGCAGGGCCTTGGTCGTCATCATCATCCCGGGAGTGCAGAACCCGCACTGGAGCCCGTGCTCCGTGCTGAATCCCTCTTGTATCGCGTGCAGTTCACTGGCACCAGCCAGGCCTTCAACCGTCATCACATCGTGGCCGTCGGCCTGAACCGCGAACATCGTGCAACTCTTGACCGGCGTGCCATCGAAGAGGACGGTGCATGCCCCGCAGTTGGTCGTGTCGCAGCCGGTATGAGTACCGGTGAGCATGAAGCCCTGGCGGAGCAGATGGGCGAGGAGGAGCCGGGGTTCGACCACCGCCGACCGGCTCTCCCCGTTGACCCGGATGGTGACCTTGCGAACCGGTATGGCGGCGTCGGTCTCGGGGGGGACAACTTCAAACAGACTGCTCATCAGGCGGCCTCTTCTTCCGATTTCAAGAGTCTCGTCAATATTCGGCTGGTGAAGACGCGCACTACCTGTCGCTTGTACGAGGCGCTGCCCCGGTGATCTGTGCGAGGATCGGCGGCTTGGGCGGCAAGTTCGGCTGCTTCGCCGATCGCCTCATCATTGAGGGGCTTGCCCACCAGCACTTGCGAAGCAGCGTCCGCCGATATGGTCGACCCACCGACGCCGGTGAGAGCAATCCCGGCTCTGCCCACCTTGCCCGCAACCCGATCGATGGAAACCGCGACGCCGACAGTGGCAAAGTCTCCGACTCGGCGCTCAAGTTTCAGATAGCCGCCGGCCGGCACTCCTTGTGGTGCGGGGACGACGGCCTCGATCACGATCTCGTCGATCTCCAGGACATTCTGGAATGGACCCCGGACGAAGTCTTTGACCGGAATATTGCGTCGGCCCTTCGGGCCCTCGGCGACTACCAATCCGTCAAGCGAAGTCATCACCGACGCCCAGTCACCCTGGGGATCTGCATGACAGAGCGATCCGACGAGGGTGCCCCGGTTGCGCACGATCGGGTCGGCCACCAGCGGAGCGGCGGCGGCCATGGTCGGCTGGCGGGTGGCCAGGAGGGCCGAGCGCTCGAGGGTGGCATGGCGGCAGAGCGCCCCGATGTGGAAAGCTCCGTCGTCGCCGCGCCGGAGATAGTCCAACCCGGGCAGCTCGTTGATGTCGACGAGCATCTCCGGAGAGGCGAACCGGAGCTTGATCATCGGCACCAGGCTCTGGCCTCCTGCCAGAATCTTGGCGTCGCCTCCACCGTCGGTCAAAAGCGAGACAGCCTCCTGAATCGAGCGAGGAGACTCGTAGCGGAATCGAGACGGATACATGTCAGCTTCCTTTGGTGCGTCGCTCAGGTCTGCGGCCGGAAGTCCCGGTCGGCCAATCCCTCGGGGGGGAAAGAATGGCCCTCGGGGGGGAAAGAATGGCCCTCGGGACCGGATGGGGCCTCGGTACGGTACGACTGGGGATCACGCACAGCCACGGGAAGAGACTCAGCTTCTGGATCGGGCCGCGGCTCCTGGTGCGGTGGCCACGGTCCCTGGACTGGCTGGCCGGCCACTTTGAAATAGTCGATGATCAGCGGCCATGACCAGATGGTCGGACTCTTGCCCGTCTTGGGGGCATGCTCGACCAATTCGTACAACCGCGGGTTACCGCGACTGTGTCCAGAACCCTCGACTGCCAAAGTGAACCTCCCAGGTATGTGGGCCGATCGGAAGCCCGGCTGCTCCGCAGAGTCTCAACTTGTAACGCTTGTTGGCGGAGGGCAATCGATTGAATTCTCGCTGCCCGGCGCGGCGTCAGACTACCCCAGGCCGCGTTGTTCGGGGGCTTGGGCTCAACAAAAAGGTCGCAGAGCGGAGCCGCATCGATCGGACTCGAACGCAATCAAACCAAGCCATCGGTTCGCAGCGACTTCAGCAACTCGTTCATCGCTCGTTCGAGGAGGTCGTACACATCCCGGTAGTCCTGAGGGGTGCCGTAGTAGGGATCTGGCACCTCGGGGTACCGTTCGAAGTCGGGCAATGACCCGGTCATCTTCGTGATCCGCGCCCTGCCAGCACTCGGCGCCTGGCGCCGCACCCTGCTGTCGACCATCTCATCGGCTGTGAGGATCAGGTCGAAGTCGTCGAAATCGCTGCTACGGATCTGACGGGACCGCTGTTCGGAAATGTCGACCCCACGTCGAGCAGCCTCGGCTATCGCCCGGCGATCGGGCGGACTCCCGCGGTGCTGATCACTCGTGCCGGCGCTGTCGACTTCGACGGCAATGCCGCGCTGGTCGGCCAGGCTTCGCAGGATGCCCTCGGCCGTCGGGGAGCGGCAGATGTTGCCCCAGCAGACCATGAGAACACGCAACGGTTCGTCGGGCTTCACAGACACCGCATGGAAACCCGTCTGTGAAGGCCAACCCACCGTTCCGGCCTACAAGCATTCACAGATTTGGCCTTCACAGTGACGCCCTCAGCCCGGCTTCGATCGCCCGGCCGGTGGCAGCGAACGCACCCTCAGCCGCCAGGTCGACATCGCCGCGGGTCGTTCCAACTGCACTCACAAAGACGACGTCGCCATCAAAGCGTGTGTGGGCGGGCCGCAGACAGACTCCCAGCGCATCGTGGGAACGAACCGCCAGCCTGGTCAACTCGGCCCGCGACATCGCCGCCGTTGTCGCCACCACGACCAGGGTGGTGTTGGTCATCGTCGAACCGGCCCCCTGTGGCGGCAGACCCGGAGCGGGTGGCACCGGTGATCCGCCGGTCAGCGACTCACCTTCGAGCGTGAAGACATCACCGACCGGGTTGAGGACCACCAGGGCGGCGACCTTGTAACCGTCGGGGGTGTCGACCACCGCCGAACCTACGCCCGACTTGACCAGGAATTCAAACCCGCGCCACTTGGCACATGACGTACCGGTGCCGGCTCCGACCAGACCCATCTCAACCGGGCTCGCCGAAGCGGCCCGATAGGCGGCCGCCCCTTCCTCGGGCCCCGGGCGCCGGCCACCACCAGTGAGCGGCAGGTCGAAGACAACCGCACCGGGGACGATCGGGACAGGTCCCGCCGGAGTGGGATGACCGCGGCCATCAGCCAGCAATTCACGAACGACCCCATCCGCGGCCGCCAACCCGAACGCACTTCCGCCTGTCAGCAGAATCGCCTGCGCCTGCTCCACCCTCATCCCCACCGCCAGGAGATCGGTCTCACGGGTGCCCGGGGCTCCGCCCCGAACCTCGACCGTCGTGACATTGGGCTCAGGTAGGACCACGACCGTGCAACCCGTTCGGTTCTCGAGATCGGACCAGTGTCCAACTTCGATGCCGGGAATCGACGTGAGGGTCACGAGTATCTTCTCGGCAGTCGCGGACCGATCTGACAAACGACTTCATAGGCGATCGTTCCCAGCAGGCCGGCCCACTCATCGGCATTGACCTCCTCATCGCCCTGCCGGCCGATCAGGACCACCTCGTCGCCCACCCCCACTGCCATATCACCCACATCGACGACGATCTGGTCCATGGTCACGGTGCCAGCCAACGGATGGCGCCGGCCACCAATAAGAACCTCACCTTGATCTGACAATCCCCGCGGAAGGCCATCGGCGTAGCCGATCGGAACCGTGACAACGTTGGAATCTTGATTGAGCGCGCGCCGTCGACCGTAGGAAGGTCGGTCTTCGGCGACGAGTCGCTGAACGTACCCCACCCGGGAGACGATCCGCATCGCCGGTTTCAATGTGACTTCGGACCGAGTGGCAGGCCCGGGATGTATCCCGTAAATGCCGATGCCCGCACGGACCATGTCGCGACGAGCCTCGGGATAGAGGATTCCGCCGGCGGTGTTCGCTAGATGGGTCATCGGCACCTCGAGGCCGTCGATCACCTCGTTGAACGTCGCTATCTGGGCGGTGGTGAAATCGCCGACCTCTTCCGAAACGGCGAAATGGGTCCAGATAGCCTCGACGACGATCCCGCCGGTACGGCACACCTCGACCAGCGCCGGAAGATCCGGAGGTGCCACTCCGACCCGATGCATCCCGGTGTCCACTTTGACATGAACTCGATCGGCCTCAGCCGCCCGAAGTGCCTCGGCAAAGTCCGGGCGATACACGGTCGGTGTGAGCTTCCAATGAACAATCTCTCTGGCGTCCGACAGCGGTGGTTCGGAGAGCAACAGGACGGGGGCCTCGACACCGGCCTCACGGAGTCGAACTCCCTCCTCCACCAATGCCACAGCCAGCCACGACGCGCCGGCCTCGACCGCTGCCTCGGCGACCGGGACGTCCCCGTGGCCGTAGCCGTCGGCCTTGACGACAGCGCACAGCTTCGCCGGAGCAATCAACTTTGAAAGGGCGCGAACGTTCTGCCGAACGGCCTCGAGATCAACTTCGACCCAGGAGGGCCTCATCGAATCGCTCCGATTTCTTCAACCAAGCGGAGAGCGGTCACAACCCGGGTACTGGCCAAATCGGCTCCGGCCCGGCCGTGCCAGTAGGCCGCCGAGCGAGCAGCCTCGACTGGATCGTGACCTGCCGCCAGCAAAGCGGCCGTCATGCCGGCAAGGACGTCGCCGGTTCCGATCGTCGCCAGTTCGGGCCCACCCGTGTTGACCAGCCAGGGGACGCCGCCGTCTGTGACGAAAGTGGGATTGCCTTTGAGGAGAACGGTGGCATCGATTCGGGCTGCGAGCTGACGCGCTTGCGGGTAGCTCGGTGATTCGCCTGTGAGCCTCTCGAACTCACCGGCATGGGGAGTGATAACCATGCCGCGCCGGTTCCCTGTCGCTTGAGGGGCGACGACTCGATTCGGTGCGATGGCGACCAGGGCGTCGGCGTCGATCACCATCGGCCCTTCCCAAGTGGAGAGAATCTTCGTGACAAGATCGACGCGCTCGGTCCCGAGGCCGGGGCCGATCACAAGCACGTCATAGCGCATGGGAAGATCGTCGATCGAGTAGTGCAGGAGCTCGGGGGCAGCAGCCGCAGCGACGCCCGCGGCCTCCTCAGGAACGGCGAGCCCAACCGCGCCGGCGCCAAAGCCGAGCGCTGCCTTGCCGGCCATCACCACCGCGCCGGTCATGCCCGGGCGACCGCCAACGATAAGCACCGTCCCGGCGGACCACTTGTGGGCGGTCCTCGAGCGTGACGGGCGAGGAGCGTCAGCCTCCTCGGTTAGCAAGAGCTCAGGATCACCATCCTCCAGTCCGATGTCAGCCACGGTTACGACACCGCATACATCGGGACCGGAGCCGATCAAGTGGCCAACTTTGAGGGCGTGGAAGGTGACTGTGCGAGAAGCTCGGAAGGCCTTTTCCGCAATTGCTCCGGTAGCCGGATCGAGACCGGTGGGGACGTCGACCGCCAGGACCGACGGCGCGGTGTCGATCCACTCGTTGACCGGATCGGGCATGCCCGATCTGAAACCGCCTCCAAAGAGAGCATCGATGACCAGGTCGGTGCGATGAGGCGACCCGAGTTCAAAGATCGGAACCCCCGCGGCCCGGGCCCGTGACCACGCGGCTCGTGCCGGATCGGTGGTGGGTTCGGCCAACGCCAGGACCTCCACGCCCACCCCTCGCTCGCGCAACAGACGAGCAGCGACGTAGCCGTCTCCACCGTTGTTGCCCGGTCCCGCCAGGACTGAGACCCTGGTGCCGTATCCGGCTCCCATCTCCACCGCCGCCAGGGCCACCGCCCGGCCGGCCCGTTCCATCAGGGTGTCGATTGGCACCGTGCTGTTCTGATCAAGCCTGCCGGCCTCGGACGGCGTGATGACCGGACGCACCTATTCGTGCTCTCCCATCGAGACCGCCATAACCAGCGCAGTCGTATCGGTATGGGTGATCGTGACCAGAATCTCGACAACGCCCAGCATTTCGGCCCGTTTGGCGGCGGTCCCCCGCAGAACTACTCGCGGTGGGCCACCCCCGGTGATCTCGATGTCGGTCCAGCGGAGATCCCGCCAGCCGTTACCCAGCGACTTCATCACCGCTTCCTTCCCGGCGAAGCGGGCGGCATAGCGCCGCGCAGGGCTGGCGAAGCGGGACGCGTATGCGCGCTCATGTTCGGTAAAGCAGCGCTCGGCAAAGCGCGGGTACTTCTTGAGCACGGAGTCGATCTTGTCGATGTCGGCGAGATCGACGCCGAGACCTACGATCTTCATGGGCGAACAGTAGGCGGATCAGTGGGCAGTAAGCAGCAGGCGAAGAGGCCGCTCCGTTCTTGCTGCCTACTGCCTAATTGGTACTGCCTACTTTCTCACTCAACCGTCACGGTTTTCGCCAGGTTCCGGGGCTTATCTACGTCCAGACCCTTGGCAGTCGCAATGTGATAGGCCAGCAACTGGAGGGGGACCACGGCCGTCACGGTGCAGATCAGATCGGGACCAGGAGGAACGATCAGGACATGGTCGGCCACGTCCTTGGCTTCGGCCTCATGACCCTGCTCGACCAGAAGGAGGATGGTCGCCCCCCGGGCCTTCATCTCCTGCATGTTGGAAAGGGTCTTGGCCCTGACATGAGTATCGGTAGCCACTCCGACGACGAGAACCCCCGGTTCGATGAGGGCGATCGGGCCGTGCTTCATCTCTCCGGCGGCGTAGCCCTCGGCTCGCACGTAGGCGATCTCCTTGAGTTTGAGGGCACCTTCCATAGCGACCGGGAAATCACCCGATCGACCCAGGAAGAACACATCTCTGGTGTTGGAGAAATCGCGGGCCAGGCGGGAAATGCCCTCCGAAGCCGCCAGCGTCTCCTCGACGAGAGCCGGCAGCCCGCGTACTGCCTCGCCCAGGTGGGTCAGAGTGCCTTCGTCTTCAGAACCGCGGACCTGGGCCAGATAGAGACCCAGCATTTGCATCGCCACCAACTGGGTGGTGAAGGTTTTGGTCGCTGCCACCCCGATCTCAGGCCCGGCCCTCGTATATAGGACCGCATCGGCTTCGCGGGCCAGCGCCGAGTCGACCACATTCGTGACACCGATCAGCGTCGCGCTCTGGGCCCGGGCATAACGGAAAGCCGCAAGAGTGTCGAGGGTCTCACCCGATTGGGAGATGCCGATGACCAGGGACCGCCGATCCAGGACGGGATCGCGGTATCTGAACTCAGAGGCGATATCGATCTCAACGGGGAGCCTGGTCCATCGCTCGATGGCGTACTTGGCCATCATCGCCGCGTGGTACGAGGTGCCGCAGGCAATCACGAAAGCCTTGTCGATCGCCTGAAGGCGGGAAGGATCCAGCCCCAGCTCGTCGAGATGTACGTGTCCGTCCTTGTCGATCCTGCCCCGGATGGTGTCGGCGATGGCCTTGGGTTGCTCGTAAATCTCCTTCTCCATGAAGGTCTGGAAGCCACCCTTTTCGGCTGCCTCGAGGTCCCAGTCGATCTGGCGCTGAACCGGTGTAATCGAGTTGCCATCAAGGTCGGTAATGGTCACCGAGTCGCGGCGGATCGAGACCACCCGATCCTCGTCGACGATCAGCATCTGGCGAGTGTGCTCGAGAAACGCCGGGATGTCGGAGGCGATGAAGTTCTCGCCTTCCCCTTTGCCGACCACCAGCGGACTCCCCCGCCTCGCCCCTACCAACAGGTCCGGGTCAGAAGTCCTCATCAATACCAGGGCCAGGGAGCCGTCGGCGATTCGCATCACCCTCCTGACAGCTTCCTCCAGTGGCAAGTCCGCCATCTCTTCGATCAGGTGGGCGACGACTTCGGTGTCAGTATCGGAGGCGAACTCATGACCGCGGGCAATCAGCTGCGACTTGAGCTCTGCCCAGTTCTCGATGATTCCGTTGTGGACCACGATCACTTCGCCCTCGCAGTCACGATGCGGATGGGCGTTCATGGTGTTGGGCACGCCGTGGGTTGCCCAACGGGTGTGTCCGATCCCGGTGTGAGCCGGTGGAATCGGAGCCTGGGCCAGGGTCCGCTCGAGCTCGGCGATACGGCCCACCTTCTTGACCACTGAGATGCCGCGATCTTGTTGAACGGCGATACCGGCCGAGTCGTATCCGCGGTATTCGAGCCGAGCCAAACCTGGAATCAAGACGTCGACCACTGATCGTGGACCGACATAACCAACAATGCCGCACATGAGATGCCCTTTCGATGAGCGACCGCAACGACCTCACCAGGCCACCGGTTGGGCTGGTAGTACACGTCGCCCACTGGGTCATCCCATTGGGTCGTCCTACTGGGTCGTCCCACCGGTTCGTCCTATTTGGGGTCTACCCGGGTGGGTCACATCACATCGAGAGAACCTCTGTGCCGGAGTCACCTCCGGTGTTTCGTGCTCCCGTTACGACCGTGAAGGGCCGGGAAGGCATCCGCCGAAAATTTCGATGACCTTCCTCCTCGTCACCTCTCCATGGAGAGGCCAGGCGCTTGAATCTGAGAACGTCTTGGTCGCGTTCCGGTTCAATCTGAGACACCAACTCGACTGCTTCTACCCACCTCCATTTCGGATATCGCCTGGAGCCTTCAACTCGCCAGCTCCCGGGCCACTACCTCGGCGAGACGATCAGCGTAGCCCACTGCGCTGTCCTGGCTAGAGGCTTCCACCATCACCCGGACCAGCGGTTCGGTACCGGAAGCGCGCACCAGAACCCTGCCGTCGTCGCCGAGTTCCTTTTCGGCCTCCCGAACCGCCTTCCAAACCCCTTTTGCACCATCCAGCTGCACCCCTCGCCCGACCTTGACGTTGCGCAGCACCTGCGGGTATTCGGTCATTGCATCGCGCCGAAGCTCTCTCAACTGCAGACCGGTCCCGGCGACGACGTCGAGGAGCCTGACTGCTGTCAATAACCCGTCGCCGGTGCGTCCCTTGTCGAGAAAGATGATGTGCCCGGACTGTTCCCCGCCGAGGACTGCCTTGCGGGCCTGCATCTCCTCGAGAACGTAGCGGTCGCCGACTTTGGTCTCGACCATCTCGATCCCCGCCTCCTCCATCGCCTTGCGGAAGCCGAGGTTGGACATGACCGTGGCCACCACGAGATTGCCCTTCAATCGCCCCTGGGTCTTCCAGTGCCGGGCGATGATGGCCATGATCACGTCCCCATTCAGGGGAAGTCCGTCTTCGTCGAAGGCCAGCAAGCGATCTGCATCGCCGTCGAAAGCGAGTCCGATTCGTCCGTTGACCTTGGCAGCCAGAAACTCCGGGTGGGTGGATCCACAGCCAAGATTGATGTTGGTTCCGTCAGGCTCGACCGCCCATTCCTCAACGGAGGCGTGCAACTTGCGGAGCAGGGCGGGAGCCGCCCGAAACGCAGCACCATTGGCGGCATCGATCACGATCTCGAGCCCCCGGTAGCTGTACTTTGCGGTCGAGGCCAGGAAGGAGACATAGCGGTCGAAGGCCTTCTTGTCGAAGAAGCGGGTGCCGATGTTTTCTCCGCCCGGAATGCGAGTGCTGGTGTTGCGAAGCCGCTCCTCGATCCGGTCCTCGTCGGCATCGGTGAGTTTGGTTCCGATTGCTGACAGCAGCTTGATGCCGTTGTCGGCGGCCGGGTTGTGCGACGCCGAGACAATGGCCCCCATGGTGGCGCCGCTCTCGGCCGTCAGATAAGAGATCCCCCCTGATGGCATGACCCCGACTTCGATGGTGTCGATCCCGGCTGATTGAAAGCCCGCCTGGAGGGCGAGCGAGAGCATTTCCCCGGAACGGCGCGTGTCCCGTCCAACGACGACCGGTCCCATCGAGAGCTGCAGGCCGGCGGCCCGACCGATCGCGACTGCCAGTTCGGGAGTGAGTTCAAGGTTGGCAACTCCGCGCACCCCGTCGGTGCCGAAGATCCGTTGCCCAGGAGCGAGAAGCGCGTTGGGCCGGCTACTCATAGAGATCGTTCTACGTGGTACGTCGTACGTGGTACGTCGGAAGAGCCGAGTGGTACGTGGTAGGTCGTACGAGGTACGTCAAAGGACCCGTGAGGTGGGAGACGCATACACATTTAGCTAGCCCAACGGGGCTGGATCCCGTTCGGAACGTACCACGTACCACGTAAAACGTAGAACGTTTCCTACCTCTTCGTGTACTGCTTGGCCTTTCGGGCTTTGCGGAGGCCGTATTTCTTGCGTTCGACGGCGCGGGCATCGCGGGTCAGCAACCCGGCCTTTTTGAGGGTTGGGCGCAGCTCCGGGTCGTATTCGATCAGAGCCCTGGCAATGCCAAGGCGAAGGGCGTCGGCCTGGCCGTTGACCCCGCCGCCCTCGAGGGTGGCGTCGACATCGAACCTGTTCTGGGTCTGCGTGACCTGCATCGGTTCCATGACCCGCATACGGATCGCCATCGTGGGGAAGAAGTCTTCGAGGGCACGGCCGTTGAGCACGACCCGCCCGGCCCCGTCACGAAGTCGTACCCGGGCGACGGCTTCCTTGCGGCGACCGACAGTCTGAGCGATGGGCTTGGGCATCAGCCTTCCACCTTTCTGAGATTGAGTTCATAGGGCTTGGGCATCTGCGCTTCATGAGGATGAGCGGAACCGGGGTAGACCTTGAGCTTGCGGATCAGTTGCCGGCCAAGACGGTTCTTGGGCAGCATCCCCCTGACTGCCCGCTCGATGACCGCTTCGGGGCGACGCGCCCGGAGATGTTCGAAATTCTCCGCCTTGAGACCGCCTGGATAGCCGGAGTAGCGGTAATAGATCTTGTCCTGGCTCTTCTTCGACGTCACTGCGACCTCGGAGGCGTTGACAACGATCACGAAATCGCCGGTGTCGACGTGAGGGGCGAAGATTGGCTTGTGCTTGCCACGCAGCAGCACGGCGACCTCGGTGGCCAAGCGCCCCAGGGGCATGCTGGCGGCGTCGATGACCCACCACTGGCGTTCCACATCGACGGGTTTGGGCGAAAAAGTCTTGTTGTTCATGTGTGAGCTCCCGACAGCCCGATCAGCAATCCAGACCGAACACGGTTCGGCACTGGCTGATAGGGGACAGCGCTCCGAGGAGGAGCCGCCATATGGTAATGGCCGTCGGGCCAATCGGCCAAACCTAGGCTTTCGGAAGGTTTCCGGTCCCTCCGGACAACGTGGCTGAAAGGAAGAACGAGATGGGCCCGAGTCCGGATGTGGTAGTCGTCGGTGCAGGGATCGTCGGCCTGGCCTCAGGCTTGAGCTTGTCCGAAATGGGAGCCCGGGTCACTTTGGTAGACAAGGAGGCGGTTATTGCCTCCCATCAGACCGGGCATAACTCCGGCGTATTGCACACAGGGATCTATTACCGGCCCGGTTCCGACAAGGCCCGGTTCTGTGTCGACGGCCGCCAGCGGATGTTGGACTTCTGCCGCGAGGAACAGATTCGAACGGACATCGGAGGCAAGGTCGTGGTGGCGACGGGCCCGGATGAGCTTGGACGGCTCGACGAACTGCTGAGCCGGGCCCGCGCCAATGGGGTCGTCGGAGTCCGTTCGATCTCGCCATCAGAACTTAAGGCACTTGAACCCGAGGCGCGAGGAATCGCCGCCCTTCATGTACCCGGCGCCGGGACCGTTGATTACAAAGAAGTAGCGGTGGCTCTGCGACGAAGGATCGAGGCACTCGGAGGTGAGGTTGTAACCGGCTCCAAGGTGGTCGGAGCCACACGTAAAGGCACGACCTGGTCACTCGACATGGAAGGCCACGAGCAATTGCAGGCTCCAAAAATCGTCGTCTGCGCAGGCCTCCAGGCGGATCGAGTAGCAAGCCTGCTAGGCCTGCGTCCCGGTGTTCGAATCGTTCCTTTTCGCGGCGAGTACTGGCACCTCCTGCGGCCGGAGTTGGTGCGAAGTCTGATTTACCCGGTTCCGGACCCGCGTTTTCCGTTTCTCGGCGTCCATTTCACCAAGAGGATCGACGGGACAATTGAAGTCGGCCCGAACGCTGTCCTGGCATTCGCCCGCGAGGGCTATTCATGGGGGCGGATTGTCCCGAGTGAGCTCGTTCAAATTCTTTCCACACCCGGACTGATGCGGCTGGCGCGCCGGTATTGGCGAACAGGTTCCACGGAGATCGCGCGGTCGCTGGTTCCGGCCCTTCTGCTGAGAGCAGTCCGAGCGCTGGTCCCAGCGGTTCGGTCAAACGACCTGGTTCGGGCGGGGGCGGGGGTAAGGGCCCAGGCCCTGACAGCCGACGGGCAGCTAGTTGACGACTTCGCCTTTGCCAGCGGTGACGGGGTCCTGGCCGTGTTGAACGCCCCGTCCCCGGCCGCTACTGCCTCACTGGCGATAGGCCAGGAGATCGCTGCCCGGCTGGCCGACTCATAGCCGCCGAAGCGAGCGCAACAACCCGGGAAGCTGCGCTACCGAAGCGATCCTTGGCGAATGCTCTACGGCCAGGCCGAGCGGGTCGATCAGGACCGATGCCGCCAATCCGGCCCCGCTTCCCCCGCCTACGTCGTGGTAGATCGAATCGCCGACATACCAGGCTCTGGCGGCGTCGACCCCGAGCCGAGCCAGAGCATGCACGAAGATGGCAGGGTCGGGCTTGGCAAGACCGACCTCGTGACTATCCACGACGAACTCGAAAAGGCCGTCAAAGCCTGCCCGGGAGAGGGACTCTCGAACCGAGCCATCCGAGTTGGAGACAACCGCGACCCGAATCCCTCCCCGCCGCAGCCGGGAGACTGCCTCGACCGTGCCATCGATGGCCGCGCTCCACAACCCGAATCCGTCCCTGGTCAACTCCGCCCCGGTCTCCGGCTCGGCGAGCCCAAGGCCGGAGAAGAAGTGGCTCTGCCACCAGACCCAGGACTCCTCCTGGCCAGTCAGGCGAACCCTGGCGTAAGCGTCCATAGCCCGATAGTGCGCCGCGAAGGCGGCGGCAGGATCGACGGCAACGCCCAGGAGCCTGGACAGTTCCACCGGGTCCTGGAGGACGAGTGTGCCACCCGCATCGAAGAGAATCGCTTCAGGAGTATTCATGAACTCGCCTCACGTCGACAAGTCTCCAGGTTCCATCGTCCTGCCGTGGAGAACAGAACAGCGAAGGGGAGGATTGGCCGCCGGGGCTCGTCCGCCCGGAAACGTTCCGCCGGCAAATTCGGTCACTCGCTCCCGGCCTATACGTAATTCGGCTACTGGGTCCCGAGTACCGGGACTGCGTGACCAGATTTGCCTGGAGGCGGGACTGAGCGACCAAATTTGACCCTCGCTTCCTTCGCTGATGTATTCCGTCCTCCGTCCTCCGTCTTCCATCTTCCGTCATCAGTACCCCACCTCCCACAGGATCAGGCCGTGGGGTGGGGCCATGTTGGAAGCCTTGGATCGGTCCCGGGCCGCCATTACGGTTTCGATCTCATCGGCCCGACGGCGACCCTTGCCTACGTCGATCATGAAACCTACGATCGAGCGCACCATCTGATGACAGAAGGCATTGGCGGCGATCGTGAACACCGTCATCTCGCCTTCGAGAGCCCATTCAGCCGACAAGACCCTGCGGGTGGTCGAGCCGCTCTCGGGGGTGCGGCAGAACGAGGCGAAGTCGTGCTCCCCGACAAGCCTCCCGGCGGCATCGTTCATCGCAGTTAGGTCGAGCGGATCGACGACATTCCAACACGAGTGCCGGTTGAGGGGATCAGCCAACGGGGCATTGAGGATCAAGTATCGGTACCGCCGCCACTTGGCCGCGAACCTCGCACTGAAGTCGTCGACGGCCTTATCCACCGAGGCGACCACGACTTCGGGTCCCATCATCCCGTTCAACGACCGGGCCAGCCGGGTCAGGTCAAGCTCGTCGTCCCATTCGAAGCTGACTACTTGCCGGCGGGCGTGAACGCCGGCGTCGGTTCGTCCCGCCCCGGTCGTTGTGACCACACTCCCCAGCACTCTGGCAAGGCGTTCTTCAAGAACTCCCTGAACCGTTCGCTGGCCCGCCTGGCGGGCAAAGCCGCGGAAGGCGGTGCCGTCGTACCCAAAGTCGATCCGGTAGACGGGCATCAGAAGCGGAAAAGGGCGGCTCCGAGAAGAGACTGGATCAGGTAGATCAGAGCAGCCCCGAGCGCGACCGCGGCAACAGCTTCGATCCATTCCAGCCCGAGGCTGACCTTGGCGACCAGAACCAACAATGCCAGATACCAAAACAGACCGACCCAATTCAACCCCGGCCACACAAAGGTCAGGGCCCCGAGGAGCAAGGGCAATGAGGCAAACCCGCTAGTGCGTATCACCGTCTGCGGATCGCCGTTGCCCTTCAGAAGCTTGGTGCCCATCAACCAGATGGCGAAGGACAGGAACAACCACCCCGCCAGTCCTCTGATGGTTCCCTCGAGGATCGCCAACAGGTCGAAGCTTCCAACCCGAAGGTGTAAGACCAGAAGAACGATGGCGTTGACAGCTCCCACGATCATCACCGCGTCGGCGGTGGCACTGTGTTCGAACATCACCTGGCGGGCCGTGCGCTGATCGAAGAACGTCAGCCGGGTTGCCTTCTGCACGGACTCCATCTGGCCGACCTTACCGGCGCCGCAAACTGACGCCGCCGACACCGTGATCGGCGTTCTTGTGGAGGATCAGCGTGGCTCGATCCCGGGTCGGGAGAATGTTCGCTTTCAGGTTCACGAGGTTGATCTCGCGCCAAATGCGGCGACTCTCGGCGATCGCTTCATCGTCAGTGAGACTCACATAGCGGTGGAAGTACGAAACCGGATCGCGAAAGGCTGTGTCGCGTAGCGTCAAGAAACGAGCGACGTACCACTCTTCGATGTCAGCGGGATCGGCGTCGACGTAGATCGAGAAATCGAAGTAGTCCGAAACGAAGGCGCCGGTCGCTCCGCCCTGGAGCACGTTGAGGCCCTCAACGATCAGGATGTCTGGCCTTCGCACCTGCCGGGTCTCGCCCGGAAGGATGTCGTAGGCCAGGTGGGAGTAGACCGGCACCGCTACCGCATCCGCCCCTGACTTGAGATTGGCCACGAACTCGAGCAAGCGCCGGCGGTCGTAGCTCTCGGGAAATCCCTTCCGGTCCATGAGGCCGCGCTCTTCTAGGACCGCGTTGGGAAGCAGGAAGCCGTCCGTGGTTACCAGGTCGACCCGCGGATGATCGGGCCACCGGCTGAGGAGCGCCTGCAACACCCGAGCCGAGGTCGACTTGCCGACCGCCACCGAACCCGCCACCCCGATCACGTAGGGAACCGGAGTGTTGGGCTTGCCTAGGAACGTGTCGGTGACGCTGAATAGCTGATGGGAAGCCCGGACATAGAGATTCAGCAGGCGAGACAACGGCAGGTAGATGTTCTCCACCTCAACGAGGGAGAGGGCCACGTTGATCCCCCGCATCTCCTCGACATCGGCCTCAGAGAGGGTGAGAGGAGTCGAAGCGCGCAAAGCCGCCCACTCGGCACGAGAAAATGAGAGATAAGGCGAACCTGCCGGAACGGTCCTTTCGTCTTCCGTCTTCAAGGTTCTTTGCGCCGTCGTGCTGCCCATTCTTCAGTCAGTGCAAAGAACCTTGACTTCCGACTTCCGACTGGCTCTGCCTGAGTCAAAGACTCAGACCAATTCGATGAGGGCTTCTTCGGCGCCGTCGCCGCGGCGTGGACCGAGCTTGGTGATCCGGGTGTAGCCACCGGGACGCTCGGCATAGCGCGGTGCCACCTCGTCGAACAGCTTCGTCACCACGGCGTTGTCGTGGATGGTCTTGAGGATCGTGCGGCGGGAATGGAGATCGCCCCGCCGCGCCTTGGTGATCAGTTTCTCCGCAAGTGGGCGCACGGCTTTGGCCTTGGCGAGGGTGGTAATGACCTGACCTTCGGCGAACAGCGACCGGGCCAGGTTGGCCAGGATGATCTTCTCGTGTGCTCCGGAGTTGCCGAAGCGAGCGCCCTTGCGCGGCCGTGGCATTAGTTGCTGCCTTGATCCGCCAGGGACAAGCCGAGCTCGTCGAGCTTGGCGATTACTTCTTCCAGGCTCTTCTGGCCGAAGTTGGTGATGTTGAGGAGATCGTCGGCGGTTCGTTGCACGAGTTCGCCGACAGTCTTGATCTGGGCCCTGCGGAGGCAGTTGCGGGGACGCTCGGAGAGGTCGAGAGCCTCGATCGGGAGGTCGAGATCGGGCGACCCCGAACTCTCACTCTGCCGCTCGCCAAGCTCGAGACCGACGCCTTCGCCCATATCGGCGAAGAGACTCATCAGTTCGCGCAAGGTCTTGCCGGCTGATGAAACCGCTTCGCCTGGAGCGATGGCACCGTTGGTCTCGACATCGAGAACCAGCCGATCGAAGTTCGTCATCTGTCCGACCTGGGTGTTCTCGACCCGATAGGCGACCTTGCGAACTGGCGAGAAGATCGAGTCGATCGGAATGACACCGATGACGCCCGAGCCTTGCTTGTTGGAATCGGCACTGCGGTAACCCACTCCGGGGGCAACCGTCAGTTCAATTTCGAGCCGGCCTTCACCGGACAGCGTCGCGATGTGGTGGTCTGTGTTGACGATCTCCACCCCGGCCGGCACCTTCAGCTGACCGGCAGTAACGACGCCGGGGCCTTTGGCAGTCAGATACAACGTGTGCTCGTCCGACTCCATCAGCCGGACCACGATCTGCTTGACGTTGAGGATGATGTCGACGACGTCTTCGACTACGCCCGGCACAGTCGAAAACTCGTGCTGGACCCCTTCGATCCGGATGTTGGTGACGGCAGCACCCGGCACCCGCGAAAGCAGGGTCCGGCGCAGAGTGTTGCCCAGGGTGTATCCGAAGCCCGGTTCCAAAGGCTCGGCGATAAAACGGGAGCGGTTGGGACCGGCCTCTTCCTCAGCGATATGGGGACGTTGAACTATTAACACGGCTCTTTCTCCTTTCGGCTCACTTGGAGTAGAGCTCGACGATCATCTGTTCTCTGATAGCGGTATCGATCTGGTCGCGGCTGGGCACGGCCAACACGGTGAATTTGCGCTCGCCAGCGACAACGCTCAGCCAATCGGGGATTGGGTGGCTGATGGTGTCAACGGCGTGCTGAATGATGATCAGCTCACGACTGCGCTCTTTGACGGAGACCACGTCTCCCACTTTGAGCTGATAAGAGGGGATGTCGACCTTTTTGCTATTGACCATGAAGTGGCCATGGTTGACAAGCTGGCGGGCCTGGGGCCTGGTGGCGGCGAAACCTGATCGCCAGACGACATTGTCCAGGCGTTGCTCGAGCAGGCGCAGCAGGTTCTCACCCGTGACGCCGCCCTGGCGGTTTGCCATCTCGTAGTAGCGGCGGAACTGCCGTTCGAGAACGCCGTACATGGTGCGCAGCTTCTGCTTCTCGCGCAGCTGCAACATGTAGTCGCTCTCCTTGATCCGTCCGCGGCCGTGCTGGCCGGGTGGATAAGGGCGACGCTCGACCGGGCAGCGCTTGTTCTGACAAAGAGGAGTGCGTGCGCGCCGACAGGCGCGGTGGCGGGGCCCCGTGTAACGCGCCATGTCTAACCCCTCCGCCGCTTCTTGGGGCGGCAGCCGTTGTGCGGCATCGGAGTCACATCACGGATCCCGGTGATCTCCATGCCCATGTTCTGGAGGGTGCGGACTGCGGTGTCGCGGCCCGAGCCGGTGCCGGAGACGATCACATCGAGCTTGCGGATTCCGTGCTCGCCGGCCCGGCGGGCGGCTTCCTCCGCTGCCACCTGGGCCGCGTAAGGAGTCGACTTGCGGGAGCCTTTGAATCCGACCGCACCGCCCGAGGTCCAGACGACGGCATTGCCGCCTTGGTCGGTGATCGTGATGAGAGTGTTGTTGAAGGATGCCTTGATGTGAGCCTGGCCGTGTGAAATGTTCTTGCGCTCGCGCCGACGCACCCTCTTGGGGCCGCCGCTGGCGGCAGCTGGTTGAGTCTGTTTTGCCACCGTCTATACCTACTTCTTGAGTTTCTTCTTGCCGGCAATGGCCACTTTCGGGCCTTTGCGGGTGCGAGCGTTGGTGTGGGTACGTTGACCTCTGACAGGGAGGCCACGACGATGGCGAATGCCCTGGTAGCAGCCGATCTCGATCTTCCGCTTGATGTTCTGCTGAATCTCCCGGCGAAGGTCGCCTTCAACCTGGAAGTACTGCTCGATGTGCCTGCGAACGCGGGCCGCCTCGTCTTCCGTCAGATCCTTCACCTTGGTGTCCGGGCTCAGGCTCAACTCCTGGCAGATCTGCTGCGAGCGAGTTAGACCGATGCCGAAGATATAGGTGAGTCCGATCTCAAGCCGCTTGTCGCGGGGAAGATCAACGCCTGCGATTCGAGCCATGCAATTACCCCTGACGCTGCTTATGACGCGGGTTGGGACAGATCACCCAAACGCGGCCGTGCCGCCGGATGATCCGGCACTTTTCACACATCTTTTTGGTGGAAGGTCTTACTTTCATCTATATCTCCAGACGATTCGGCCCCTGGTGGGGTCGTACGCCGACAACTCAACATCTACCCGGTCCCCGGGAAGAATCCGGATACGCCGCATCCTCATTTTTCCGGAGACGTGCGCGAGCACTTCCAAGCCACCGTCGATTTCGACCTTGAACATTGCGTTCGGGAGGTTTTGGACAACGGTGCCTTGGACCCGGATGACGTCGTCTTCCTCTGTCACGAGAAATTGATCACGTCTCTATTGGGTTCCGAAGACCGGCGGAGAATGGTACCTGCTACTGGCCATTTCTACCAAATCAACCGGTTTTTCGGCCAGGGTCATCACCTTCACCCCGTCCCTGGTTATGGCCACTGTATGTTCGAAATGGGCGGAAAGCGACCCGTCGGCGGTCCGCACGGTCCATCCGTCGGAATCGACCGTGGTTTCCCAGCTTCCGAGGTTGAACATGGGTTCGATACAGACCGCCATGCCGGCCTTGAGCTTCATCCCCCTTCCGGCCACGCCAATATTGGAAATTTGGGGCTCTTCGTGCATCTGGCGGCCGATTCCGTGGCCCACGTACTCCCGCACGATCCCAATCTTGTGACGCTCCCCGACCTCTTGGACAGCGGCCGAGACATCGCCGATGCGGGTTCCGGCCTTGACCTGGCGGATACCGGCCCACATCCCCTCCTCCGTGGCGCCGATAAGGCGGGCGGCCCCGGCCGACACCTCCCCGATCGCCATGGTGAAAGCAGCGTCGCCGTGGAAGCCCTCGAAGATGGCACCGGCATCGACCGACAGGACGTCGCCCGCCCGCAGCTTGTAGGTCGAGGGGATCCCGTGGACGATGACGTCATTCACCGATAGGCAAAGGTGGCCCGGATAGGGAATCTGGTGGGGCGATGGCTGATACCCGAGAAACGATGGGGTGCAACCGCGCTCTTTGGTGATCTGGGCGGCGATCACATCCAGGTCCTTGAGGGCGACGCCGGGTTTGGCCGCCTCGCGGACGGCGTGATGAACCGCCGCAACGCAGGCCCCGGCCACAGCCATTTTGGCGAACTCGCGGTCGGACTTGAGGGTGATCATTGGCGATCCTCTGGATCGCCAATCAGACGGAAGACTGAAGACGGAGGACGGACGTTCAAGAGCGAACTGCTTTCAGAACTCTTTCGGTCACTTCGTCTACTTCGCCGATGCCGTCGACCGTCACCACCAGACGCCGATCGCCGTAGATCTCGATCAGTGGGGCGGTCTGCTCCTCGTAGATCTTGAAGCGGTTGCGGATGGTCTCCTCGGTGTCGTCGGCCCTGCCTCTGGAAAGCATGCGAGCAGCCAGGGCGTCCTCGTCCACTTCGAAGAGAACCACCTTGTCGAGTCCTTCCGGCCCGATTAACTGATCGAGCGCCTCCACCTGAGGTCCGGTTCGGGGAAAGCCGTCGAGAATGTATCCGGGCCGGGCATCCGGTTCGGCGAGTCGCTCGGCCAGCATTGCCACAGTGATGTCGTCGGGGACGTAGCCGCCTTCCTCCAGGATGGCTTTGACTCGCTTGCCGAGTTCGGTCCCGTTGGAGACGTGGTGTCGAAACATCTCGCCGGTCGAGATGTGTGGGATGCCGAGTCTGTTGGCAACGAGAGAAGCCTGGGTCCCCTTGCCTGCCCCAGGAGGACCAATGAACAAGAGCTTCACTTCGTTCAGCTCCGTTCTACGTTGTACGTTCTACGTTCTACGTCGAACCGGGGATCGGAACGTAAAACGTAAAACGTAAAACGTAAAACGGGTTTCATGTGAGGAAGCCTTCGTAGTTGCGCATTGTTAACTGGCTTTCCACCTGTTTCATCGTTTCGATGGCGACGCCCACAACGATGAGGATCGATACGCCCGAGAAGCCGATCGGGATGCCCCAGATCAGGCTGGCCAGGGTGGGAATCACCGCGATGCTGGCCAGATAGACCGAACCCGGAAGGGTGATCCGGTTGAGGGTGTGCCCGAGATATCGGGTGGTGGCACTGCCGGGACGGACCCCGGGGATGAAGCCGCCCTGTCTCTGCAGCATCTCTGATTGCCGCTTGGGATCGAACTGGATGGCCGTATAGAAGTACGTGAAGAAGATGATCAGGGTGAACAGGATTATCACGTACCAGATGCTCACCCGACCGGTCTGACCACCGAGGTTGCTATCGATCCAGCGCCGCATGCCCGCCAGAAAACGGTTGTCTGAGGGGATCGCAGTCACCAAAAGCGATGGGAACAGCATCACTGAAGATGCGAAAATGACCGGGATCACGCCGGCGGTGTTCACCTTGAGCGGGATGTAGGTGGACTGACCGCCCATGACGCGGCGACCTCTCACTCTCTTGGCGAACTGGATCGGGATACGCCGTTGCGCCTGGTCGATATAGATGATCGCCACGATCATGGCGAGGAAAGCCAGGATGATGGCGCCGAAGATTGCGTAGCGGCCTATGGCACCCGTGGTTCCCCACACCTGGCCGAAGATGAAGGGGAACTGGCTGAGGATCGATACGAAGATGATCAGCGACATCCCGTTGCCGATCCCCCGCTGGGTGATCAACTCACCCAACCACATCACAAAAGCCGTTCCTGCCGTCATCGTCAGGACGATCAGGGCGACCCGGCCCGGGTTGTAGTTGGGGATCAGGTCGATTCCGTTGGTGAGGGTCCCGGTGTGGAAAAGGTAGGTGAAGCCGGTCGACTGGATCAGAGCAAGGACAACCGTGATGTAGCGGGTCCACTGGGTGATGACCTTGCGACCACCTTCGCCCTCGTCCTGCAGGGTCTGGAGCCGCGGGATCACGACGGTGAGAAGCTGCATGATGATCGTCGCGGTGATGTAGGGGAGGATCCCGAGAGAGAACACCGAGAACTGCTCGAGGGCCCCACCGGAGAAGAGGTTCAGCAACCCGTAGATGCCGCCGGCCTGTTGCTGGCCCTGCCAGACCCGAACGGCATTGAGGTCTATCCCCGGGACCGGAATGGTCGCGCCAAGTCGGTACACGGCGAACATGGACAGCGTGAAGAGGATCTTCCCCCGAAGATCCGCAATCGTGAACATGTGGCGGAACATGGACAGCATGAGTTACCTCGCCAGCCGACTGGCTCGACCTGCATCCAGCCCGGGGGCATCAAGCCACAAAGCACAAGCCACAAGTTCCGGCTTGAGGCTTGAGACTTGCGACTTGCGGCTCATTCGATTGTCTCGCACGTTCCGCCAGCGGCTTCGATTTTCGTGCGCGCAGCTGCCGAAAAGGCGTGGGCTTGGACCGTCAGGGCACGGTCGAGTTCGCCTTCGGCCAACACCTTGACTCGGCCACGGTGCTTGATGAAACCGCGCTTGCGTAGTTCGTCCGGGTTCACCACCGCCCCGGCGCTGAAGCGGTTGAGAGACTCGACGTTGATGATGGCGAAGTTCTCTTTGTTTGGGTTGCGGAACCCTTTCAGCTTGGGGATCCGCATGATCAGCGAGGTCTGACCGCCCTCAAAGCCGGGACGCAGTGTGTTGCGAGCCTTGAGGCCCTTGGTGCCGCGTCCAGCGGTCTTCCCGCCCTTGCCGCCGGGACCGCGTCCGACCCTGATCGCCTTCTTCTTCGACCCCGGGGCCGGTTTCAAATCATGCAATTGGAGGTGGTCACTCATCTCAAACCTGACTACTTCGACTCGGTCACTTCTACCAAATGTCGTACAGCGTGAATCATGCCCCGAACCGAGGGGTTATCGGGAAGCTCAACGGTGGAGTTCATCTTGCCGAGACCAAGTCCTGCGACCGTTTGCCGGGTCTTGGGCTTCTCCCCGATAACGGAGCGGCGCAGGGTCACCTGGACCTTGCCGGCCGCTTTGGTTTTCGTAGCCCTTTTGGCCTTAGCCGGCTTCGGGGGTTCTTCTGCCACGAGATCTCCTAACCGTTCCGGGCCCGCAGCGCCTCGGTGCTCCGATATGCAGCCAGCAGGCCGGGAGGAACAATCTCCTCGGGTTGCTTGCCGCGCAGAGCCGCGACCTGCTCTGGGCGTCGTTGGCCGGTAAGGGCATTCATGGCGGCCTGAGCCACATTGATGTGGGTCGGGGAGCCCAGCGATTTGGCGAGGGCGTCTCGAATCCCGGCCGCCTCGAGAATCTGGCGGACAGCCCCTCCGGCGATAACACCGGTACCGGGTGCGGCCGGCTTGATGAGAACCCGCGATGCACCGTGAATGCCAAGGGCCTGGTGGACCACGGTCTGACCGGCCATCGGGATCAACACCATTGCCTTGCGGGCGGCCTCCATCCCCTTCTGGATGGCACTGGGGACCTCCCGGGCCTTTCCATAACCGACTCCCACCCGACCGTTGCCGTCGCCGACAACGACCAGGGCGGTAAAGCTGAACCGCTTGGCACCCTTGGTGACCTTGGCAACGCGGTTGATCGTGATGACTCTCTCGTCGTATTGGACCTCAGCCATGGTTACTCCTAGAACTCCAATCCGGATGCCCGGGCAGCATCCGCCAGAGCCTTGATGCGACCGTGATAAGTGAAGCCACCACGGTCAAAGACGACGGCCCCGACCCCGGCGCTCTTGGCGCGCTCGGCGACGAGTTTCCCGATCTCGGTAGCGGTTTCCACCGACAGAGTCTTTGATCGGAGAGAGGCTTCCTGGGACGAGGCGGCTGCCAGGGTGCGGCCGGTCTTGTCGTCGATTACCTGGGCGTACAGGTAGCGGTTGCTCCGGAACACCGCCAGGCGGGGACGATCGGAAGTGCCGACGACAGCCTTGCGCACGCGAAAATGCCGGCGACGGCGGGCCTCGAGGCGATTCTTCATCTCTTCCCTGCTTTCCCGGCTTTGCGGCGCACCTGCTCATTGAGGTGACGCACGCCTTTGCCCTTGTAAGGCTCTGGTGGTCGCAGTTTCCGAATGTCGGCGGCGACCTGGCCGACCCGTTCCTTGTCCACTCCGGACACGATTATCCGGGTGGGTTCGGGAACTTCAAAGGTGATGCCCTCCGGGGCGTCAACCGAAACCGGATGGCTGAACCCGAGTTGAAGCTCGATCGTCGAACCCTTCAGCGTGGCGCGGTATCCGACGCCAACGATTTGGAGTTCACGGCGGAAACCTTCGGCTACTCCCAGGACCATGTTGGCCAGCAACGCCCGTGACAGGCCGTGCAGTGCGCGGTTGTCCCGCTGGTCATCCGGGCGCGAAACCGTCAGGACCGTGCCCGCCTCTTCGGTCTTCTCCATCGAGAACACCATGTTCTCGGGAAACACCCGTTCGAGACTTCCCCTTGGCCCCTTGACACCGACCCGAACGCCTTCGACGGTTACTTCGACACCGGGCGGGACCGTTATCGGCTTCTTGCCTATGCGGCTCATGTCACCAAACCTCGCACAGGACTTCGCCGCCCAATTTGCGGCGACGGGCTTCGCGGTCAGGGAGAAGACCCTGGGAGGTCGAGACGACGGCTACCCCGAGGCCGCCCTGGACTCGCGGCAAAGCATCGGCCGGCCGGTATACGCGGTGACCGGGTCGTGAGATCCGCTTGAGGCCGGAGATGGCGGGAGCCCGACGGGGGCCGTAACGAAGAAAAACGGTGAGGTTCGACTTGACCGCTTCCGAGGCGACCTCGAAGCGATCGATATAGCCCTCGGAGGCGAGGATCCGCGCCACGCCTTCCCTCAAATGGGAGGTCGGCATCGTGACCTTCTCGTGGCCCACCGCAACTGCGTTGCGGATGCGGGTGAGCATGTCGGCAATAGGGTCGGTAAGCATCTACCAAGACGCCTTTCTGATCCCGGGGAGTTCGCCGCGCTGAGCGAGCTGGCGGACGCAGATACGGCACATTCCGAAGTCGCGCAGATAGGCCCGGGAACGACCGCAGCGCTGGCATCGGGTGTAACCGCGCACCTTGAACTTGGGTTTGCGGTTGGCTTTGATGATCATCGATTTCTTAGCCACAAGTTCTCCTAGGCACGCACTTCTTGCTTGCGGAACGGGAAGCCGAAAGCCTCGAGCAAGGCCTTGGCATGCTGATCGTCGGTGGCAGTCGTGCAGATGGTGATGTCCATCCCTCGCACCGACTGAACCCGATCGAAATCGATCTCGGGGAAGATGAGTTGCTCGGTCACCCCGAAGCTGTAATTGCCGCGGCCGTCGAAAGCTCGCGGATTGAGACCCCGAAAGTCTCGAATGCGGGGAATGGCGACTGCCAGGAGGCGGTCGAAGAACTCCCACATCCGATTGCCCCGCATCGTCACCGACGCGCCAACCGGCATGCCCTCGCGCACCTTGAAACCAGCGATCGACTTGCGAGCCTTGTTCAGGCGCGGCTTCTGTCCCGTGATGAGCGAGAGTTCGTCGAAGGCCGACTCGATCGCCTTGCGGTCGCCGACGGCCTCGCCGACTCCCATGTTGACGACGATCTTCTCGAGACGGGGGACCTCCATCGCATTGGCTATCGACAGCTGCTCCTTGAGGGCCGGAGCGATCTTTTCGAGATAGATCACCTTGAGGCGGGGCACCGGGCCGACGGAAGGGGCCGCACCGGCACCGGACTCCTTTGCAGGAGCAGCCGAACGGGCAGCGGACTCGGCGGCTGGAGCAGCCGGAGAGGCACCGGGCCCCTCGGCCAAGACGTCTGCTTCGGTCGTGGTGTCAGGAGTCGTCATAGGTCGTTCCCGCAGCGACGGCAGATTCGATGCTTGCCGTTGTCGTCGAAGCGATAGCCGATTCGCGTCGGCTTGTCGCACTCCTCACAGAAGATCATGACGTTGGACACGTGGACGGGCATGTCCTTGTCGATGACACCGCCCTGCATAGTCTGCCCACGGGGCCGCTGGTGCTTCTTGGCGGTGTTGACACCTTCGACAATGACCTGGTCCCTCTTGCGGATGACCTTGGAGATGCGCGACTCCTTGCCGGCATCCTTACCGGAGATCACAACCACCTTGTCACCGGCGCGAAGCTTCATCACAACACCTCCGGAGCAAGCGAGACGATCCGCATGAAGCGCTTGTCGCGCAGTTCCCGTGCGACCGGGCCGAAGATGCGGGTGCCGCGAGGCTGACGATTGGCGTCGATGATCACGCAGGCGTTGTCATCGAAACGGATGTAGGTGCCGTCGGCGCGGCGGGCGGCCTTGCGGGTGCGCACCACCACGGCCTTGACGACTTCGCCCTTCTTGACGGTGCCGTTGGGGATGGCGTCCTTGACGGCGCAGACGATCACATCGCCTATGCCGGCGTAACGTCGGGTCGAGCCCCCGAGCACCCTGATACAGAGCACTTCGCGTGCCCCCGAGTTGTCTGCCACCTTGAGACGGCTTTCCTGCTGGATCATCGTGCACGCTCCAGCACTTCGACCACGCGCCAGCGCTTCTGCTTCGAGATCGGCCGGGTCTCCATGATCCGAACCCGATCACCGGTCTTGGCATCATTGGTCTCGTCGTGGACGTGCAACTTGGTGGATCGGCGAACGACTTTGTCGTAGCGCGGATGACCAAAGGATGCCGGCACTTCGACAGTCACCGTCTTGTCGCGGGCGTCGGAGATCACTACCCCGACCCGGGTCTTGCGCCGGGCGCGTTCTGAATTCCCAGCTCGCTCTGAACTCTCGGTCATGATCCTTTTCCTGGCGTCTGGCGTTTGGCGTCTGGCGTCTGAGTGGCGCGCCATTCAGAGATTTCCAACTCCCGGATGACGGTGGCGATCCTCGCGACTTCCTTGCGCATCTCTCGAAGGCGAGCGGTGTTGTCCAGCTGGTTGGTAGCGAGCTGAAAACGAAGGTTGAACAGCTCGGCCTTGGCTTCAGCCAGCTTGGTCGTCAGCTCATCGGCGTCAAGCTCGCGCAATTCAGTGGCGTTCATCCCTCATCCCTCGTCAGGAATCGGGTCTTGATGGGAAGCTTGTGACCGGCCCGGCGGAAGGCATCACGGGCCAATTCCTCGGGCACGCCGGCGAGCTCGAACATGACCCGCCCGGGCTTGACAACAGCCACCCAGAACTCCGGGTTGCCCTTGCCTGATCCCATCCTGGTCTCGGCCGGCTTCATGGTCACCGGCTTGTCGGGAAAGATCGTGATCCAGACCTTGCCGCCTCGCTTGATGGTGCGGGAGATCGTGATACGGGCAGCCTCGATCTGGCGAGCGGTGATCCAAGCCTCTTCGAGGGCCTGGAGACCGAACTCGCCGAAATTGACCTTTGTGCCGCGCTTGGCCATGCCGGTACGGCGGCCCCTATGCACCTTGCGGTGCTTGGTGCGCTTGGGCATCAACACGGGCTATTCCTCTTCCTTCTCGATCTCTTCTGGATTGATGTCTTGGTTGGCCACGGCCTCGGTGAAGTCGACGTCCTCTTCAGGCGCGTCTTCCGTGACTACCTGGTCGACGACAGGATCCGCCTCCGGCACCCCGGTTTCTTCCGGTGCATCCGGCACGATTTCCTCGCGCGCAACCTGATACTCGACTTCGGCTTCCTCGGCGGTGATCCGGCGTCCGCCGCCGGCTTCGATGAGACGGCGTCCGGAATCTCGCTTGCCCCCACCGGCCTCGATAAGACGTTTGCCGCCTCCGGCCTCGATGAGACGTGGCATTTTATCACGGCCCACTGCCTGCTCAGCCCGGGCTTTGGCGGGTGCGGCACGACGAGCGGGACCCCCAGTGGCGAGCGCCGCCTCGGCGGCGATCTTCTCGCGGCTCGCGGCCAGGCCACCGACGACATCGCCGCGATAGACCCAGACCTTGACCCCGATGGCACCGACCGTGGTCCGGGCGGTGGCCATGCCGTAGTCGATGTCGGCCCGCAAGGTGTGAAGAGGGACCCGGCCTTCCCGGTACCACTCCCTCCGACCCATGTCGGCGCCACCAAGGCGGCCGTTGCACTCGACTCGAACGCCCTGGGCTCCGGCCTTGAGGGCGGACGCAACCGCCCGCTTCATCGCCCGGCGGAAAGCAACCCGGTTCTCGAGTTGATCGGCGATTCCCTGTGCGAGCAACTGCGAGTCGAGGTCGGGATCCTTGATCTCGGTGATGTTCAGCTTGACGGGCTTGCTGGCGATCGCCTCGAGGCCGCCGCGCAGGCGCTCGGCCTCGCTGCCCTTGCGTCCGATGACGACGCCGGGGCGGGCGGTCTGAATCTCGACGACGACCCGGTCACGGGTGCGCTCGATGTCGATTCTCGACACCGCCCCCCGCTGCAGTTCCTTTCGCAGGTAGTCGCGAATCTTCCAGTCCTCGTTGACCAGAGCTACGTAGTCCTTGTCGGAATACCACTTCGACTTCCAGTCGTTTGTGGTACCGATCCGGAACAGATAGGGGTGGGTTTTCTGTCCCATATCAGTCCACCTCCTCGTTCCCATCGGACACCACGATCGTGATGTGACTTGTGCGCTTGCGAATTCGGGTTGCGCGGCCGCGAGCGCGGGGACGGAACCTCTTGAGTGTCGGACCTTCGTCGGCGAAAGCCTCGGCGACCACGAGATCCTCGGCATCGAGGGCGTGGTTGTGCTCGGCGTTGGCGATGGCCGAATTGAGAACCTTGCTGACCAGGTCGGAGGCACCGCGGGGGGTCAGGGACAGCACCACCTGGGCCTGCTCGACGGGCAGACCACGAACGAGATCAAGCACCAACCGCACCTTGGTGGCGGGATGCCGGATGTATTTGGCTTGGGCCCGAACATTCATGATTTGGCATTCATAGTGATTTGACATTCATGATTTGGCATTCATAGTGATTTGGCAATCATGATTTGGCATTCATGATTTGCGTATTGCCTTTTCCTTCTTGCCGGAGTGGCCCCGGAAGGTTCTGGTCATGGCGAACTCGCCGAGCTTGTGACCGACCATCGACTCGGTGATGAAGACCGGGATGTGCTTGCGGCCGTCGTGGACCGCGATGGTGTGTCCGAGCATCTCCGGGACAATTGTCGAGCGCCGGCTCCACGTCCGGATCACCCGCTTTTCGTTGCGGCGATTCAGTTCCTCGACCTTGCTCATCAGATGGTCGTCCACGAAGGGACCCTTGGAGAGACTCCGTGCCATTACCTACCTCTTCCGCCGGTCGAACGGCGCCGCACGATCGCCTTGTTGCTTGCTTTCTTCTTCTTGCGGGTCCGCCCTTCCGGCTTGCCCCACGGGCTCACCGGGTGACGGCCACCTGAGGACTTGCCCTCACCGCCACCGAGGGGGTGATCGACGGGGTTCATGACGACGCCGCGGCTCTGGGGTCGAACACCCTTCCAGCGGTTGCGCCCGGCCTTGCCGATCTTGATCAACTCGGATTCGGAGTTGCCGACCAGGCCGATCGTGGCCCGGCTGTCGAGGGGTACTGTCCGCATCTCGCCCGATGGCAGACGAAGAAGGGCGACATCGTTTTCCTTCGACATCAACTGGACCCCGGCGCCGGCCGAGCGCGCCATCTTGGCTCCTCCCCCGGGCCGCATCTCGATGGCGTGGACCGTCGTCCCGGCCGGGATGTTGCGAAGGGGCATGGCGTTGCCGGGCCGAATGTCTGAACCCGAGCCCGACATGAGCTTGTCACCGGGCTTCACGCCGGCGGGAGCCAGGATGTAGGCCTTCTCCCCGTCGGCGTAATGGAGCAGGGCGATTCGGGCATTGCGGTTGGGGTCGTACTCGATGGCGGCGACCTTGGCCGGGATGCCGTCCTTGCGACGCTTGAAATCGATGACGCGATAGCGGTTCTTGTTGCCGCCGCCACGGTGACGCGAGGTAATGCGCCCGTAGACGTTGCGTCCACCGGTCGACTTCTTCGGCCCGAGCAGCGATTTCTCCGGCTCCGACTTCGTCACGTCGGCGAAGTCGGAAACCGTTTGGAAACGGCGCCCGGCCGAAGTTGGTTTTCTGCTTTTCACTGCCATGCCATAACCCCTATCAAATCCGTCTATACGCCGAACAAATCGATGGAGTCACCCTGGGCGAGGGTGACCAAAGCCCGCTTGGCACCGGCCCGGCGACCGAGGGTCCGTCCGGTGCGCTTCAACTTGCCTCTCCGGTTCTGGGTATTCACGGAAAGGACGCTCACCGAGAAGATCTCTTCGATCGCGTCTTTGATCTCGCTCTTGTTGGAGCGGCGATCGACGACGAACGTGTAGGTGTTGCCCTTCTCGATCATGTCGTAGGACTTCTCCGAGACAACCGGGGAGATGATGATGTCGCGGGGGTCTTTCATGACGCCGCGTCCCCCCGGACGCCATCAGACATGTCCTCTCTGACGAAGTCCGACTTCGACACGTCGTAGGCGTGGCCGCCGCCAGCGGCGCTGACCGTCTGGGTAGTGAAGATCACGTTTCTCGCCCACAGCACGTCGTAGGCGGTGAGGTGGCCGGGTTCGGAGATGACGACCTGGGGGAGGTTGCGGAACGAAACACCGGCGACCTCGTCGAGACTGTTCAGGACGAGGAGGGTCTTGCCCCTGGCACCGACCGCGGCGAGTAGCGCCGCGGCGTCGCGAGTTTTCGGTGCGGTCCAGTCGAACGCCTCGACCACCAGGACCGCGTTCTCGGCTGCTCGGGCCGAGAGGGCCGAGAGCAGGGCCAGCCGACGCATCTTCTTGGGCGTGCGCTGGCTGTAGTCGCGCGGCTCTGGCCCGTGAGCCACGCCACCACCGCGCCACTGAGGAGCACGGATCGAGCCCGCCCGGGCCCGACCGGTCCCCTTTTGCCGCCACGGCTTGGCACCACCACCACGAACTTCGGACCGCTTCTTGGTCTTGTGGGTTCCGGCCCGCGCTCCGGCCAGCTGAGCCGTGACCACCTGATGGAGCACTGCCAGGTTCGGTTCGATCCCGAATATCTCCGGGTCGAGCGTGACTTCCCCGAGGCGCAGACCATCCGAGCTGAACAACGGTGCCTTGACCTCGGCCTTGGTGTCGGATTGCTTGGCAGTTGCCATCAGGCCTTCACCGCCTCACGAACCAGGATGAGCGATCCGTTGGCGCCCGGGACGGCACCCCGGAGCAACAGGAGGTCGCGTTCGGTGTCAATCCCGACGATCTGGAGGTTCAGGGTCGTGACCTGGTCATTGCCCATGCGGCCGGGCATCTTCTTTCCCTTGAAAACCCGGGCCGGCGTGGCGCAAGCACCGATCGATCCGGGTGCGCGGTGCTTCTTGTGGGCACCGTGGGCGGCACCGAGGCCGGCGAATCCATGGCGCTTCATCACACCCTGGAATCCCTTGCCCTTGGAGACCCCGGTCACGTCGGCCAGGCCTCCCTGGGACAGGACATCGGCGATCTTGATCTCCTGGCCGACCTTGTACTGGTTGGGCTCATCGACCCTGATCTCGACCAGATGGCGGGTGGGTTCGACCCCGGCCTTGGCGAAGTGGCCCTTGGTGGGTTCGTTGACCAGCTTGGGCCTGATCTCGCCGAAAGCGATCTGGATCGCGGAGTAGCCGTCTGTGTCGATGTTCTTGATTTGGACGACGTGACAAGGCCCCGCCTTGATCACGGTGACCGGAATGGCTCGCGCCTGGTCGTCGAAGATCTGGGTCATGCCCAGCTTCTCTCCGAGGATTGCGTTCACAGCTTGATCTCCACTTCCACACCGGCGGGCAGGTCGAGCCTCATGAGCGAGTCGACGGTCTTGGGGGTCGGGTCGAGGATGTCGATGAGGCGCTTATGGATGCGCATCTCGAAATGCTCACGAGAGTCCTTGTCCACGTGCGGCCCGCGGATCACGCAGTAGCGGTGGATCTCGGTAGGCAGAGGAATGGGACCGCGGATCTTGGCCTGAGTGCGCAAAACGGTCTCCGCAATCTTGCGCGACGACTCGTCTACGACCTGATGGTCGTAAGCCTTGAGTCTGATGCGAATCTTCTGTTCTGCCATTTTCCTGCTGCGCTCGTTTCTGGTTCTTCGTTTTATGTTTTACGTTTTACGTTCTGAACGTATGACGTAGAACGTATGACGTAGGACGCTTCTTGATCATTTGTTGATTTTGATTACCCGGCCGGCTCCGACGGTACGTCCACCTTCCCGGATAGCGAAACGGAGTCCTTCGTCCAT
>DATLEZ010000175.1:0-70160 GCA_035525055.1 Acidimicrobiia bacterium | reverse complement strand
CAATGGGATTCCACGGGCCTGAGCGACCTGAAACAACTTGAGGGTCTGCGCTTCGATTCCTTTGGCAGCGTCGAGGACGATGATTGCCGCGTCGACCGCGGACACCACCCGATAGGTGTCCTCGGAGAAGTCACGGTGGCCGGGGGTGTCCAATAAGTTGAGGACGTGGCCGCGATGCTCAAACTGGAGCACAGTCGAGGTTATGGAGATGCCACGCTCGCGTTCCATCTCCATCCAATCCGAGGTGACCTCACGCTGACGCCCGGCCCTGGCCTTAACCGCCCCGGCTTCCTCGATGGCCCCCCCATAGAGCAACAACTTCTCGGTCACCGTGGTTTTGCCAGCGTCGGGATGGGAGATGATCGCAAACGTGCGGCGTCGGGCCGCCTCCTGAAGGAGAAGATTCATCGCCGGCTCTGACCGACCGGGCCACCGGCAGTCTCTAGTCCGGCCAACGCCTGCCGAGCCGCGTCGACCCTGGCATCGAGCTGGTTACAAGCTTGTCGCCCCTGCTCAAGCAACTGATCTAGACGAGCCCCTATTTCGGCTTTGTCCTCGCGCCCGGGATCGGCGAGTTGGTCTCGAACCTCGAGGAGTTCGGCCATTGCTTCGAGGGACATTCCGATCGGCTTCAGCGCTTTGATCAGTCGCAGGCGTTCGATGTCGGGATCGGTGTACAGGCGAAAACCGCCATCACTCCTGCCTGACGGGATCACCAAGCCGACCTCTTCGTAATAGCGGATGGTCCGCAACGACAAGCCCACCTTTTCGGCGACCTCCCCAATCTGATAGTGCTGCTCATTGATCATGTTTGATTTGCCGAGGCTCATCCGCCCCTCCGATTTCTCATAATCCCTACTCTACCCTAACGTAAGGGGAGAGTTGAAATGTCCCGGAAGATCGAAGACCGCCCTGTCACTAGAACCGAGATCGCATATGCCCTCAGGTTTGGCTTCGGGCTCGGCGGGACCGACCGGACCCGCCTCATCGAGGCTGCAGTCGGCGGTCGCGCTCGACCACAGGTGTGCGATCTGCTCCGGCAGCTTCCAGACGTGACCTATCACCACATCCGGGACGTGTGGAAGCATCTCGACCATGTCCCGGTCGAATGAAGACCGCTCCGAGGAGATCATGAGCCGAGCGCTCGACGGCGAGATCAGAAGGCCGATCGGGTTTCTGGCCGATCGCTTTCGGGGGGCACTAGTAGGAACCGGGGTTGGAGACGCCCTGGGAGCGCCGGTGGAAGGGGTCCATTTCATTTCCCCGTCGTTCCTCAGCGCCCTCGACCGAAATCCGGGACCGCTCCGCTACACCGACGACACCCACATGACCATCGGAGTCGCCACTTCACTCCTCGAATGTGCAGGCTTTGACGGAAACCATATGGCTACCACTTTTGCCCGGAACTTTGTCGCTGAGCCCTGGCGGGGGTACGGGCCGGGCCCGCCCGAAGTGTTCAGACTTCTACGGCAGGGTGTGCCGTGGGATGAGGCCGCCAATAGCCTCTATGGAGGGTCCGGCTCGTTTGGAAACGGGGCAGCCATGCGGGTGGCTCCGGTGGCCCTGTTCGCCTTTCCCGACCTCGACCGAGCCGCGCACATTGCCCGCCGGACCGCCCAGATAACACACGCCCATCCTGAAGGCGTTGATGGTGCGGTTGTACTGGCGGTGGCCATAACCGCCGTCCTGGCCCTTCCGTCCGAGACGCTTCCTGATGCAACGGCGTTGGTCGAGACGGCCCGGGGCTACACGCAGAGCCAGGTCTTCGCCGACAAGCTCGCCTACATTCCGCAGGCAATGAGGATCGACGACGACGGCGCCGCCGCCACGGTCCTCGGCACTGGCATCGCTGCCCACGCATCGGTTCCGACCGCCTTGTATTGCTTTCTCCGCAATCCCAGTTCGTTCCGCGAGGCCATCAAGACCGCCATAGGGATGGGGGGCGACGCCGATACCATCGCTGCGATGACTGGCGCTCTCTCCGGTGCCTTGCTCGGATGCGGAGCTATCCCCGAACGTTGGCGCCACGTCGAAGGAGTCGACAATCTCACCTCGCTGGCCGATCAGTTTCACCAGCTCCACACTCAGCTTTGATCCTGTAGTCATGCCTCAGATCGCCTGCCCAACCTGCGGAGAGACCGAGAATCTCACCGGGACCCGAGCCGACAACGGGACCATCACCATCGACTGCGGGGCCTGCGGTCACACCTGGGAACGCGACGCCCGCCTCCGTTGCCGCCTCTGTGGCGCCGACAATCTTGAGTATTCACCGCGGCCGCTGTGGGAGAAGGTCCGGGGTAACCAGAAGACGCCGGCCGGAAGATACGACGCCTACACCTGCCTCGAGTGCGGAGGCCAGGACGTCACTTCGCCACGAGCCCGGCCGAGAAGAAGCTGACCACCGAAAGCCCACAGGCCCGCCAGCCGGCGCCGCTGTCGGAGCCCAGCGCTGATTGCGCTGACAGAGCCCGTCAACGCCCACGCAAACCCTGCTACTGCTGGGCCGTCCTTCACTGCTGTGTGGGAGGATGACCCTATGAAAATCAAACAACAGGTCGTTGTGTTCGACGCCGCTGATCTGAACGCCGAGAGCAGCTTTTGGGCCGGCCTTCTTGGTGGCACCGTCGACGCCGAGGACCACTGGCACATGGTCCTTGTCGACGGTGAGGCACGGGTAGGGGTCCAGCTAGCGCCTAATCACGTCCCGCCCGATTGGCCGCATGGGAACCCACAGCAGATCCACCTCGACCTTTGGGTCGACGACTTCGATTCGGCTCACGAACAGGTCATGTCGTTGGGCGCAAAGGTGCTCAAGGCAGCAGCCGAGACTGCGGAGCCCGACAATTTTCAGGTGTATGCGGATCCGGCCGGTCATCCCTTCTGCCTCTGCTGGGTCAAAGCGCCCGGCGAGATGCGGTGACCGAAGCGGCTTCCGGTTACGGCTCGACGACCACGCTTCCCCTCATCGTCGGGTGGATGGCACAGAAGTAGTCGAAGGTGCCGGCGGTGTCGAATGGCACGGTGCCGGTGGTGCCCTGTTACAGGGGACCAGTGTTGAACCCGTCGCCGGTGATGGTGTGAGCCGTGGGGTCGTTGTTGGTCCAGGTCACCGCGCTGCCGACGGGGACCCGCAGTTCGGCGGGTTCGTACGCGAAGGCGGCGATGGCCGCTGTGGTGCCCGACGCTTCTGGTCCCGACGATGCAGAGACGGTGCCGGGGAGCGGAGCCAGCGCGGCTGCGCCGTCGCGCACGGTGAAGAGCATTTCCATGCCGAGCCCGTCGTGTTCACCGTGGCCGTCTTCGACGGGACAGTCGATCTCATAGGTTCCGGGGGCGAGGTCGGCTACTAGAGTCCCGACTCGCCCGGCGCCACAGCTTCGGCGCGCCACTCGAGCCGGTCGCCGCCGGATCCCGGCGTGCGAATACGCAGCGCGTGGGGGGCGGTACCGAGGTTGCGGAAGCGGAACGTGATCGTGCCCGGGGGCGCTTCCGCGGTTGAGGGCACCAGCGCCCATTCCCCTTGGGCGATGTCGACGCCCGGGGTGCCCGCACCCGGAAGTTCCACTCCGTCGGCTCCTGCGGCCGCGTCCACGGCCGTTGCAGCGGTTCCGTCAGAACCCGTGGCGGGTGGGTTCGCGCCGGCTGCCGCCTCGACGTCGACGACCTCCACGACGCCGGACATGCCGGGGTGCAGCGTGCACAGGTAGGCGAAGGACCCCGCCTCCTCGAATGTCGCCGAGAACGTCCCGCCAGGATCGATGACCTCGCTGCTCTGCGGCCCCTGGTCGCCGAACGAGACGATGTGCGGGACCGTGTCGTTGTTGGTCCACGTGACCGTGGACCCGGCAGTGATACTGACCGACGCCGGGGTGAAGGCCATGTCGGCCACCTGCACCACCCCGTCCTGGGAAGTAGCGGTGGTCGATCCAGTCGTGGCAGCCGACTCGGAGCAGGCGGCGAGCAGCAGGCACACCACCGCGGCTAGAGAGCCGACCTGGGTCGTGCGTGATGCAGTCATAATCAGCAGCCCGCCGGTCCAGGTCCGGCAACGATCGCATTCTTGTCTTTCATGGACTTACTCCTGGTTGGTGTGGAGTCAGCATCCCTGGAACCCGCTCAAAGACGCCTCATCGCAACGTCATGAAACCCTCAAGACTGATCCTGCCGACGGCTCCTATGCCCGCCCGGCACGGCTGAAACGGATTCTCCGAGGGATCCGGTTCCCAAATTGCGCACCGAACCGGCAACATGCATCGGATTTTGAACCGCATCCGATGCGAGGTGCGTAGCGGGATCATGAACTCGAGATCGCTGAACCAGGTTCGCCAGATTCGCCAGGTGGACGCATGACGGTCGAGGTTGCCGAGGAAGGGGCTTCAGGCATGGGGGTCGAGCAGACTGACGATCAACTACTGGTGGGACTCCAGCGCGACACTTTGCAGTTTTTCCTGGACAAGGCCAATCCCCGGAACGGGTTGATTCCGGACAACACGCGTGAGGGGGCGCCTTCCAGCATCACAGCTGTGGGGTTCGCTTTGGCGGCCTATGCCGTTGGCGTGGAGTGCAACTTCATCACGCGCTTCGAAGCAATTGAGCGCACGCTCGCGACCCTCAGGTTCTTGTGGGATAGTCCGCAGGGTGATAGCCGGGACGTGACCGGATACCGGGGATTCTTCTATCACTTCCTCGACATGGAGACCGGGCGGCGCGCCTGGAAGTCGGAATTGTCGACGATCGATACCACCTTCCTGATTGCCGGGGCACTGATGTCAGCTACGTTCTTTGACAGGGAGACGAGCGACGAGCGCGAGATACGAACCCTTGCCGATGCGCTGTACCGCCGGGTCGATTGGAAGTGGGCACAGAACGGCGGAACAACGGTCGCGCACGGATGGACGCCGGAGCGCGGATTTCTGAGGTACCGGTGGGAGGGGTACAGCGAGGCCATCCTCCTGTACGTTCTCGGCTTGGGATCACCCACCCACCCGCTGCCAAAGGCGAGCTACGCGGCGTGGACGAGGTCGTATCGCTGGACAAAGCTCTACGGGTATGAGTTCGTCTACGCCGGTCCGCTATTTATCCATCAGCTCTCGCACATCTGGATCGACTTTCGCGCCATTCAGGATGACTACATGCGCGCTCGGGGCATCGACTATTCGGAGAACAGCCGCCGGGCAACGTTGGCGCAGCAGCAGTATGCGATCCGCAACCCGAGGAATTTCAGGGACTACAGCGACATGTGCTGGGGGATCACGGCCAGCGACGGCCCTGGGCCGGCCGTTCGCCGCATCGATGGAGTCGAGCGCCGTTTCTTTGACTACCGAGCTCGAGGCATTCCGAATGGGCCGGACGACGGCACGGTTGCGCCCTGGGCGGTGGTCGCATCGTTGCCGTTCGCGCCGGAGATTGTGTTACCGACAATCCGGAATTTCGTTGATGTCTATCCGGAGATGATGGGCGAGTACGGCTTGATGTGCAGCCTGAACCGCACCTTCGGGCACGCTTCAGGAGATACAGATGGGTGGCATTCGGATGGCTACTACGGACTCGATCAAGGGCCCGTCGTTCTGATGATCGAGAACTATCGCTCAGGCCTACCCTGGCGGCTGATGAAGGGTTGCCCCTATCTCGTTACGGGACTGCGTCGGGCCGGTTTCGGGGAGAGCCGGCCCATCGCCGACAACCAGACTGCAGACGGAAGGGCCAGGAACCGTCGAATCGAGCTCACCCTCGAGGGATGAGCAGACGATCGTGATCGCCGGACCGAAGGCCTGACGACGATCCAACCCAAGCCTCCTACGGCCAGCTGAATCCATCGACGTCGATGCCGAATTCGGCGCCGGCATCGAGCAGCGTGTCGAAGAGGAACTGGCCCGAGGAGCGCTCACAGTGGAGCAAGTATGAGTTGATCCCATCGTGGTCACTGCGAATGAGGTCGGTTACGACGTTGGCGACAGTGGCGCGGAAGGCCGCCCCATTCGGGCACATGCGATCTGAGAGGTCGATCGGGCACAGCTTCCCCAGAACCAGGGAGGATTGACCACCCGTCAAACGCATCAAAGCCCGCCCCTGGGTGAGGTCGATGACCGAGGCGAACCCTGTCGTTGCCACCTCGAAGGTGTTGCCGATAGGACCCACGAGTGTCCACTCATCCGGACCCGACCCAGCGACAATCCATTCGCCTTGCCGCGCCGAGCGGCCGTAGGAAATGTCGAACGGTGGCACCTGCGTCTTGACCCCGATCTTCGCAAGCTGTGACAGGTCGGCGAGTCGCAAGGGAGCGGACGACTTCTTCATCGACACCACCCAGCCGTGAGCGACCTCGATCGGGCCGGCCTGATTGATCGGGCTTCGGGCCACAGGGGTTTTAGACACGGAGGCGGGTTCCTTCCGGATCGAAGTGGGCGTGGTGGGGCATCACCTTCGCTTTGACCTGGCTCCGATCGGGCAACTGGATCGTGACCACAGTTCCCGGAGCAGCAAGGTGAGGGGCCACCACCCCCAAACAGATCGAGCGGCCGAGAGTGGGGGAGAATCGGGATGAGGTGATGCGGCCTGCGATATGCTTGCCGTTCTCGATGATCTGGCTCGCCTCGGGCGGCACCACGTTCCGGTCGTCGGGCTGCAGGCCGACCAGATGCACGTACTCCCCATGCTGCTGCCAGGCGAGTTCGGTCTTGCCGGCAAAGTCGTCCTTGTCGAGTTTGATCAGCGAGTCGAGGCCAGCCGAGTAGCCCTGCATGAGACCATCGGTGTCCTGCCCGACGATGAAGTGGCCCTTCTCCAAACGCATGATGCGCTGCGCCTCGACTCCGAAAGCTCCGATGTCGAGACCCTCCCCGGATTCGAACAACGCCTCCCAGACGTGGAGGCCATACCCGGCAGGGACGTGAATCTCGTAGGAGAGTTCACCGGTAAAGCCGATCCGCCACATGAAGCAATCGACCCCCGCCACGGTTCCCTGACGGAGCGTCATGTAGGGGAAGGCGTCGGAGGAGAGATCGATCCCTTCTACCAGGCGTTGCAGCAGCAACCGGGAGGAAGGCCCGGCGACGTTCATCGAGGCATACGCAGTCGTGACCGGGGTTACGTGGACCTTCCACTCGGGATGCTCCGTTTGCAGCCAGTTCTCGATCCATTCCCAGACGGTGGCAGCTCCCGAGGAAGTGGTGGTCATCAGATATTGATCCTCGGAGAGCCGGCCGGTGACCCCGTCATCCATGACGACTCCGTCCTCGGCGCACATGACTCCGTAGCGGACTCCGCCGATGTCGAGCCTGGACCATTTGTTGGTGTAGACAAGGTTGAGCAGCTTGGGAACATCGGGACCTCGCAGATCCAGCTTGCCAAGGGGCGTAACGTCGATGACACCCACGTTGCTCCGGACATTGACCACCTCGGCTTCGGGGTCGCCATAGTGATCGGGCCGGATCCATTGACCGGCCACCAATGGCACGGCACCGTTGACCTCATGCCAGGGTTGCATCGGTGAGTAGCGGACCGGGTCCCAGGCCCTTCCCCCGAGGGCGCCCAGGGTGATCGGAGCGTAGGGAGGCCGCCACACCGTGGTGCCCACCTGGTCGATGGTCTCACCCCGGGCCTCTCCGAGGACCGCCACCGCATTGACGGTTTCGAGTTTGCCCTGATTGGGACCCATCGTGACAGTGGTGTAGCGCTTCACCAGTTCGACGGAGTCATAGCCCTCTGCACTTGCCGCAAGGATGTCCTTTGACGAGACGTCTTCGCTGAAGTCGACCATCCCGTGAGTCGAAGATCGATACAGCTCGGGATGAAGCCGACGCAGCAGCGGTGTGATTTCGACTGGTGGCAATTCTTGGTCGTCCTGGACCGGTGCTGCCCAGGGCCGGGCTGCTTGCCAGGCTCGTCTGATGCGGAATGCCCTGCGGGCCGCCTCCCGCCCGACGGCATCGGCGTGCTCGATCAGTTCGGCGGTGCTGCCATCTCCCGCAATCGAGCCGGCCACCATCACGTTGTCGGGTAGGTGCGACGAGAAGAACCTTGCCGCTCCCGGGTCGTAGACCGGTCGATCACCGGCCATGTTGAGGAGCGAGGTGGGAGCGGTCCACCCGGTTGCAGTCACCACGAGGTCACAGTCGATCCGATTGCCATCGGTGAGCTCGGCCCAGCGGACTCCCTTCTTGCCTCCTCCGACTCGTGCGATCGCTTCGCCGCGGCGGGCGTCGGCAACATGGCGGATCAGCACCCCGACTCGCTCAAGGTCTGCCACTGCGGCATCTCCGGATTCATTGGCGGTCGTCACGACGGCCCAGGTGCCTGGTTTGACCGCCCACAGATTGATGAGCCTTCGCACACCGGTTGACAGCATCACCCCTGGCAGGTCGTTGCCTTCGAATACAAAGGGTCGTTCGATCAGGCCCGGGGCCACCACCAGGGTCTTGGCCCGGGCCTTGATCAGCCTCTCGTGGATGTCGGGAAGTCCTCGCTGGACGATGGCTACCCAGTTCTCGTCGTAGCGGCCCGTAACGACCGAGTTTGTGAGGACTTCGATTCCCGAGCGCGCCGCTACCTCCCTGCGCAGCTCGGCAAGTAATCGCAAAGAGGCCGGCTCGAACCGCAGAAACCCGCCGAGTTGGTATTCCTCTTCGACGAGGAGCACTGAGGCACCGGCATCCGCCGCGGCGACGGCGGCCGAGATCCCGGCCGGACCGCCTCCTGCCACCAGCACATCGGGATGGGCATACCGCTTGTCGAAATAGCCATGAGCTGAATCTGAGGAGACCCGGCCGCCCGCCGCGAATCGGGTCAGAACCGAGTCGTACCAGGGCCAGAGGCGCTGGGGCCTGATGAAGGTCTTGTAGTAAAAGCCCGCCGTGAGGAATCGTGCGACCACGTCGTTGGCCGCAAAGACGTCGAAGGCGAGGCTCGGCCAGCGGTTCTGGCTCGCCACCTGCATCGCCGCCTCGAGCATGCGATGGGCGCCCCGCACGTTCGGCTCGTCACCCACTTGCATGGTGGCGCCGGGGTCGAGGTAGCTGGCGGTCATAACTCCGCGCGGTCGGTGGTACTTGTAACTCCGGGAGAGAACCTTCACCTCCTCGGCCAGCAGCGCCGAGGCGATCGTGTCCCCGGGATGACCGTGATGGGTGTGACCGTCGAAGGTGAACTCGATGGACCTCGATCGGTCGATGATTTCGCCCGGCTGTGGCGGCAGACGGCCGGTCACGAGTCCGCCTTGAGCTCAAGCTGACGACGGGGTGGACGCGAAGCCCTGATTTCGTTGGTTGAAGCGTGGCGTTCGACCACGAAGTAGCGACGGCAACCTGTTCGGCAGTACCAGGTCTCTGTGGTCCAACTGGCCGGGTTCTGGCGCTCGTGGAGATAGGCCCGCCACTGGCCGGTGCTAGCGGTATTGGGATCGGGACGAGGACGCGACTCTCCGACGTACCGGAGGTCGGCGGAATTGCGGGGACCGCACCATGGGCAGGGAACAGTGATCATTAGTGGCCGACCGAGGCCGCACCCTTCTCGCCCACCAATCGGCCTTCCGGAAAACGGGCCAGGTCGAAGGCGGCGATGATCTCGGGCGTCTTGTTGGTCGCCACCGCTTCGGCCATCGCCTCACCGGAAACCGGGCCTGCCTTGAAGCCATACGTACCCCAACCCACATCGACCAGAAAGCCTTCGATTGGCGTGAAGCCCATGATCGGCGAGTAGTCGGGGGTCATATCGCACAGTCCTGCCCATTGCCGCAATAACCGCATCTTGGAGATCGAGGGAATCAGCTCGAGAACGTGCCCCGCCAGTTCTTCTGTGAACTCAAGCGAACCACGCATGGAATAGGAGGCGTATGGATCGACGGATGCCCCGAAGATCAACTCGCCCCGTTCGGTCTGGCTCACATAGACGTGCAGCGAGCCTGAGACCACGACTGCGTGGAGGAAGAACTTGACCGGCTCGGTGACGGCGGCCTGCAGGGGGTGCGTGATGATCGGCAGGTTGACCCCGACCATGTCGGAAATGGTGGTGGCCCACCCGGCGGTGCAGTTGATCACGATCGGAGTGGCTATATCGCCTTGGTCGGTGGTGACGCCGGTGACCTTTCCGGCCGAAGTTTTGATGGCGGTCACGGTCGTGTTCTGATGGATCTGGACCCCGCGGGCATCGGCGCCGCGGGCATACCCCCAGTTCACGGCATCGTGGCGAATTACCCCTCCCGGCGGGTGATAGAGAGCGCCGAGGATCGGATACCGGGCGTGATCGGAGGTGTCCATCTCCGGGACGAGTTCTTTGATCTCCTTCGGCCCGATCACCTCCGAGTCGATTCCCTGCACCTTGTTGACTTCGGCCCGCCAGCGCATGGTTCGCACGGCGCCGTCATTGTGCGCCAGCGTGAGATGGCCCCGGCGCGAGAACATCACGTTGTAGTTGAGGTCGGCAGCCAAGTTGCGATAGAGATGGACCGAGCGGTCGTAGAACCGCACACCTTCCGGAGTCAGGTAGTTGGACCGGACGATGGCGGTGTTGCGACCGGACCCGCCCCCTCCGACGTACCCCTTGTCGACCACAGCTACGTTGGTGATGCCGTGGTTCTCGGCCAGGTAGTAGGCCGTGGCCAGCCCATGCACCCCGGCCCCGATGATGACGACGTCGTAGGCCTGACCCAGATCGTGGCGACGCCAGGCCGGTGGCCAGGCCTCACCGCTCAGCCCCCGTCGAACGAGGTTCAAGGCGCTGAATTTGGCTGGGAGGCGGCGGCCTTTGCTTGTCATGTGGAAGCGGCGGATTGTACGAGGGCGAGGAAACGCGATCCACTCTGAGTGAACGGGCCCTGCGTGCTAGTGATCCGCGCTCCCATCCCCGGTGCCATAGGCCTTCACGGATAGGAGCTTTACCGGGATTTCGATCAAGCGGACCGGCCCGTGGGTTACCTCCCCATCGAACTGGAGTGAGTCACCCTTTTCCAAAGTGAACCGCTGGGCGCCGTATCCGTACTCCATCGTCCCTTCGATCATGTAGAGGAGCTCAGTCCCGGGATGTCGAAAGCTCTCAGAAACCTTGGAGCGACGATTCAGCGTGTACAGGATCGGTTCCAGGCGCCGGTGGGTGCCCCGGAGGTTTCCGAGCAGCTGCGAGCGGAGTCCCGATCGGGAACCCCGCGGCACCAGGTCGAGGCCCCGCCCGGCTTTTACGTGCAACACGGTGTGAGCGTGGAAAGAATCGAAGAAGGCTGTCAGGGGCACATCGAGTGCGGCCGAGATCCTGGCCAGAGTCGACAATGAAGGCGAAGCCTGGGCGTTCTCGATCTTGGAGAGCATCCCCTTCGATAGACCGGAGTGCTCGGCGAGTTGAGCAATCGTGAATCCAAGCTGCAGGCGGTAGGACCGGACTCGCATGCCAATTGCCTCGCTCAGCTGAGCGTCGATGTCGTGCGACGGCTCCGGTGGCGATGGTTTCTTGGCCATGCGGCGGAAGGCTACTCAGGACCCATCGCTTCGGGTCCAGGTTTCATCAATCGTTACCACGGTTTCCGGGCAGTGGATCCGGGCCGATGTTTAGGATCGGCCGCCAACCGCTCCCGGGCGAGCGAGCCAGCATCGTGCGAAAGGAACAACGTGGCGAGATCGGACCTGGAACGCTTCGTCGACCAGAAGGGCCGCGACGCGGCGATCCGGGAAGTCCGCAAGCAGATCGATGCTGCCGGCGTCGAGTACATGTACTACCAGTTCGTTTCGGTGACTGGTCGGATCATGGGCAAGGGTGTGCCCGCCGCCCAGTGGGAGCGCATGGCCAACAACGGGTTTCAACTCGTATACGGCGCAACCGCCAACCTCTTCACCGACCGCAACGGCAACTACATCGGTTACGGACCTGAAGCTCGGGAATTGGTGGGCATGCCGGACCCGGAGACCTTCTGCGTCCTTCCCTGGGATTCCAGGACCGCCCGCGTGTTCTGCACTCTCTTCCGGGGACGGGAAGAAGAGGAGGACGGAGGTGCCTACCTCACGTCCGATTGCCGGGGCAACCTCAAGCGGATTCATGAGAAGTTCGAGAAGGACAGCGGTCTTCACCTCCGGGTTGGGACCGAACCGGAGATGATGTGGCTCAAGTTGAATCCTGACGGAACTCCGTCGGTGGAGGGCAAGACCAAGCCTTACTGCTACCACATCGACCAGTTCTCAGAGCTGCAGCCCTTGATCCACAAGGTGATGGAGTACGGCAAGGCAATGGGACTGGAAATGATTCAGGGTGATCACGAAGACGCTCCCGGCCAACTCGAGCTCAACTTCATGTTCGACCGCGCCGAGCTCACCGCCGACCGGCTCACCACCTATCGCCAGATCTGTCGACAGGTGGGCCGGGAGATGGGGGCGTTCGCCTGCTTCATGCCCAAGCCGTTCATGGGGGTTTCAGCAAATGGATGCCACCACAACATCTCACTCTGGAAGGGCGACAAGAACATGTTCATGCCCGAGGGCAAGAACCCCCGCCTTCCGGGTGAAATCGGTTTGTGGTCGATCGGTGGAGTCCTTGAGCACTTACCCGCCCTCACTTGTATTTCGGCGTCCACCGTCAACTCTTACCGGCGCTTCTGGGACGCCGGGTTCTGGGCCCCGGTCTTCGCCGACTGGGGATTCCAGAATCGCACGACCGCCCTCCGCATTTCCGCCCCCGGCCGGTTCGAGTATCGATCCGTCGACTCGGCCGTCAACCCGTACCTGTCGTTCGCCGCTCTCATCAAGGCCATGGAGGATGGGATCAAACGCAAGCTCGACCCCGGTCCCCCCGAGGAGCGCAACATCTACGACGCCATCGCCGGTGGGAAGAAGGTAACAAGGATCCCTGAGCACTTTGGGGCTGCGTTAGAGGCTCTCGAGCGGGACCAGGTGGTTCGATCGGCCCTGCCCGGCGATATGTGGAAAGTGTTCTGGCACTACAAGACCGACGAGTGGAATCGCTTCATCGCGACCGTTTCCGACTGGGACATTGAAACCTATCTAGACGTGTTGCCCTGACGTCCCAGCAAAACAGGTCGAAACTCGATGCTGCAGCCTTCTTCTCCAAAGTTTGATAGTAGGTCTGGGTCGGCGTGGTCTATGGGCGTCAGAAACAGGCAAGAGTTAGCGAAGAATGGTTTCGCCCGTGAGTGGCCCCTCGTAATTTGGCCGGTGGCTCCCGCCGAATTCGTAATGTGGCCTGGGAGTCCCGGAAACCGGGAGCGTTACGCCAGGTTTCGTGAGGGTTGAATGCCTGCCCTCAGGCCGACCTGACCCACGAGTCCAAAGTTTCTCCATGGTGAACATGGATTACCCTTGGTAGGATCGGCGACAAGGCGAGAAAGGACCAACGATGTGCGGTATTGCGGGGATAATCCATCGGGACGCTGCCTCCGACATCGGGACCGAGATGTCGCGCATGTTGCAGTCGATGAAGCACCGGGGGCCCGACTCGACGGGCTATGCCCTGTTCGGCCCTGCCACCGAAGGCGAAGTGGTGATTCGCTTCAAGCTGGCCGATGCCAACGATCCCCGCGGCTTTGACTTCTCCGACCGCCTCGAGCGGAGCCGCATCGAAGTGGAGTCGCGCTTGCACAAGATCGGGGCCTCGGTCGAACGGGTGGAAGGGGAAACCGAATACGCCTATCGAGCGCTGATCCGATACGACGGCGATCTCAAGGCTCTCGCCGACTACATGGAGAACATTCCAGGTTGCGAGGTCCTATCTCTGGGGCGTTCGCTCGAGATCGTCAAGGATTTGGGCGATGCCAGCGAGGTCGCCAACCTGTACAAGCTTCCCGGTTTCCAGGGCACCCATGCCATCGGTCATGTCCGCATGGCTACCGAGTCCGACGTGGACATTTCGGGAGCCCATCCGTACTGGGCCTACCCTTTCTCCGATGTTGCCGTGGTTCATAACGGCCAACTCACCAACTACTTCCACTGGAAGAGGCGGCTGGAACGCAGCGGACACCGCTTTCAGTCCGAATGCGACTCCGAGATCATCGCTGTGTACCTCGCCGAGAAGATGGCTGAAGGCCACGGTCTCGAGGACGCGATGCACAAGAGCCTCGAAGATCTCGACGGAGTGTTCACATATATGGTCGTCACGGCCGATGCGCTGGGTGTTGCCAAGGACGCAATGGCCGCCAAGCCCCTGGTCCTTTTCGAGTCCGATGAACTGGTCGCAATGGCGTCCGAGGAGGTGGCCATAAGGGCCATCATCGACCGCGAGATAGATACCTACGACCCTTATGAGGGCGAGGTCCTGGTATGGACGCGATGAGCATGATCGACCGCGAGATAACAGCATCCATTGACCCTTATGAGGGCGAGGTGCTGGTGTGGACGCGATGAGCAGTCGGCCAGCACCAGGTCGGGTCGACAGCGCAGGCCGGCGTCAGATCACCTACGACGCCCGCGGGCTCTCCGAGCCCGTCGCCGATGTCCCGATGATCTCCGAGATCGAGGGGTCGAAAGCTCAGTTTGACGCCGCCAAGCTCACCACCCGCCAGATCAACCTCGAATTGCGTTGGCTTCTTTCCGACAAGGGAGTGCGCGACATCACCGTCCTCAATCCCGGCGCTAAGCACTCGATCGCGGTGGGGATCCTCCAGCGCTGCAAGATCAAGTTCGAGGGAAGCCTGGGTTACTTCGGCTGTGGTCTGATCGACGGTCCAGAGGTCCACATCACCGGACGGGTCGGGTGGGCAACATGCGAAAACATGATGTCGGGGGTGGTCGTCATCGACAAGGTGGCCGGCTCATTGGCCGGGGCGGCTCTGCGGGGCGGTGATCTGGTCGTTCACGGCAGCGTGGGAGCGCGAACCGGGATCGATCAGAAAGGCGGCACGATCCTGGTCGCCGGCGACGCCGGAACGCTGACCGGCTTCATGATGCAGCGGGGCCGGATCATCATTTGTGGCGATGCCGGGACCAACCTCGGCGACTCGATGTATGAGGGAGCGATCTACGTCGGTGGCGCGGTCAAGTCGTTGGGGATCGACTGCGTACCGGGGGAGTGGACCGACGCCGATACCGAGATGATCGACCGGAAGTTCTCCATCTACGGCCTGGGCACGCCTCCCACTTTCCAGAAGTTCGTCTGCGGAAAGCAGCTCTACAACTACGACAGTCTCGAGCCTGCCGAGAGGAAGTTGGTGATGTGATGGCCGCCAATGGCACCGAGGCCAAAGACACTGAGGCCAAAGACACTGAGGCCAATAGAACTGAGGCCAATAGAACTGAGGTTGACGCCCCTTCCCGACAAGACGTGCTCGGCCGCAGCCCTATTTTCACACCCGAGGTCATCAACGACATCCATGTGAAGTCTGAGCTCGGGCGATACCGGATGCGGGGCTTTTCGATGTTCAAGAAGATCCCGCACTGGGACGACCTCATGTTCCTTCCCGGCACGCTCACAAGGTTCGTCATCGAGGGCTACCGCGAAAAGTGCGAGACCAAGACGGTCCTGGGAGCACGCTTTGCCCGCTACCCGATCGAACTCGATATCCCCATCTACATCACCGGAATGAGCTTTGGCGCCCTCTCGATCGAAGCGAAAACCGCCCTGGCCAAAGGTGCATCGATGGCGGGTACGGCCACCTGCTCCGGTGAGGGCGGGATGATTCCTCCGGAGCGGGACCTCTCGACCAAGTGGTACTACCAGGTAATCCAGAGCCGCTACGGCTTCAACCCCCACCACCTGATGCTGGCGGACGGAATCGAGTTCTTCATCGGTCAGGGCTGCAAGGTAGGTATGGGTGGCCACCTGATGGGCCAAAAGGTGACCGAGCAAGTGGCGGAGATGCGTTCGCTCCCTGCCGGGATCGACCAGCGTTCACCAGCCCGCCATCCCGACTGGCTCGGGCCGGACGATTTGTCACTGAAGATTCAGGAGATCCGTGAGGCGACCGACTACCGGGTGCCGATCCAGTTGAAGCTCGGTGCCGCCCGTGTCTACGACGACGTTCGCATGGCCGCCAAGTGCGGACCGGACATCATCTACCTCGACGGGGCTGAGGGTTCGACCGGGGCGGGTCCGCACATAGGCACCGAGGAAACCGGCATACCACTGATGGCCGCCATCCCCGAAGCCCGCCGTGCTTTGGAAGACGTGGGTTTGGCCGAAGACGTCGACCTGGTGGTGGCCGGCGGAATACGAAACGGCGCCGACGTGGCCAAGGCCCTGGCCCTCGGTGCCAAGGCCGTGGCCATCGGACACTCCTCGCTCATGGCCCTCAACTGCAACAAGGAGATCCCCGGTGTCACCGACTACGAGGGCACCGTTGGAGTCCCGGCCGGCCAGTGCTATCACTGCCACACCGGACGCTGCCCGGTGGGGATCACCACCCAGGATCCCGAGCTGCGGTCCCGGCTCAACGTCGATGAGGCCGCCAATCGGGTGTACAACTTCCTCACTGCCATGACCATGGAACTGCAGATGCTCGCCCGGGCCTGTGGCAAGACCAACGTCCACTCGCTCGAACCCGAAGACCTCTGCGCGCTCACATTGGAGGCGGCGGCGATGGCCAAGGTGCCGCTGGCTGGCACCAGCTACATCCCGGGCGTGACCGAACACGAGACTCTCACCGAGATCAAGACGTTGCTCGGCAAGTATTTGGCAGATCAGGGATTCGCACCATGAGCGTGCCGGTAGCCGTTGGGGAGGGTCCCCGGCCAATGAGTCGGGTCATCGTCAGAGACACCCAGCGCTTCGCAGGCACCAAGTCGGTCGATGCCGAGGTCCTGGCCGGGACCGGATGGTCCTACCAGCGGGACCCCGGCGAGGTTGAGGACATCGATCTGATGGCTCTGACACCCGGTCAGGATCTTAACTGGCTGGAGGACATCCACTTGCTCGAGGAGGACGGGATCGCAGCGGTTTTCGACCGCTACTCGAATTGCTTCCTCAAGATCTACTTCCCGATCCCGGCGGGTCGGGAGGACGAATATGCCCGCAAGGTGCTCATGAAGCATCTGATCTCGGGCAACTCTTACGGGATCCAGCTCAAGGCCATCCACGCCAAGTTCCCCCAGCCCGAGCTGGGCTCGTGGATCGAAGGCTCACCGGTGGTCGGGGTCGATTACCAGCCGGGGAGCCTCGAAGGATGGGAGCGCCCGACAGGGCACTGATGTGACCATCCCCTCCGAAGCGAAGTACGTCGTGATAGGGGCGGGGGTTCACGGGCTTTCTACGGCGTGGCACCTGGCCCAAGAACTCGAGGCTCGAGGAATCGGCAGCGGCCAGGACGTCATCGTCGTCGACAAATCCGGAATCGGGGCCGGGCCATCGGGGATCGCCTGCGGGGTGATACGGAACAACTACTTCCAGCCTGCGATGCGCCGCCTGATGGCTCATTCGGTGGCGGTCTGGGAGTCCGACCCCGACAGCTTCCACTATCACCCTGTTGGCTACATCCAGGCCGGGCCGGAAGCTATGCATGCCGACGTTGTCTCCATCTTCGAACAGCAACGGGAAATCGGATATGCGTCGGTCCTGGTGGAGGGCGAGGAGGAATGTCGGACCTACATGCAGGGCATCTTCTCCGATTGGCAGGCCCAGGGCATAAGCGTGATTCTCCACGAGAAACAGGGTGGATATGCCAACAACATGAGTTCGATCAAGGGTCTGGCGATGAAGGCAGAGAACCTGGGGATTCGGATTCTGGCACCGGTGACTGTGACCGGATTCAGAAGGGCCAACGGCCGGGTCACGGCAGTTGAGACCAACGAAGGGGAGATCGCCTGCGAGTGGGTCGTGCTGGGAGCCGGGCCATGGGTCAGGGACTTCTGGGCGATGCTCGACCTCCCCTCCACGATCAGCGTCAAGGGCCGCGACGGCAGTCTCTATCAGCGGCCGATGTGGACTTACTGGTTTCTGCAGGAGGGAGTGTTGCGGGTCGATCCCAACTACCTCACCGACAACCGGGGAGGTATGCCTCCGGTGATTCACGTCGACACCGACGCCCCTCTCTATGGCCCTGCAGGGGAATTGATCACGGACCAGTTGTGGGGCATTTACTACAAGCCCGACTTCAACTTCGGGGGCATCCAGGGCGGTGCGATGCCCTTTGTCGTCGACAAGCCCGCTGCTGAAGTCAACGTCGACCCCTACGGCCCCCAGAGCCCCGAGTACAACGTCGACGAGCACTTCGAACGGATGTGGACTTCGGCACTGGCCCACTGCCACAAGCGGTTCGTTGGAAAGCAGGATCTCTACCACCGGACCCGATCAGGCGGCCTGGGTGCGTTCACCCCCGACAGCTTTCCGGTCTTCGACACCATGCTTGACAACGTGTACGTGATCGCTGATTCCAATCATGGCTACAAGATGATCGGTGTCGGAGCGCTGGTCGCCCACGAAATTCTCGGGGCGCGTGAGGAGATCCTCGAACCGTTCCGTTTCGCCCGCTACGCCGCAGGCAACCTGCACCCTGTGTCCAACTCTCCGTATCCCTGGAGTTGACAGACAGGCGACGGTAGATGCAAAACCGGGGCAAGAGAGCTCCGGGCGAAGTTTCCCGACGTTCAACAAAAACTCCCTGCATTACGCCACATGGGATAGGGACGCCTTCCTAGCATCGCCGCCAACGAAACGGACCGGGAGGGTTCTCGCATGGACTTAGCGCTCGCGGTGATTGAGGAACAGGTAGTCCTCGATTCCAAGATCCTGGCTGAGCAGTTCTACTTCTTCACCGTGGTTCTGATGTGGTTGATCCACGCCGGATTCATGTCGTATGAGGCCGGAGTTGGACGGCGCAAGAACGTGATGTCCATCGCGATCAAGAACATTCTGACCATCGCGGTCGTCACTCCCACCTTCTACTACTTCGGATGGTGGATCTACGGTTGTTTCCAGGAGGGTTTCATTCCGTCGAGCACCTCCGACGACTTCTATGGAGCCTTCTGTGCTTCGACCTATCCGTGGTCGGCCAACATGGGGCCCAACCTTGCAGACAACATCACGGGTGTGTTCTGGGCTGCGTTCCTACTGTTCTCCTGGACCACCGCCTCGATAATGTCGGGCGCATTGATCGAACGGGTTCGCGTTTCCGCCTATCTGGCCCTGGCGGGATTGCTGGGTTCGGTCGTGTGGATCCTCGACGCCGCCTGGGGTTGGAGCGCCGGCGGATGGCTCGTGCGCCATTTCGGCTTCCACGACTCGATTGCCTCGGGGGTCGTCCACGGCGTGGCCGGAGCATTCACTCTCGGTGTCCTTCTCAACCTTGGGCCTCGTATCGGCAAGTTCGGCAAGGGCGGGGTGGTGAGGCAGTTCAAACCGCACAACCTCCACATGACCCTCCTCGGCTTGATGCTGATCTTCACCGGGTTCTACGCGTTCTACGCGGCCTGTCTGGTCATCACCTCGACGGCCTTCCCGGGATGGCTCAACATATATCTGTCTCCCTCGACGCTCTCGGCGATCACCTTCACCATCACGATGGGCTTTGCCGGCGGCTTTACGGGCGGCTACTTCGTCTCCAAGGGTGATCCTTTCTGGACCGTGTCAGGCGGTCTAGCCGGCGTCATCACGGTCTCGGCAGGTGCCGACGTTTACCACCCATCGTTGGTTTACCTGCTGGCGATGTTCGGCGGCGCCTTCGCGTTTTGGGTGGGCGGCGTCATCGAGAAGAAGTGGCGGATCGACGACGCCGTCGGGGCCGTGGCAGTTCACGGTGCCTGCGGGTTCCTGGGCCTCCTCTATGTCGGGATATTCGCGGCGGGGTTCCCGACCGGTGTCGACAATGTCAACTCGTCGCTGCTGGGTCAGTTGATTGGGATGGCCACTTTCTTCCCGCTCGGATTCCTGCCCGGATACTTCGCTTCACTGCTGCTGAAGAAGCTCAACCTTCTCAGGGTGCCGCCAGAGGTGGAACTCCACGGTATGGACTACGCAGAGTTCGAAACCGACTTCTATCCGGAGTACGGCCGGGAAGAGGAAGTCATTGTCATGGAGGACGGGCGGGTGGTGCCCTCAGCGCCTGTGCTCCGCGAGTCCTTTCAGAGTCTGGTGAGGTAGGGCGATGATCGAACTCATCGCCGCAGTCGGATTGATGTACTTGACCGTTATGGCCGCTGGGATCTGGTACCGCAACCAGCGGCGGCGCGACCAGGAAGGAGGCGACGCCTAATGGACACGTTTCCATACGAGTCTTGGGAAGAGGCAACGACGGCGGCACTGGACTCCGGGGCCGGGTATTTCACCTTCGGCCCGGGCGGCAACACGGCAACCATTGTGCTCGTTGCGCTCGGTTTCATGGTCATGGTGGTGACCATCGTGGGCGGCATCATGTCCGAAGACAAGCGTCTCAATGCTCACGCAGCACGACTTCGCGCAGGAGGTGACGGAGATGGCCGGTAAGCAGGTCGACTTCCCGCCGGATCAGCGGCACTCGCCCAAGCTGGAACGCAACCTGGTGCTTGTTTCGTTGGTTCTTGTCATCTTGGTTGTGATCGCCATCTTCACTGTGGGTTAGGTCATTCTCCGACAACGAAGGGCGGTAGCAGCGGCGGCCATCGGGCTGGCTTCGGTGTTCTTGCCGTGGATCGACGGCGCCTCAGGATCCCGGATCGGACTGACCCAACCCGACGGATGGCTGACACTGCTGATCGGAGCGGTCGCCACGATTCTCGCCTGGTACCAGATCAGAGCCGGATGGATCGCCGCCGGGTTTCTGACCGTGCTGCTGGGGCGCAACATCCTGGTCCTACAACAGTCTGAGGTTGCGGCTCCCGGTTTCGGTTTATGGGTTGGAACGGTGGCCTTCGGAGTGTCGGCAGTGTTTCAGTTCATCGGACTGGCCACTCGTCACCGCTCAGCCCTCGCTGGAGACGATTCGTAGGACGGCTCCGGTGACGGCGTCGACCTCCACGGTCGTCAAACGCTCAAATTCCCCTGTCCCGGCGATCGGGATAGCGAGAGAAACCGCCCAGACGGGGCGCAGGTTGAACCCCTGGCGGATCAGCCGTACCTGGGTGCTCTCGGACACGAAGTCGACGTGCTGTCCGGCGATCTCCACCGCTTGATCAGAACTCACCGCAATGCCGCTGTCGGCCCGGAGCAGGCCGGACGCCGCCAGCACCAGGAGGATCGTCCCCAAAACCAATATCACCTTGGTCGGGCGGGCGATGTTCTTCCATCGCTCGATCACGTCTCGACCTTCCTTTGGCGGAAAGCCGTGACGACCCTCAACAGCAGGTAGCCGGGGACGTGGATCAACAAGACCAGGAGAATCCACCACATCTGGCCTTTGAGGGTGAACTTGTTCTGCCGGACTTCCCAGACGGTGAGGCCGACCGCCAAAAGCAGCGCGCCCCACATGACCGCGTTGCCGGTGGCATCAAAGAGGAGGAGCAGGCCCATGAGGCAAGGGTAGGCATCGGTTCCACCTCAGAAGAGGGTGAGATACCTGTCCACCTCGCTGGCGGTGACCGCGGAGTGCCAATCCATGAACTCTCGCCGTTTGGTCTCGGCGTAGTAGTCGATGTAATCCCCGCCGGGGACCTTGCCAAGGGCGGCCCGGAGTACGTCATCCTTGACGAGGTTGTCGACTGCATGCAGAAGGGTCGGAGGCATGGACTCGATCTTCCGCTTGGCGACAACCTTGGGGTCCTGGGTGTAGAGGTTGTCAGTGTTGGGTTCACCCGGGTCGAGCTGGCGTTCGAGGCCATCAAGGCCGGCCGCCAACTGTACGGTGAAAGCCAGATAGGGATTGGCGGCTCCGTCGACACCCCGATTCTCGATACGCCCGGCATCGGGGATGCGGAGCATCTGGGTCCGGTTGTTCGCTCCGTAGGTAGCGTACGCCGGCGCCCACGTGGACCCGGAGGTGGGAGCTCCAACGCCCATTCGCTTGTAGGAGTTAACGATCGGGCACGTGACGGCAACCATGGCCGGGGCATGAGCGATGAGCCCTCCGATGTACTGATACGCCATCGATGACAAGCCGAGGCCGCGCGGGTCGTCGTCGGCCCTGAATAGCTCAGTGTCCCCTTCCCAGATGCTCTGGTGGGTATGAAGGCCGTTGCCGGTGAGGTCGGCAAAAGGCTTGGGCATGAAAGTGGCCGCCATGCCGGCTTCCTGGGCGAGAGTGTGCACCATGTAACGGAAGAAGATCAGCCGGTCGGCGGTGGCAATAGCGTCCGAGTACTTGAAGTTCTGCTCGAATTGGCCGTTGCCGTCCTCGTGGTCGTTGGCATAGTTGGTCCAGCCGAGTTGATTGACGTACCTCGATACCGCCGTCAGATGGGGCAGCATCCTGGTGAGGCCCTTGGCGTCGTAACAGGGCAAAGCCATGCTGTCGATCGGGTCGGCCAGCTCGATTCCCCCTCCGGGCTTGCGGCGAACCATGAAGTACTCGGCCTCGACCCCGAGGTTGAATGTCCATCCACGATTAGCGACGGACGCCAGGAAGTTCTTGAGGATGACCCGGGGGGTGTAGGGCCACGGTTCGCCGTCGACAGCGATGTCGCACTGCAGTACCGCGAGTTCAGGGTTCCACGGAACCTGAACGTAGGAAGACGGATCGGGCACCGCGATCATGTCGGGGTCGGCGGGGGACTGTCCCATGGGGCCGGCGGCAAAGCCGGCGAAACCTGCCCCGCCGTCCATCATCACGTCGAACGCCTCGATGGGCACGAGCTTGGCGCAGGCTTTACCATGCATGTCGACGAACATCGCAAAGAAGAAACGGACCCCGTCCGCTTCTGCCCGCTTCCTCAGCTCTTCTCTCTCGGTCACGCGCTACCTCCTCTAAAGCTTGGCCGAATCTAGAAATGCCCGACCTCTCCGCGCCTTCCCGAAGGCTGATTTCTTCCGGGGCCATGGTTCCCGTGCTTCAACTTCGGGTAACATACTTAAACTTGATCGAGGAGAACGGCTCGCTATGTGCGGCATCGTCGGACTTCATCTGAGGGATCCTTCTCTTGAGCCCCAACTGGGTTCGCTGGCAGCCGAAATGCTCGAGGCCATGACCGATCGCGGCCCCGACTCGTCTGGTATCGCGGTGTATGAAAGTGGCGTTGCCGGGTGGACCAAGTACTCGTTGCGGGCTCCGGCCGCTGGTTACGACTGGGCCAGATTGGGCGCAACCCTCTCAGCCGACGTACGCATTATCGGGCCTGACGCGGTTCTGTCATCCGAGACCGAAAGCACCGGATTCCTAGCCCAACTGGCGCAGAAGGCTTCCGAGGTGACTGTGGTCAGTTGGGGCGAAAGTCTCGAGGTGTTCAAGGATGTCGGGTCGCCGCGCGAGATCTGTGACCGCTACCAGATCCGGTCCCGGTCCGGCTATCAGGCTATCGGTCATACCCGGATGGCTACGGAGTCGGCTGTGACCACCGATCACTCCCATCCGTTCTCTCCCGCTCCCGATCTCTGCTTCGTCCACAACGGATCGTTCTCGAACTACTTCACGGTTCGGCGCGATCTTGAGGCCGAAGGGGTTCGTTTCGAAACCGACAACGACACCGAGGTTGGGGCGAGGCTGATCGCCCTGGAGATGGCGAGGGGAGCCGACCTGGGCGACGCCATGCGAACCTTGATGAAAACGATGGACGGCTTTTACACGCTCCTGGTTTCGACCAGAGACCAGTTCGCGGTCGTTCGCGACGCCTTCGCCTGCAAGCCTGCGGTCATTGCGGAGACTCCGAGCTATGTAGCAATGGCTTCCGAGTATCACGCCCTGGCCGGGTTGCCGGACATCGAGAAGGCCGAAGTGTTCGAGCCGATGCCGGAAGAGATCCACGTTTGGTCACGCTGAGCTGCGCTGATCTATCGACCAGGGAGATCAACCAGCGTCTGCGCGCCCTGGCCGACGGATCGGGGGTGCTCATCACCGAGCCGCGGGGCCGCCACAGCCTCGCCGTGGGTTTGACCAACCGGATCAACATCACCATCGACGGCAACGCGGGGTACTACATCGGGGGATTGGGCGCGGGTCCCGACATCACAGTCAACGGATTCGTGGGCTGGGGCGTCGGTGAGAACTTGATGGAAGGCACGATCCGCGTCCACGGCAATGCCTCAGAGTCGGCCGGCGCCAGCGCCCACGGTGGTCTGATCGTGATCGAGGGCGATAGCTCCCTGCGAACCGGGATCTCGCTGAAAGGCGGGACCATCGCAGTCGCGGGAAACGTCGGGGCGATGGGTGCGTTCATGGCTCAGGCGGGGACGATCCTGGTGGGGGGAGACGCCGGTGAATCCCTGGGCGATTCTCTCTACGAGGCCGTCATCTACGTTTCCGGCAAGATACGCAGCCTCGGCTCCGATGCCCGCCTCGAGGACCTTACCGAGGCCGACACCTTGCGATTGAAGGACCTGGTGGCGGCAACAGGTTTTGATCATGTACAGCCCGAGGACGTCAAAAAGGTCACCTCCGCCAGACAGCTGTACAACTTCGACGCCGTCAAGGCGCATAACTACTGATGGCCGATCTGCAGTCCGGCAACGGCATTCCGAGCGAGCCCAGATCGCATCCGCTTCGGGCGAGTCACACCTTCCCGACCACTGTCATCGATCAGATTCACACGATGGCCGAAGAGGGCCGCTACGAGATCCGTGGTTGGGGGGCGAAGCGAGCTCTGCCGACTTTCGACGATCTGGTCTTCATCACCGCCTCTGCCTCGCGCTATCCGCTCGAGGGGTATAGGGAGCGGTGCGAAACGAAGACAGTGTTGGGCTCGCGTTTCGCATCCAAGCCCTTGGAGCTCGATATCCCGATCACCATCGCCGGGATGAGCTTCGGCTCGTTGTCGGCCAACGCCAAAGAGTCATTGGGCAGAGCAGCATCGGCGGTCGGGACCTCAACCACCACCGGTGACGGCGGCATGACTCCCGAGGAGCGCAGAGCTTCGAAGTACCTCGTGTATCAATGCCTTCCGTCGCGCTATGGCTTCAACCCCGACGATCTTCGCAAAGCCGACGCCGTCGAAGTCGTCATCGGCCAGGGAGCCAAGCCGGGGGGAGGGGGCATGTTGCTCGGCCAGAAGGTGTCCGAACGAGTCGCGGGAATGCGCACTCTGCCGGCAGGGATCGATCAGCGCTCCGCTAGCCGGCATCCGGACTGGACCGGGCCCGACGACCTGGTCATCAAGATCGAGGAACTGCGAGAGGCAACGAACTGGGAGAAGCCCATTTACGTCAAAGTGGGAGCGACTCGTGTTGAGAACGACGTCAAGCTGGCGGTGGCGGCCGGGGCCGACGTCGTGGTGGTCGACGGCCTTCAGGGAGGGACCGGCGCCACCCAGGACGTATTCATCGAGCATGCCGGCATCCCCACCCTCCCGGCGGTTCGAATCGCCGCCGATGCCTTGCGGGACATCGGCAAGCATCATGAAGTGCAGTTGATCGTCTCGGGGGGCATTCGTTCCGGCGCCGACGTCGCCAAAGCGCTGGCCCTGGGAGCCACGGCAGTTTCAATCGGCGTCGCCTCGCTTCTTGCCCTTGGCTGCAATCGCAACGCTTGGTTCAACGGCAGCGCGTGGGTCGACGCTAGCGAGGAGTACGACCGTCTCGGCACCGCTCCGGGTTACTGCCACCACTGCCACACGGGTCAATGCCCCGTCGGGATAACGACGCAGGACCCGGTGCTGGAAACGCGTCTCGACCCCGAGGTCGGCGCTCGTTGGGTCACCAATTACCTGCGGGCCATGACCATGGAGCTCACCACTCTGGCCCGCGCCTGCGGCAAGTCCGACGTCCACAATCTCGAACGCGAGGACCTGGTCGCTTTGACAATCGAAGCAGCCGCCATGGCCCGGGTCCCACTGGCCGGCACCGGCTGGATCCCGGGAGATCGTTCCTTTTAGTTTCTAAGTTTGGCCGGCTTGCCCACCTCGACAGAGGGCATGTGTTGGGGTTAGATGGCCGGGAATTGCACGAACTCCCGGCCTGCGATGGACGGGAGTTCGTGACGGGCTTCAGGTGATGAGAAGGATGATGATGATGATGAGTAGGAGCGTGCCTAGACCAATGTACATCGGGACCTCCTTTCTTATCGTTGGGCCGCTGCGGCAGCCGTAAGGCGGGCGTCGACCTTGCGGTTGTATTCCTCGCCGAGTCGTCCTCCCAGATAGCCACCGCCCAGGGCCGCAGCACTGAACAGGACCATCAGCACGATGGCGGTAGTGGTGCGAGCTTCGCCGCGGATAGCGGAGAACCAATCAGGCAGACCCGCCGGACCGAAGGCGTTGTACTCGGGCCCGACGAGGGCTCCCAGAAGGGCGAAGATGGCTGACAGCAGGAGCAACCACAAGCCCGCCCCCATGCCATTGATCGCACCGTCGTAACGAGCCATGCGGCCCGCTACCCAGCCTCCGAAGACAAATACAACGAAGATGACGGCCAAAGCCACCGCCGCCCCGACGAGCGAGGCCTCAAGGGCCCCTCCTTCGATATCGATGAGGTTCAGCTGGTAGTCGAGGCCGTTGGCACCGGCCAGGATCAGAGATCCGACAAAAGTCAACGCTCCAAGGGCGGCAAATAGCCCCGAAAGTGAGGCGGGAAGGTCGGCCCCGCCATATTTCCGGGCGGTTCGGGCCCTTGCAGCCGCGGTTTGCCCTTGCGTGGTCATCCAGTTCCTCCTTGTTGGGCAGTATCTGGATACCCGTTTTGAGCGGAACTAAACCGACATCCTCGAGAAGGTCACCAAGAGGACCAACGCTCGCGCTTTTGACAAGCGGAATGGCTCAGGCCGAACCGAGGCTTCCGGATCGGCTGGCCAATTTGACCTCCGATCCGGAAACCCTCCCGGTCCGTCACATCACTTGAAGTCGTCCATCACTTGAAGTACATCACTTGAATCTGGGGTCGCCTTCCCCGTAAACGTCCCATGTCATCTCCCACAGCGACTCACCCAGGTAGTCGGCGCTCGCGGTGACGACACACCAGGTGTCTCCTCCTGGCAGGGTCGGGTTCTCGGTGCGTGAAGGACGCGTTGACGGGTGATGATGCTCACGCGGTCCTGGCCGCCGCCGAGTCGGGCGAAGACGACGCCGTCAGCGAATACGAAGACGCCCTCGCCAGGGGCCTCCCAGTCCAGATCAAGGATGTGGTTGCCAAGCAGGCCGCAGATGTGAGGGCTGCCCACGACGCCGTGAAGGCGATGCGCGATCAGAACGAGTCGGGAGAACTGAGTTCGGGGGGGCAACGGCTTGCAGGGACGTGGTCGTCACGGCCCTGCAAGCCGTTACTTTGGCCGTTTGACTTTGGGGCAGCGCTTGTTTCTTTGGGTAGCACTTGGGCCGTCGCCCGCCCGGGCTATCGGGCTTGTCTACCCGCTAGCTGGTCGATGGTGCAGTCTTCCGGTGCTTTGTCCCCGCGGAAGCCTTTGAAAGCGGGCGCTCTGAGCCTGCCTGCGTTGGTGAGTTCTCGATATTCAAGTGTCGCCACGAGCGTGGGCGCCACCCAATACGCCTTCCGCAGTTCCGGACTGCCTTTGAGTAGCGCGGCCCCGAAAGGGTTCTCGGAGCCTGGCAGATTCCCGAGACGATTCACGGCGTCGGCGAGTGATTCGCGGTTAAAACCCGTTCCGACATTCCCGACGTGCCTGAGGTTGCCCTCCTCGTCGTAGAGCGCAAGGACCAGTGACCCGAGTGTTCCGTCGCGACTGCCCGCCCCTTCCGTCCATCCGACGACTACCGCGTCGAGGTCGAGAACGGTCTTGATTTTGAGCCAGGCCGGCGATCGCTTGCCTGGTTCGTATTGCGAGTCGATGCTCTTGGCGACGATGCCCTCGAGTCCTTGATCGACGGCGGCCTGGTAGAGAACCGTGCCTTCACCGAAGATCGCGGGAGAGACCTGAATCCTGTCGTCGGGCACAACAATCTCCTCGAGAAGCTGACGCCGCCTTTCGAGTGGCTCCCCGGTCAGGCTCGCCCCGTCGAGATAGATCAGGTCGAAGACCATGAAGGCCACCGGTGACTTGCGAACCAGAGCCGACAACTGCTGCTCATTGCGAACATGCATGCGTTGTTGGAGCTTTTGAAAGGATGGCTTCCCATCGTCGAACGCAACGATCTCTCCATCGACGATGGCATCGAGCGCTACGAGCCGATCGTGAGGACCGGACAGCTCCGGGTATCCAGTGCTGATGTCGTTGCCCCGCCGCGACACCAACTTCGTAGCCTCGTCGCAGACGGCCAGAGCCCGCACGCCGTCCCACTTGGGCTCGTAGACCCAGGCAGGGTCGTCGAACGGACCATCGCTCACCGTCGCCAGCATCGGATCGAGCCGGGGATGGGGCGATGGGCTCGGCCGCTGGTCGCTAGAGAGGATCGCCAGCCATTGCTTTTTGCCACCTTTGAGTGAGGTTTTGACCAGGTGATATATCCCCTTGAGTCGTTTGCCTTCGAGCCTGAACGTGATCTTCTCCTCGTCTCGCTTGACGATCTCGTACGTGCCGGCGTCGAAGATCCGGACTTCGCCGGCTCCATAGTTGCCACCCGGGATGGAGCCACTGAAGCTCCCGTAAGAAAAGGGGTGGTCTTCGGTTCTGACCGCCAGCGCCTTGCTCCCGCGCTGCCGGGGAAGGCCCTTCGGCACCGCCCAGGAAACCAAGACCGGTTCGGCGTCCGGGCGACTCATCTCAAGTCGGAAATCGTGATGAGGTCGGGTGGCGTAGTGCTGCTGGATAACAAAGCTCGGACCGGCGTCGGCGACCAGCGGGTCCAGCTCGCCGCCTCCATCATCACCAAAGGCTGACGGTGGTTCGGGCGTGGCTTCAAATCGTCGTTTGCTGTCGTACTTCGAGCCGCCGTCGGACATGGCTCGATTAGGCCGAGCGCTTGGCCCGGGTCTGGTCGACGCTGGCCTTCAACGCCTCCAGAAGGTCCGTCACCTTGGCGGACGGTTCTTCGGCGGCCGCGACGGTGACTTCGTCGCCGTTGATCTTGGCGTCGATGGCCTCCTGCAAACGCTGGCGGTAGCTGTCTTCGAATCTGGTCGGGTCGAAGGCGGCGGTCAGTTGGTCGATCAGCAATCGGGCCATCTTCAACTCGTCGCTCGAGACCCGTGGCTTGGCCTTGAGCTGATCGAACTTGGGTTCCCGGATCTCATCGGGCCAGTTCATGGTTTCCAAAACAAGCACGTCGTCTCTCACTCTGAGCGCGCAGAGCCGCTCTTTTTCCCGAATTGCGACTTTGGCCAGCGCCACCCGATCGGACTCCGCCAGTGCTTTCGTGAACAAGGTGTAGGCCTTCACGGCCACCTTGGTGGGAGCCACGAAGTAGGACCGCTCGAAGTAGATCGGGTCGATCTCCGCAGCCTCGACAAACTGGACCACGTCGATGGTCCGAGAGCTTTCCGGGGCGATCTGTTTGACCTCCTCGGGTGTGAATACGACATACTTCCCCTCCTCGTACTCAAAACCCTTGACAATGTCGTCCCAATCGACCTCGCGACCCGTTTTGGATGAAACCCTCTTGTATTCGATCCTCGACTTGTCCTTGCCTGAGAGCTGGTGGAAGGAGATGTCGCGGTCCTCGGTGGCGGTGTACAAGCCGACCGGGATCGTGATGAGGCCGAAGGTGATTGCCCCGCTCCAAATCGAACGCTGGCTCGTGGGCGCCGGTTTAGGAAGCTTTGATGCCGATGGGCGACGGGCTTTAGCTGATCGCTCACTGCTCGAACCGTTGGACTTGCTCGAGCCGCTCGAGAGAGCGCTGATCAACTCCTCTTTCCCCATCTGCGAACGGCCATCGATCCCGGCCTTTTGGGCACGGTCGTAGAGTTCGGCCTTGCTCATGTTCTGGAGAGTCTGCCTCTTCACGGGGACCTCGTTTCTTGTTCTCTTGTTGTTACCCGCCCGCCTCCCACAGCAAACGCCGCCGCGGAGGTGACGCCTGTGCTGTTCGAAGTCCGTCGGGATTTCAATTGTGGCTCAATCCAGCCAGGTTTGAAGGGTCTCTGTCGCGGGTAAACCGCTGCCGCGTCTGCAGCCAGAAGGGGGACATCGTGGCGATCAAGTCAGGAACACGGGCCAAGAAGTCAGGGACACGGGGTAAGACCTCGCCGGCCGACCTGGCGAGAGCGGGCGCTACCCATCGCGAGTTTCGATCGAAGGCCTATCGACAGGCAGTGTGGTCCCTTGACGAGATCTCGCCTGACCTGGGAGAGCCGTTCGATGAGATGCTGGGGGGCCCGGCATCGGCGCCGGAATCGCTCGCTTGATTTGCGAGTTCCGGGCGACGGGCGCCATCGGAGAACTCGGTCGGCTGAAGGCGAAGCTGCCCGAGGGGGGCCGCTCGACTGAGGTTGCTGCCGCGGACTGCTGTAACAATAGCCTGCTGGAGCGACCTCCACGGGTTGGCCAACCGGCCACGAGATACCTGAACGCCCGTTCAACGACAACGGGCATCCCTGCTGTTTCAAAACGTCCTACTGTTTCGAAGGTCAGGTTTGGGAGTCGATGGTGGTTCCTATGTCAGGGTGGATCGCCGGAACGTGAAGGAAGGTGAGTGCCAGGGGATCGATTCATCGAATTGGCAATGCGGGACGATCGGCATGTGCTCGACGTCTTGTTCCGGCATGCCCGTGAGGCGATCACGGTCCAGGACGCAGCGGGAAGGCTGGTCTACGCCAATGACCTTGCGGCCGGGGTGATCGGCTTCCGTACGGCGGAAGAATTGCTGAAGGCTTCGCCTACCGAGCTGGTGGGAAGGTCCGAGATGGTCGACCAAAACGGCGATGTACTCTCGACCGATCGTCTGCCGGGCCGCCGCGTCCTCATGGGGGAGAAGGTGGTTGAGGAGGTAATTGGCTACCGGGTCCCGGGTAGCCACCGGGTGCGATGGTCGCGGGTGAACGCCAGTCCCATCAAGAACGACGCCGGTGAGACAGTCCTGGCGCTCAACTTCTTCACGGACATAACCGACCAGGTGCGGCGCGACGAGACCGGCCGATTGCTGGCGAGCGCCAACGAGCTGCTAGGCGGCTCGCTCGACCTCGAAGAGAACCTCGCAGCGCTGGCAAAGCTCCTCGTGCCCCAGCTAGGCAGCTGGTGCGAAGTCCACTTGATCGGAGACGACGGGACCCTTGCTTCGGTAGCACTGATCCACCCGGATTCGCCTGAGGCCGACCTGCTGATCTCTATGAGGCAAGGAGAGCGGATGAGCCTTGACTCGGATCGAATGCCGGCGCGGGTAGCCCGAACGAGGAAACCGGAAGTCGTCGCTGAGATTACGCCGGAGATGCTGGCCATGGCCGAGGAAGTCGAGGGCCGTGAGTTCGTTGACCTGTTTCGTCGCTTCCAGGTGAACTCGGTGGTTTGCGTTCCACTGCAGAGGGGGAGCCAGGTCATTGGTGCTTTGTCTCTGGCCCGTACAGCTCCCGACCTGCCATTTGACGACAGCGACGTTGAAGTTCTTGTCTCAGTGGCGGATCGGGCCGCGGTGACGCTCGAGAACGCCCGCCTCTACCAGCACGAGCACGAGGTCTCGCAAGTCCTCCAACGCGGGCTGATGCCTCGATTCCTGCCTGTGGTTGATGGGCTGGTGCTCGCGGCGCGTTATAGGCCGCTCACTCGGATCGGTCATGTTGGTGGCGACTTCTATGACGTCATCCCTCTCTCAGCCGAACTGTGCGCTCTGGTCGTGGGTGACATAGAAGGTAAGGGCATTGCCGCTGCAGCGGCAGTTGGCCTTGCTCGTCACACCGTCAGGGCGATCGTCAACGTCGATCCAAGTCCGGCCGTCGTGATCGGGGCGTTGAACCTGGCACTAATAGAAGAAGATCAGAGGATGTGCACGCTGGCGTATGTCCTGTTGGATCGGCAGGGTGATCGCTTCGACATGAAGGTCGCTTTGGCGGGACACCCGCCGCCGTTACTCGTGTCATCCGATGGAACCAGCACGAGACTGGGCAGCCCTTGCCCGCCCGCAGGCGTAATTCCCTCAATCGAGCCAATCGAAGAGCATTACTCGTTGACGAGGGGCGACACTCTCCTCATCTACACGGACGGTTTCGCGGTGCGCGGCGAGGCGCCGCCAGAGAGCGTCGAAGCAGCGCTCGGTCCTGCTCATCTCGAGGAACTGGACCCTCTCCTGGACCGGTTACTTGCCCACGTGCGCGCTGCGACTGATGACAAGGTGCACGACGACATCGCTTTGCTCGCCGCTCGAGCCATCTGAGCCGACGGGCGTGACGCCCGCTGAGTTTCCTAAACGGCGGCCCCGTTCGTCACAGGATTGCCGGCCGCGGCAATGGTCTTGTGCAGCCGGACAACGGTTTGTCCGGGAGTCGATCTGATCTGGGCGAGGTCGCAGAGCTGGTTGACCATCCACAGCGCGCGGCCATGAGGTTGGTCCTTGCAGGGGTACTCGCGCCCAACCAAGGGCTGTCGCACGTGACCGCCATCCGTGAATTCGCAGAGGATGCATCGATGTGACCGATGCTGCCATCCATGGCCTCGACGGCGAACCCACTGATTCCTTCGGTGGATGAGGGGACAGACTCCCGGTACGTCCATAGATCCGTGTACATGGCTCTCCTTCCACCAGTGGGACCTTCCCACTTAGGAGTTGTCAGTCAGATACCCGGTGGTTCCGGAGCCGAAACGCGCCCTATTGAACGACTGTGAGGTGACGGGAGCAGGTCATCGGGTGCTTCCGTCATTCCGGGCGATGGTTGCTCCGCATCCTTCCTGGTTGGGAAGACCGCGAATCGATCCGCCAGGCCGGTCAACGAGAGAAGGCGCAGCAAGCTGCCTTCCTCGGGAGCTACCAACCGGAGGCAGCCGCCGGCCTGATCGGCGAGATCCTGCACCTTCAGCAACCACCTGAGAGCGGACGAATCCATGAACGCAACGTCGGACAAATCGAAGATGGCGTTGACCCGCTCGCCGCTAAATGCCGTTGCCGCCATCCCGTCCAGCTCGTCGCTGCGGGACATGTCCAACTCGCCACTCAAGGTCAAAACAACCCAGGGCGAACCCACCGAGCCGGCCATTTCAAACCTCCTTCACATCGCAAGAACAGACGCTCGAGAAACGAAAAGGGGCTATCTATCTAACTCGCGGCCGGGAATGTAGCGCAGACCAAGTATTCACCGCAAGGGGATCCCCGACGGTCCCGGGAGGCGCGGATCTGGGTCCTGGGGAACGCACCCGGTCGTACTGGCTTCCGGTAGGTTTGGCGCCCATTAGTGAGCGAAGGCACCTCCTAGGTACCTAAGGAGCGAGCGGCAAATGGAATCCCTTCAATACCTGAAGATCTATCTGGACGACCACCGGGCCGGAGCCACGGCCGGCACCGATCTGGCCCGGCGTCTTTGGCGCAAGAATCGATCGGGACCCTGGGGGGCCGAACTCAAGGAAATCCGCGAGTTGATCAAGGCCGAAAAAGAGACCCTGGACTCTGTAAGAGCCGCGGCCGGAGTCAGCGGCGGGCAGGCCAAGAGGGCGCTGGCGTTGCTTTCTGCACAGGTGGCCCGCCTTAAGCCCAACGGTCACTTCTTGCGCTATTCACCTCTAGCCAGAGTGGTCGAGTTGGAGACCCTCATGTCTGGGGTTCAGAGCAAGGTGGGGCTCTGGGCCGCTCTGCTGGAGACGTCTTCATCCTTCCCCGGCTTGGCTCGCTTCGACTTCGCCGCCTTGGGCGAGCAGTCGGAGAACGAGCTCAGGACCCTGAGGGAGATCCACGAGTGGGCCGCCAGGCAGTGTTTTCTCCGGTAGCCGACCAGTGAAACCTAAATCATGAAGGAACCGCAGGCAGTGGCGGTCACCGGCGTGTATGGCGTAGGTAAGACAACAGTGGTCGAGGAGATGGCCGAACAGTTCGAGGACACCGGGCTGACGTTCGCTGCCATCGACCTCGACTGGTTGTGGTGGTTCAACATCGGCAACCTCGATGACGATGTCGTGGATCGGATAGGGCTCTCCAACCTCGCGGCGGTCGCACGGAACTACATCGATGCCGGCGTGAGCCATCTCATGCTGGCAGGAGCGATCGAGGACGAAACCGACATTGTGGAGATTCGCCGGGCACTTCGCTGTCCGCTTCGAGTGGTGCGCCTCACGCTTACCTACCCCGAGATCAAGAATCGATTGGCCGGGGCCGTCACCACCGGCCGACAGATCGATCTGCGACAGACTGAGAATTGGCTGCGAGAAGACTTCGGGGCGGAAGTCGGTGACCTCGTCCTGGTCAACGACCGACCTGTGCAAACCGTGGCAAGGGAGATACTCGGTTGGCTGGGGTGGATCTGACGGTCCGGTCCCAGCTGGCTCTCAGTTGAGTTGGGCCTCGAGGAATCTCCGGGTGTCCTCGAGTTGCCTTCCGCCCGGTAGATCTCGGCCATCAGCAAATGGGCCGACTGTCGCAATGGCTCGGCGGTCAGCGCTGCTCCACAGGCCTCGATCGCGAGCCAGTGTTCACCCTGAAGGAGACGTTTGCGGGCGATCCACTCGAGGGCGTGGATTCGGGTTTCACGGAACGCCCGCTGCGCGGGCTCAAGCCACGGCTCGTACCAATCCGGCAGCAGATCCTCCGTGAACAACACCCACCTCGGGATGTCCAACGGATCGGTGGCTGGATTCTTTGACATCCGCTCGGCGAGGTCGCGGCCGAGCGGTAGTCGACCTGCCAGGTGGGTGACAGTGATATCGAATCGCCCATTACGTCAACCACGGATGGCAACTGGCTGCGTAGTCGCCACAGACCCGTCCGTAGGCGGGCCCCGGCCACTGCTACCGGTTCCTCGGGCCAGAGGGTCCCGGCCAGCCGCTCCCGACGGACGGGATGCTCGGCAATCGCCAATCCGGATGGGGTGTGGGGGTCGGGAAGACCCCTACACCTCATCGGTTACATCCACAGTGATGCTGTATTGATCTGAGATCGATGCCTCACCCTCCCACTCGCGCCAGAGACGCAGGGCGATCCGGTATTCGCCTGGTTGGGAGACGGTCAGTCGGAAATGTGATTGGTCGCCGCGCCGGGAGTCACATCGCCTGCAAGGTCGTATGTGTCTTCGGTGAGATGCACCGAAGGGTCCAGGTCATCGAAGCTCCATCGGAATCCTGTGGTCGGGTTCTCCGGCAATGAGATTTCGAGCGGTTCGCTCGCGCTCAGTTCGATTTGCTTGCCGTTGTCTTGTTGGTTTAGGACCACGATGCCGTTCCCTGGGCGCTCCTCAGGCGGGTTTGCTTTCGCGTCGAGGTTGCACCGCCCCTACCACAACTAGTCCGGCACCCACCAAAGCGAGCGGCACACCGATGCCGATTCCCCCCCAAAACTCAGTGAAGCTGGCGATGGTCATGGAGAGGAAGAAGACGGTGAGTTCGACACCGAACGCAAGGACTTGACCGCGTTGCGCAGTCGGTCGCCTCGACGGATAGAAGGATAAGAGGAATACCCAGCCGGCGACCAGCAGGAGCGGGGCCAACAAGGCCCCTTTGCTACCGACGACCCAGACCCCCAACGTTGTCAAGGATATGGGTCCGTCCTCGCCGGTCACGGGCAGGAACGCAGACACGCTGATGATCAACGCGCCTGCTCCCGACATCAACCCGAGGCTGCGAGGCTCGGATACGGGCGACTTTCTCCACAGGGACACACCCGCGCTGGCGATGAGAGCCGCTCCGATGGCCATGACGAGTTCGGGGGCTTGTAACCCATAGTCGGGCGTGCTGATGAGCGGCAGGAGTGTGACACCAAGATACGACCCAAGTCCAATGAGAACGCCTCCGCCCCACCACGGATCCCTACCATTCGTCGATCCTGCGCTGATGATGGCGGCTCCGACCACAGCAAGTAACGGCTCAAACGCAAACCATGCGATGCCCTTGGTGGCCGGTCCGTTTGACATCCCCAAGCCGACCAACACGATCGCGGCCCCGATCAAACTCAACTGCGTGGCAGACACGGCCGGGCGCGATCGAGACGCCGGCTCTTTGACTCGGTCGATTGGCTCGGACGCGTCTCCTACCTGGAGCGGCATTGCAGTGTTGCGGACGGCGACATCACTTTCGGGTGGTTCCGGAGAAACCACCTCCGGCAACACCTGCGCCACTTCGACCGGAGCGATGACGAGCTCGGGATCAGCGGGCAAGACACCTGGTTCGGGTGCCACGGGATCCGGCAGAGGGCGGACAACGTCGAGGATGGGAGCGATCGGTTCCGGCGGCGGAAGGACTTCGGATTCCACGTGAACTACGGGCGATTGGGTGATGGAGGGCTGCATTTTGAACAGGCGGCCGCTGGTCGAGCGCATGTAGAGGACCGGGGTGCCCCACTCGACTTCATTGCCTCCCGCGAAGATCGCTTTGCGGGCCTCTCCCAGCGCGGTATCCACGGCGTAGCCGTCGGCCAGCGCCGAATAGAACTCGTGCGAGAGGGTTATGGCGGCGTCGTCCGTGATCTCGAATTGCATCGCAATGACGGCGGGGATGCCTTGCTGGACGAGGCTCTGGGCGGCTCCGGCGAAAGGATCGGTAGGGGAGCTGCGGGCTCCTTCGCACGAGTTGAGAATCACCAATCGAAGGGAGCGATGATCATGGAGCAGAGTTCCCAGATCCTGGCCGCTCACCGGGCGGCGGCGACCATCCATCCCCTCGAGCAGAAGGACACCGTCTTGGGACTGCTCGTCGTAGCCCCCATGACCTACGTAGTGCAGGATGTGGTATTCGCCGCGGCGAAGGGTCTGCTGCAACGCTGCCATTGTGGCCGTCTCCAGCCGTTCGACCGACACCAAGCCTCTGCTCTCGAGGTCGGCCACTGCAGAGTTGATGCGGTTCCACTCGACATCGACGTCGAGTTGGGCGACATCGCTCGGGGCCGAGATCATCACCAGGATCTTGAGTGGGGGCTGCACCGTGAGCGGGCGACCGGGCTCTGGCAGCTCGAGATAGCGAACCAGCGGCGTTTCCACCGAGAGGTTCAGGAAGCGATTGGCCCCAGTGTCGTACAGGTACTCCCAGGGAAAGTCCGCCAACTCGGGAGCGTCGGCCAGGCGAAGGCGGATGCGCAGGCCGGCCTGGCGACGCCGCGCTTCGTCGAGGCTCCGGACCAGGGTTGGCTGGAGTTGTTCGTCAAATAGCGCACGGAAGAGGCGGCCACCGAAGCTCTTGATCTCGGCCATGTCGGACGAGTCGATGCGGCGCGTGTTGCGTCGAATGTCGGTCAGGGACATTCCGACCTTGAGCAGGAAATTCTCCAACTCGAGTTGCGAGAACGGAGGCCGGAACTCGGACGAAGCCTGTCCACCGGGAGACCCGATTACCCGGGCCCGGTAGGCATCGTCGTCTTTCTCGATGAGAAGGTCGAGGTCCAGGTAATTGGTGATGGCCGTCATTCGGTACTCCTATGGTCCTAGCACCATCGTTGTCCACGTCCCCGGGAAGGGTTGTTGGCGATCGGGATTGTTTGACACCATCACCCTTAGGTCTCTGCGGCCGTCGCCATCGAAGTCTTCGCCGACGTCACTGACGTTGACGTTCATTCCGAAGACGGTTCCCACCGCCGGGTTTGACACGCCGAGTTCTTGCCACGGGATTCTCGCTTCGATCACATAGCCGCTGTCGGTTATGACCGCCACAGCCTCAATGGCGGGATCGGGACCTCGGACGATGTCACCGCCGACGACTCGATTGATGGCAGTGATGGCTGGCGCCTGACCCGGGCTATTCGGGCCGAGTAAGACGTGGACGTCATTTGAACGGAGTCCGGAGGAAGAGCCCAGGCCGGTGGGATCCGGTCCAAACTCGAAGTTCGCCGAGTCGCCCCTCCACAAGTTGTAGAGCTCAGCGCTCCAGGGCTGCTCGAGCGCGGCGTCGGCTACGTCGATATACAGGTAGAGGTTCCCTTCATCCCAACCGACCCACCAGACACCGACAGGAAGTGAATCAGTAGCTTGCCTAGGGAACACTTCGAACGTCGAGAGGGTCGATGCGACACCTTCCCACTCGGTGAAGTCACCGTTAATTGCCGGAGGCGAAATCGCTCGGCGAGCGGTGATGTCGGCTGGAGGGACGACGAAGGTTGGCGCCGTCGTCGGGTCAATCCCAAGCACCGTTGTCTGCGTTGCCCCGGTCTGAATGGTCGTCGTTGGAGGAGTGTCGTCGACCAACAGTCCGAGGATGATCAAGAACAGGTAGATAGCAACCGGGATACCGACAGCCAAAGCCACAATCAGACCGGTCTTGCTCTTTGGGCGCGGCTGATAAGCAGGGGGCCTAACCGCCGGTGAAGGTGCCGGCGCCGGTGTCTGGTCATTTACCGGTATCGGAGCGGATTCGAACGTAGGCGCCGAAGGTGTGACCGTGGCGGACTCCGGGACCACCTCGGTTGGCTGACGAAGCACATCGACACGCCAAGCGGCGTCGGCCAGCAGGCCGTCTTCGTCGGTGATGTCAGGGTCGAGCTCGGCGGCCTCCCGGAACGATGCCACGGCCTCTTCCCACTCTCCGGCGCCGTGAGCGACGCGTCCTTCGTCGATGAGGGCCGAGGCACGGACTCTGCGCTCGGCGTCTTCGAGATGCGCCCTGGCGTGAGGGTGGGCGGGGTCTAGTTCAAGCACCCTTTGCAGGTGCCGCACAGCCTCAGACCAGCTTCTGGAGTCGATAGCGACAAGCGCCTTCTCGTACGCAGCGACCGGGTCCGTCTCCACATGGGTCGGGGCCGAGGGCTTGGGATCTGGCGGTGGGCGGTCCGATGGCGGAGGCGTCCCGCGTATTGGAACCGGCGGAGCGGTGAGGTCGAAAATCATCCCGTCCGGCGCCCGCATGTAGAGAACCGGCGTGGCCCACTCCAGGTCGTTGTCGGCCGCGAAGATTCCTTTGCGGGCCTCCGTCACTGCGGCGTCGACCGGGTATCCGTCCGCCACCGCCAGGTAGAACTCGTGAGCGAACTGGATCGCGGCGGCATCGGTGATCTCGAATTGCATGGCGATGACGGCTGGAATGCCTTGGCGGATGAGGCTCGGCGCTACCCCACTGAAGGGATCCTCGGCCGAGGCCCGCGCTCCTTCGCAGGCATTCAGCACTGCCAGCCGGAGGGAGCCGTGGTCATGAAAGATGGTCCCGAGGTGCTGCCCCTTGACCGGTCTGGCACGTTCCGAACTGTCCTCCAGGACCAAAACGCCATCGCCATCGACAAAGCCACCGTGCCCGATGAAGTGGAAGATGTGGAACTCCTCACGACGCAGACGCTGGGCCAGGCTGGCCATGTTGGCGTCCTCCATGACCACCAGTTCGACCCGACGGCTACTCACCAGATCCTCGGTGGCGTCCCGCAAGAGGTCGACTTCGCGTTGAACATCGAGTGCTTCCACATCGGTGGGGTTGGAGACCATCAAGAGGATGCGGAGCGGGGGTGCAATAGCCAGCGGGCGGATCCGGGTCGGGAGGTCGATGTACCTGACCACCGGAGTCTGGTTGGACAAGGCCACGAACCTGCCCAGACCTTCGGCCCAGACGAACTCCCAGGGAATGTTGTTGAGGGTGGGGGCATCGGATGTGCGAATCCGGACTCGAAGTCCCCGGTTGGCCAGACCGGCGTCGTCGATGCTGCGGCGGAAACAGATTCCGACCTCACCGGCGAAGACAGTCTCATAGAGCTTCTTGCCGAACATCTCGGCGGCGCTGCCTTCGGGCGACCCCATCTTGCGGACTCCGCTCCGAGTGCGGCCCACCTTGAGGACGAAGTTCTCCAGTTCGATAGGTGAGAAGGGGAGTGTGAACCGGCCGGTGGCCTGACCGGCGGGAGAGGCCAAGACCTTGGCGACAAACTCTTCACCCTCGGCTTCGATGGCGACATCGAAGTCGGTGTATTCCCGGATGCTCATTCCGATCTCCAGGACCGGCCGGCCAAGGTAACCCCCGATCGTCTGCTCTAAGAGCAGAGCACCCAGAATCCTACGTGATACATCGGCCACCTGGAGGAGTTATGGACTTCCCGGGCCCATTTCTTGGGTCCATCTACGGCACCCCAATCAGGAAGGCCAGATCAGGACGGCTTATGGGGCCAGACGAAGAATCCCCGGAGCGGTTCCCCTGTGCTTTGACGGGCGCTGATCCGGTTGGTTGCGCCACCGGGTTGAAACGACAGCCTGGGAGTCATTCCGGGATGATTGGGGTCATAGAGGTCGATGTTGACCCGTCCCTCAGGCCCGGTTTCGTACCCGGTCGCCACCACCTGGTGGTTCTTGGCGACTCCGCCCACCCCCCGGGAGCGAATGAGGCAAAGCGACTGCGGCCGCCCGGAGTCGAGCGACGAACGCAATTGTGGCCACTCTCTGCGTTCAACCAGCTTGCCGGCGTTGTCGAGCCAGAAACTCCACCACTGCCCCGAATCGGGCAGCAATTGCCAGGTCAGGACCTTCCGCAGCAACTCCGCTTGCCCCAGAGAGTCGGCCTGACGGCCGACCAGCTTCGAAAAAAGCTCCGTGCCTTCACGTGGAATCGTCGACTCCACAGGAGCCGCTTGGCCAGCGAAGTAAAGGTCGAGGGCTGCCCAACTCATCCCTCCGCACAATCCGAACGTGCCCCAGAAGCCGGCCCCGCGGGTTAGGGAGAGAATCTCGTCGAGCGGGGGAGGGAGATTGATTCCAATCTGGTCGGCGAGGCGATCCTGGGCGGCGAGCTCGCTGACGACGTGACCTCCCTGGAACTGGTTGCGAAACCTGAAGCCGTGCACCGCCGGATCGAACGTCGTTTTCACAATGGCCATCTGACGTCCCTATGTCGCCCGCTGTTCATCGCAACATCCTCGTTGGACCAGAGGCGAACCGCTGGCCATCGATACGTCCAGAATACGAGGCGGCGCTTTGCCCTGTCCCCCTGCTTGCGGGGGGACAGGTCGCCGCTTTGGGCGATCGAGGGGGTGCGCGAACTTCAGCGGCAGGATCGTTGGAGCCGGGCCCGTTCGTATGGAGAAGAACCCTGACGAACCGGCTGCGATGTGAGGAAGGATGCGTCGGGAGTTCGCGCACCCCCGCTCGACCTCGCTTCGCTTCGGTATGTCCCCCCGCAAGCAGGGGACAGCCGGTCGCGCGCTCTCGCAAACGTTCGGCGGGCTTCGCAGGGCAAAGGAAAAGAAGGGCTAGCTCGACGGCTTGGTCGCAGTGAGGTAGGCGAGGGCGGTCCGATTGCGGCTCTCCGCCCCGCTCTCCATCAATGGGCGCAGATGTCCTTCCAGCCTGTGGGCTTCCTCCGGGGCGAGAGCTTGGTGAATCGCCTCTCCGTAGGTCGGGGCGTTGGGGTTAGGACTTATCTTCATCAACTGGTCCCAGGACAACGAAGTGAGTGGCGAACCGATGGCGCTCGACAACTCGAGACTGACGTTGACGTCGGAGAATCCCGCCGACTCGGCCAAGTGGAGCAGGTCGGTCTCGTCGAAACCCATCATTGCACCGTCCGGTGGGGCGGCCGCCTCGAACACCGCCCGAACCCTGGCAGCGAGGTCGGCGACGGGGGCGACGTCGAAGCCGAACAGTGTCTCTCGATTGAGAGCCGCAAACCGAGTGTTGATGGGCTCGAACAAGGACAGGCGGCCTTCCGGTTTCAGCACGCGCCAGAACGCTTCGAAGGCTGAAACCTTGTCGTCTACGTAGATGAGGACTGACCGGGTTGCCACCACGTCCACGGAGAGATCATCGATCCCGTCCAGGGTTTCGGCCTGCGACAGGAGGAGTCGACAGCGATCGGCCACGCCCAGCTCGGAGGCGATCTGGCGGCAGCGTTCCAGAAGTTGATCGGAGATGTCGGTGAAAACGACCCGGCCGGCTTCCCCGACCAACGGGATCGCACCGAACCCGATCAACCCATCGCCACAGCCAACATCCAGCACGATGTCGCCTGGGGCGATACGGGCTGCGGTCAGGATCCGATCACGAACCGGTTCGAGGCCCGTGATGTTGAGGCGACGAGCATTCTCATCGCCGCCGAACCGATCCTTCAGCAGCCAGCGCGCCCATCGATCAGTGAAGCGCTCGGCCGAGTCTTCAGCGGCCACAGCCAGGAACCTACCCGACCGCTTCGGTGTAGAAAGCTGCACAGAGGCTTCTCGAGCCTGGATCCGTGAAGGTCTACCCACCGTTCCGGTGCGAAAACCTTCACGGAACTCCTGGGAGTCCCCGCTGGCCATAATCGACCGAGTGGCTCCCGACCCTTTGACCAACCTGCGCCGACTTTGTCTGGCATTGCCCGGGACGACGGAGCGCCTCAGCCACGGTGAACCGACCTGGTTCATTCGCGATAAAAAGACCTTCGTCAATTACGCCGATCACCACCATGACAATCGGCTGGCATTTTGGTGCGCGGCACCCACCGGGTTGCAGCAGTCGATGGTGGCGTCGGAGCCGGAGAGGTTCTTCGTCCCGCCATATGTGGGTCACCGCGGCTGGCTCGGAGTTTACCTCGACGTTCCGGTGGATTGGGACGAGATCGCTGAGATCGTCGAGGATGCCTACCGGACGATCGCTCCGAAGCGACTGGTTGCCGAGCTAGATGCCAATGAACCAATCGGCCAATGAACCAATCGGCCAATGAACCAATTGGATTGTGAAGGTCTAGGAACCGCTTGGTGGGAAAAGCAACACAGATCGAACCTCACCCTTCGTCAGTTGACATGTCTGTGTAGAGCCGGAACAGATTGTCGTCAGGATCTCGAAACGAGGTATACCGAATCGGCGGGAGATCCTGGGGCTCGTCGATGAAGTCGATCCGGTCCCGGTTGTCCCGGTAGAAGGCGTCGATGTCATCAACGCCGAAGAAGCCACTGGCCCGGGCCGAGGGATCAGAGTCGATAGCCAGCATCACCGTGACCGTCGAGTTGGGGATCTGCATGGCGGCGGTGTCGTCACCCATCCGCCACGATTCGTCCCAACCGAGTACGTCCCGGTAAAAGGCGACGGCTTTGGCGATGTCTTTGACCGGGTGATAGAGGTATGTCAGCTGCATCGAGCGATCATAAATCATTTATGGGAAACCGTCAATCGGTTATGCTCCAAGCGTGCCTCATCCGATCCCGATTCCAGGCAGCGCCAGGGCCCGTCTGATAACGGCAGGGATCGCTCACTTTCAGGCAGACGGCTATGAGAGAGCCAGTGTCGTTGAGATAGCCGACGAGGCAGGCGTCACCACCGGTTCGCTGTATCACCACTTCCATTCGAAGCTTGGCCTGTATCGCGTCATCCGTGAGGAGATGGAGCGCCGAATGACGGAGAGGATGGAGGGAGCGATGGCCGCCGTCGGCGGCGGCCGGGACGGAGTGCGAGTCGCCTTGGAAGTTTCATTCGACGCAGCGATCCGTTTCGGAGTGACCCGGATTCTCGCCGAGGCTCCACCGCAGGATTGGCCCGACTCGGTAGCGAAAACCGTTGAGCACATGATCCCGGGCAATGCGATCGCCGCCCAATGTGTGGTAGCCGCCTGGCGGGGAGCGTTGTTGGCCGTCGCCAACGGCTCGTCGCCGAAAGCGGCCCGGTCGGGACTCGCCTGGGTTCTGGCTGTTCCGGCTTAGCGCCTAGCAACCCGATCTCAGCCGGTCTGGACCTCGCTCCCCAGTCGGGCGAAGGGCTCGGTGGAGAAGATCACTTCTGCGGGCACCTCGAAATACTCAGCGATCTTCAGGGCGAGAAACAAGCTGGGGCTGTAGTCGCCCCTCTCCAGATATCCGATGGTCTGGCGGACCGGGAGGGAAGGGTGGATTGTCGGTGGTACCTTGGCCGACCCCGCAGTGATGGATACCGCTGACTCTGTTTCAGACTCGATTCGACCGCGTTCTCGCCGCAACCGTGGGAGGCGGGTTTGTCCTGCAGGGTCTAGCCGAAATGCTCCTTCGCCTCGATGAACCGGGCCCCCTCATCTTCTGGCTTCCCACTCTCTGGGGCGGAGCGGCGCTGGTGCTGCTTGGTTCGTTCAGAGTCAACCGGAGTGACGGATTCTCGAGGGCGATGGTCCTCCTTGGCGCCGCCATCGGATTCCTTCCAAGCGCCTGGACTTTGTTGATGCCGGTCCTGATTGTCGTTCTCATTTTTCGTGCCACTCTGACGTCTCGTGGCCGGGCGAGGCTGCCTGGTTGAGAGCTTCAAACGCGCCTAAGGTCGTCGACCAGTTGACGGGGTCGCGCTAGCCACGACTCCGACCGGGCACATCATCGAGCCTTCAGTTGGGCACCGCGACGCCCGAAAAAACTCAGAGGGATCAGCAAGAAGGGTCAAGATTGGCCAAAACCACGTATGGAACCTGGGCCAATTGGACCAGGGAAACCGAGACGAGCGTTCGGGCCGGCCAACAGGTCACAACCCGCCCACCTCTTAACTTTCGCGCCCTTCTTCGCAAAACATGGCTGAGTCTCCAGCGGGAGGCACGCCGCCCCACCGCCTACCTGGTGCCGCTTCGTTGGTTCATTGGGATCGGGTGGTTGCGAGCGAGCGCCGAGAAGCTGGTCGACCCAACCTGGCACAACGGGGAAGCAATTCGAGCATTCGTCGAGAACGCCGCCAGGCCGGGGGCCTTCCCGGAATTCGAGACGTTCCTTCATTCCATCGTCGAACCCGCGGCCCCCGTGATCGCATGGGTGGTGGTGGCGCTGCAGCTCTACTGCGGAGCGGGAATCCTGCTCGGGAGATCGACGAACGCCGCCTTGCTGACCGGCATCGGAATGAACTTGACCTTCATGCTGGCAGGAGTCCCCAACCCTTCGGCGTTCTACGTACTTATCCAGCTGATCCTGTTCAGCGCCGGCGCTGGGGCCATCATGGGTTTTGACGGGCGAGCCACGGCCCCGAATCGATCCCTGCTGATCGCCGCCCGAGCCGACAACACAGCTTCCCGCCCCAACGATCGCTGGTGGCTGGGTGGACTGGCCAGTGTGCTGCTTGCGGTCTCGGCGTATTCCTTTGGTCATGGACGCGACTTCAGTCCGGCGGGTTCCATAAACGACCCGGCCCTGGTGCTCGGAACGGTGGCGGCCTTGGGCGGTCTCATCTTCTTCATCCGCGCCCTGCGTTTGCCCACCGAATTTGAATTGGATTTCGCAAGCCAGCTACATCCCTCTGGCGAGCTACACCTCTCTGGCGAACTGAATCGGGCCAACGAACTGGATCTCTCAGTGGAACTCGACCTTTCCGGGCGGCCGGCCCATCGGGCCTCTACTCACCGTTAACCGAGATCGAGCCCAACGAATCGGCTCTTTTGCAAAAATGGATGTCGAATCAGGGTTTGCCGGTTCGTCCTTGGAGCAACTCGAGCCCGACCAGAAGAGAGTCAGGCCCCTATCTAGGAGGAAGCATGCGGTATCTATTGATGATCTACGGACCTGATTGGGATCCGTCCCAGACGACGCCGGAGGAGCAGGCTGCCTCGATGCAGGAGTGGGGTGACTACACCGCCGACCTGCTCAAGCGCGGGGTCATGGAGGCAGGTGAGGCCCTCGAGGGCATAGGAACCGCCACCACCGTTCGGCTGAATGGCTCCGACGTCATAACCACCGATGGTCCGTTCGCTGAGACCGCTGAGGTTCTCGGCGGCTATTACGTCCTCAAGGTCAAGGATCTTGACGAGGCCATCGGGATCGCCGCTGCCTGCCCTGGCATCAAGTCTGGGTCGATCGAGCTTCGACCTATCGTCGAACTTGGCGAGGAGTATCAGAAGTCAATTGAGGAGCGTGCCGGAATCGCCTGAGCCTGATCGGGCTCTGGCCGCTGACAAATTCGAAGCGGACGCAGCCCGGCTCTACCGCCAGGTATGGGGCCGGGCTCTGGCCGCCCTCGTGCGCCTGCTGCGGGATCTTGACGCGGCCGAGGATGCTCTCCAGGAGGCCTGGCTCGTTGCCCTGAGCCGCTGGCGCACCGACGGGTTTCCATCCGATCCGACCGCCTGGCTGATCACCACAGCCCGCAACAAGGCAATCGACCGAATCCGCCGCGATCGCACTTTTGCCGCCAAACAGCACCTGCTGGCCGAGGCCCCAATGACCGCAGACCCATTCGAAGACATCGCCGGTTCCCAGCTAGTCGATGACCGGCTGCGGCTGATGTTCGGCTGCTGTCATCCGGCCCTGTCGACCGAGGCGCAGGTGGCACTGACGCTGCGAACGCTGGGTGGCCTCACGACGCCGGAAATCGCCGCCGCCTTCCTCGTCCCCGAGCCAACGATGGGTCAGCGATTGTCACGCGCCAAGAAGAAGATCAGGGTTGGTGGTATTCCGTTCGAGGTACCACCCGATCATGTGTTGCCTGATCGAGTCAGCTCGGTGCTCGCAGTGATCTACCTGATTTTCACCGAGGGCTACGCCGCCTCTTCGGGGGACGCGTTGATCCGTACCGAATTGTGTGCCGAAGCAATCCGTCTCGGCCGGCTGGTGGTCGAACTCATGCCAGACGAGCCGGAGGCGAGGGGGCTCCTTGGATTGATGATGCTCCACGATGCCCGGCGCGCGACCAGAGTCGATGTCAACGGCGACCTGGTATTGCTCGAGGATCAGGATCGGAGCGGATGGGACCACGATGAAATTGAGCAAGCCCTGGGCCACGTTCGCCTCGCCGCTCAACAAGGACGGCCCCAACCCTATGTCCTGCAGGGTGCTATCGCCGCCCTCTACGCCGAAGCGCCATCTTTTGCTGAGACCGATTGGGCAGAGATGGTCGGCCTCTTCGATGCTCTCTATCGAGTTTCCCCGACTCCGGTGGTGGCGCTCAATCGGGCAGTGGCCCTGGCGATGCGCGACGGACCCGATCAGGGACTCGCTGCGATCGACCAACTCGGCGACGATCCCCGTCTCCTATCCCATCACCTGTACCACGCCTCCCGGGCTGAGTTGCTTCGACGCTCGGGCCGGATCACCGAGGCGATCTCCGCATATCGACGAGCCCTGGCGATGCCGCAGAACAATGCCGAGCGGCGATACCTCGAGCGCCGGCTGGGTGAGGCTGGCCAGGATGTTGCCGAGCGCGATCAACCACCGCCGGCCTGAGGCCTTGTCCGCGGACCGTTAGAGCGCCCTCATCCTGTTGTTTCGGGCATTGTGCTCCACTTCGGCCAGACCGAGTGCCTCGAGTACCGGGGGTATGTAGTTGCCCACTCTGCCCCGGAGGCCCTTCTTGAGGCCGTACCGACCACCGATCGGATTGTCGCTCGAGCGAGCCCAGGCTTCCACCGTCCCTTCGGCGGCAGGCTTCTGCTCGTCGGCGTTGCCGAGCGGGACCCAATCTCCGTGCTCTTTAAGCATTCGATGGAGATCTTCGATGATCCGCAGGTCGTAGTGGAGCACTGTGCTGCCAACGGTGCACACCAGCACCGGGGGATCGTGTTCTTCGTCGCGGTGCATCAGGATTTCCGAACCAAGGCTGGGGGTCTTCAGGACCAACCATCTGGAACCTGCTGACCGATGCCCCAACTATCCCACCTGGAATCCCGCGGTGCTGGGGATCGAAGGGACGATCGCTCCTGGCGAGAGGATCAAGTTGACGTCGACGGTGAACCCAGAGCGCGCCTTCAAGCCCACGGTCACCGAGTTCGGCCCCGCCCAACAGGATGGTCTGGGCCGACGGCGTGCCGCTTGGACTTTTCAAAGGTGTCCGGACGTATCGCCTCACCCCGCAGGCGAACGGCAGCAACGAATTCTCGATGGAGGAAGAGTTCTCGGGCTTGTTGGAACCGATAATCTCCAAATCGATCCCGGACATGATTGAGTCCTTTGAACAATTCGCCGACGGGCTCAGACAGGCTGCCGAGGGCGGGTGATCGCCATCGCCGCTGAGCCCGTCGAAAGCGATCCCTTCGCCGCTCTCGGAGATTCGCATCGCCGCGCGATCGTCCAGATGCTGGCCGATGGTGACCGTTCGGTTCAGGAGATGGCCGATGCCCCGCCGATCAGCCGGCCGGCAGTGTCCCGCCATCTGCGTCTGCTCAAGGAAGCAGGTCTCGTGCTTGATCGAGCGGATGGAACCCGGCGTCTCTACAGCCTCCATGACCTGGGAGCAGAGATGGTTGCCCGTTACATGGAGCAGGTGTGGGGTGATGTGGCTACACGGTTCCGTCTCGCCGTCGAGAACACTCGAGAGTCGGGTTGATGGATCCGATCGTTGTCGAGTTCGATGTCAAGGCGTCACCCCGGGCACGCCTTCGAGGTATGGACCGAGAAGCCGTCGATGTGGTGGCCACGGTCGCACACCGTCACAAGGGACCCGGGTCTCACCGTCGTGTTCGAGCCGTTTCAGGGCGGGCGAGTCTACGAGCGAGGGTCGGACGGCGCCGACGAGTGGGGTGGGGTGCTGATCTGGGACCCACCGGTTCGGATCGCCTACCTGTGGCATCTCTTCTTCGATCGCAGCGAGGCGACCGAGATCACGGTCACGTTCACTGAGGTCGAATCGGGAGCGCGGGTCAGGTTGATCCAGTCCGGCTTCGAGAGGCTGAGCGACGCCGTCGCTCCAGAGAGGCGGAGGCGTACCAACCAAGCGTGGTTGGAGCTGACCGAGCTCTATCGACAGGCCGTCGAGATCTAGGCCGTCGAGATTTGGGCGATCGAGGGTTAGAGCATCGAACCACGACCCGACTGATTGTCGGATCGTTTCCGACTAGCTGTCTGACGTCTTTGTTCATAGGCTTACCGATCGACTCGGCCGAGGATGGAAGAGGATCACGACGCGCGCGCTCCGTTTGACGAGCATGTCATTTGCCTACCCGATGGTCCGCTCGGACCGCCGTGCCAGTTTGTTCATTTCGGAGAACGCGATCCATGACGCCCACCAGCGCCTGAAGTCGATCGGTCGCCATGCCTTCCTCCTGTCAACCTGTCTTCGCATCGAGATCGCTTGGTCCGCAGGCCCAGAGTTAGTGCCTGACGTTCTCGCCTGCCTGTATGGCGATGACCAATTGATCGATCAGGGTTCGGTGAGAAGGGACGAGGACGCCTTCGTGCACCTAAGTCGGGTGGCGGCCGGGTTGGATTCTCCTTTGGTGGGAGAGACCGAAGTGTTCTCGCAGTTTCGGCAGGCCGTATCGGCGATTCCGGAGGCGTCGCTGTCCCGGACCGATTTGGCAAGAATCATGAATGCCGCGGTAGGAGTCGGCAGGACGACGCGCCGGCTCCTCGGTGATGCGCCCCGCGGTTCGCTGGGAGCAGTCGCCGCCGGAGTCGCAGCTACGTCGGGACCGGTGGCGATCCTCGGTTCCGGAGCCATGGCCCGCGCCGCTGCCGAACAATTCGATGACATCGACGTGGCGGTCTTTGCCCGGCGTCCCGGCGACGTCGGAGGTCATACCGCTCTGCCGTGGGAGCAGGCCGAGGTTGCTCTCGCCACCTTTCCCGTCGTCATCTCGACGGTTCCGGGGAGTGAGCGGCTCTTCTCCGACGACGTCATCGCTCGATCGCTGGGCTCTCGTAGCGACAAGTTGGTGCTGATCGACCTTGGCATGCCGCCCGCCTTTGACCGTCGCCTGCTGGCCGAGGGTGTTCGCTACCTCGGGGTAGATGAAGTGGCTTCGTCGGTGAGCGCCCGGCCCTCTAGCGAAGCCGAGGAGAAGATCCTCCGGGGAGCGTCCGCAGTCTGGCGCCGGTTGGCGGTTCCGGATCGGGTGGGTGCGGTGATCGCGGCGATGATGGAACAGGCCGACACCGCGGTCTCAGAAGAGGTACAACGTTTCGCCAAGCGCCTGGCGGTCTCCGATGACCCCGAACGGGTGTTGAGGCAGTTGGCCCACTCGGTCGCTCGCCGGGTGCTGCATGGCCCGATCTCATATGTCAGTTCGAGTGATCGCGGAATCGACGTTGCCGAGACGCTGGCCGAGGCGTTCGGGGTCGCCCGGCAGGTCGATTCTGGGACGAACGGGCCAGAGATGAATTGGGCCAGAGATGAATTGGGCCAGAGATGAACTGGGCCAGAGATGAATGAAGTGCGGATCGCCACGCGTGGTTCGGCCCTGGCCCTCGCCCAGGCCCGCGGGGTTGCGGACCTGTTGCTTGCCAAGGATCCGAGCCTGGCGGTCCGTCTCGTAGAGGTCTCCACGGCGGGTGACCGTGATCAGGTAGCTCCGGTGACCGAGCTGACCGAGATCGGCGCGTTTGTCCGGGCAGTCCAGCAGGCGGTGCTCGATGAAGCCGCTGACCTCGCCGTCCACTCTTTCAAGGACCTTCCGATTGCCGGACCCCTCGGGCTGGAGGTCGCTGCGGTGCCGGAACGGGCGTCGGCCCTCGACGTGCTGGTGGGATCAACTCTCGACGGGCTCCCCCCGGGCGGGCTCGTCGGTACCGGAAGTCCCCGTCGGGCGGCCCAGCTCGCAGACCTTAGACCCGACCTCCGGACCATCGAACTGCGGGGGAATGTCGACACCCGGCTCGACAAGGTTGCGAGCGGTGAGGTCGACGGTGCCGTGCTGGCCGAGGCCGGGCTGGACCGGCTGGGACGGTTGGGATCGATTGCCCAACGCCTGGACCCGGCTCAAATGGTGCCTGCACCAGGGCAGGGGGCTCTGGCAGTTGAGGCCCGAGTCGATAGCAGGTTCGCCGGATTGGCGTCTCTCATTGACGACGCCCGGACCCGGGTCCTCGTGACTGCCGAGCGGCTGCTGTTGGCAGAAACGGGTGCTGGTTGTCGGTCGGCCCTGGGCGCCCATGCCACGTGGGACGGCGATCGGATGAGATTGTGCGCTTTTGTTGCCGATGAGGGTGGCCGCCGGCGCAGCCTGAGCTTCGGTCCAACTCCGGAATCGGTGGTTGCGTCGGCCCGGAAGGATCTCGGGCTGTGACGCGGGTGGCCATCACCACCGATCGCTTCGAATCGGCGGGCCGTCCGTTCCGGCGTTACGGGTTGGAGCCGGTGTCGCTTCCCTGTATCCGGATCGAGCCCGCAGGCGGGGATGTCCTGGCCGAGGCTCGGGAAGCGGCGGTGTTGTGCGACCTTGTCTTGATCACCTCTGCTCGGACCGTCGACCTCCTCTGGCCCGACGGTCCGATGCCGCCCTCGCCAGTGGCCGCGGTGGGTGAGAGGACCGCCGCCGCCGTCGAGGCCCGAGGCGGAAGGCTGGCGCTGGCGGGACGGGCCGGCTTGGCCGACCTCCTCGATCAGTTGGGCAGCAAGCTGGACACGGCCACCGTTGTGTTTCCTCATGCCGGTCGTCCGCCGACGACTCCGGACGACTCGACGTCTCTGAGCACTGCCATCGAGACTCTCCGTGGACGAGCAGCCAACCTCAAAGAGTTCGAGGTCTACCGAACCATATCGTTGTCGCCCGGGACCGACGCCGTAGCAGCGGCGGCGTTTTCGTCACCGTCGGCCGTAGCGGGTTGGCACCTCTCCAGGTCCTTCGACAGCCTCGTCATCGGCGTGATCGGTTCGACCACCCGCCTCGCCGTTTCGGTCCATCGGAAACCTGAGGTAGTAGCTCCCCAACCTTCCCATGACGCCCTGGCGAGGGCCATGGCGTCCTACTTGGAGGTGTCATCTTGAGCAATTTCCCCACCGTCCGTCCGCGCCGGTTGCGCATGAGAAGCGCCCTGCGCCGGGTTGTCGCCGAGACCCGGCTTCATCCCGCCCAGTTCGTGCTTCCCGTCTTCGTGGTTCACGGTGAGGGGATCAGGAATCCGATTCAGTCAATGCCCGGACATGCTCAGCTTTCCGCCGATCAGGTTGCCCTCGTCGCCAAAGAAGCGGAGGCGGCAGGGATCGGAGGAATGATGTTCTTCGGGATCCCAGAGCACAAAGATGAGATCGGGTCGTCCGCCTGGGATCCGGGGGGGCCGGTGCCGAAAGCCATCGAAGCAGTGGCCGGTGCTGCCCCCGATCTCGTTCGCTGGGCCGACGTTTGTCTGTGCGAGTACACCAGCCACGGTCATTGTGGCTCCCTGAGAGGGGAGATCGTCGACAACGACTCGGCCCTCCCTCTTCTGGCGCGAGCCGCGCTCACCTACGCCGACGCCGGTGCGGACGTTGTGGCGCCGTCTGACATGATGGACGGCCGGATCGGTTTCATCAGAGCCGCCCTTGACGAGCATGGGCATACCGACACAATCATCTGCTCGTACGCGGTCAAATACGCGTCGGGTTATTACGGCCCGTTCCGGGAAGCGGCCGGATCGGCTCCGGCGTTTGGTGACCGTCGGTCCCATCAGATGGACCCTCGCAACGTTCGCGAGGCAATTCGGGAAGCACTCCTCGACGTGGAAGAGGGCGCCGACCTGGTGATGGTGAAGCCGGCCGGGCCGTACCTGGACGTGGTCAGGGTGGTCACCGACCAGGCGGCGGTGCCGGTGGCCGCCTATCAGGTGTCGGGGGAGTTCGCCATGATCGAGGCAGCGGCCGCCAACGGTTGGATCGATCGAGATCGGGTGATGATCGAGTCGCTCACGGGGATCGTTCGAGCCGGGGCGGGAATCGTTCTCACGTATTACGCCCTCGACGCCGCTCGTCTCCTCGGGGAGGCCGAGTGACTGTGATCGCGTCGAGTCAGACAGCAATGAGTGCAAGTGCCTGGCACAGCCGCGCCGTCGAGGTGATGCCAGGAGGGGTCAACTCTCCGGTTCGCGCTTTTCGTGCAGTCGGCGGAGTTCCGCCGTTTGTGCAATCCGGGCGCGGGGCCCGCCTCCGAACCCTGGATGGTGAGGACCTCATCGACCTCATTGCGTCATGGGGGGCTTTGATCCTTGGCCATGCCCATCCCGAGGTGATCAGCGCCATGCAAGACATAATTGGCGATGGCACCTCTTTCGGAGTCTCGACGGTTGCCGAAGTCGAGCTGGCCGAATTGATCTGCGAACTGGTTCCGGCGGTCGAGATGGTGCGACTGGTCAACTCAGGGACTGAGGCAACCGCTTCCACCCTGCGACTCGCTCGTGCGGCGACCGGCCGCTCGTCAGTGATCAAATTCGAAGGTTGCTACCACGGCCACGCAGACGCGTTTCTGGTCAAGGCCGGATCGGGGCTCGCCACATTTGGAGAGCCTTCCAGCCCTGGTGTTCCCCCGGGCACGTCGGCCGACACCAGGGTCGCCCGGTACAACGATCTCGAGTCCGTCTCCGAACACTTCGCTGACAGCCAGATCGCGGCCGTCATTGTTGAACCGGTTGCGGGCAACATGGGGCTGGTCCTTCCCGATCCGGAGTTTCTGCCGGGCCTCCGCAGGCTCTGCGACGCCAACGGTTCGCTCCTGATCTTTGATGAGGTGATGACGGGATTTCGGGTGGCGCTGGGTGGTGCCCAGGAGCGATACGGAGTGAGCCCGGACCTAACGGCCCTCGGCAAAGTCGTCGCCGGGGGAACGCCGGCTGCCGCTTACGGTGGCAGGGCCGACCTGATGAGGCTGATGGCTCCGGAAGGGCCGGTCTATCAGGCGGGGACGCTGGCCGGCAACCCGATCGTGACTGCGGCTGGTCTTGCCACCCTCCGTTACCTCGCCTCTCACTCCGATCTGTACAGGCGCTTCGACGACGCCGGCGAGAGAGCATGCGCCCAACTGCGGGCGACGCTGCAACGAGTCGGCCTGCCCGGCGTTGTGAGTCATGTCGGGGGGATGTTGGGAATGTTCATCGGAATCGAGCACGCCCGGAACTGGTCCGATGTCGCCGCGCTCAATCAGGAATTGTTCAAGCGCTTCTTCCATGCCGCCCTGCAGCGAGGAGTTTTGATTCCCCCCTCCCCGTTCGAGTCGTGGTTCCTCATGGAGGCGCACCTTGACGGGACCCTTGACGTCGCAGTCGATGTCCTGGCGGCGGCAATTGAGGAGTCGGCCGGATGAGAATGCTCCAAGCCCTCAGACGAGAACCACTTGATCGACCACCGATCTGGTTCATGCGACAGGCCGGCCGTTACCTGCCGGAGTACCGGGAGTTGCGGTCCCGGTTCACCTTTGACGAGGCGATGCGTACTCCAGAAGTGGCCGCTGAGATCACGCTGCAGCCGCTGCGCCGCTTCGATCTGGACGCCGCCATCGTGTTCGCCGACATCATGACTCCGCTGACTGCGATGGGAGTTGCGATTGAATTTGCTCCCGGCCCACGCCTGGCGCCCTTGAGCCTCAACGCGATCGCTCACCTCGAGGAATTGGATTCGACTCGGATCGACTTTGTCTCAGAAGCTATCGCCAGGGCCCGGGCCTCCCTCGACCGGAGCGTGACCATGATCGGCTTCTGCGGCGGCCCCGCCACCATCCTCGCCTATCTACTGGAAGGCGGCGGATCCCAGAATCACCTCATCTTCCGCCAGGCGATCGAGAACGAAGATCCTTCCGAAGCGCTGACCGTCCTGGCCAAGGCCATGCGGACCTACCTGCAAGCGCAGATAGAAGCCGGAGCCGAGGTCGTGCAAATGTTCGACTCATGGGCCGGGCTTCTTTCGATCGAGAAGTTCCAAAGATGGGCGGTGCCGGCGGCGCGACAGGCACTCGACGACCTCGGGGTGCCGACCATCTACTTCGCACCTGGGGCGGCTCACTTGCTCGAAGCGTTCCACGAAGTGGGTGCCACGGCCTACGGGGTCGACTGGCGATTGTCGCTCGACCAGTCGTGGCAACTGATCGGGCACAACTATCCAATCCAGGGCAATCTCGATCCGTGGTTGCTGCTTGGCGACGCCGAAACGGTGCAAGCCGGGACCACCCGAGTATTGGAAGAGGCGGGCTCGCGTCCAGGCCACATCTTCAATCTCGGCCACGGAATCCGGCCGGACACCCCGGTGGCCAACGTCGAGATAATGGTGAACGCGGTCGTTGGGTGGCACGCGGCCGCGTCCGGCGTCATCGGCATGGCTGGCCGAGCCACATGACAGGCCACATCACTGGCGACCCGATAACAGTCCCTGAAACTCTCGATGGCTGGTTTGCTCTCCACGACCTTCGCCGGTTCGACCGAAACGCCTGGAGCCGGCTTCCGAAAGCCCAGAGAGAACGCGCTGTGACCGAGGCCGCGGATCTTCTCGCGTCGTTCGAACGGGTGGACGATGCTTCCGGTGGACATAGCGTCACGTTCAGCGTCGTCGGGCACAAGTCCGACATCCTGATGCTTCACCTCCGCCCCGATCTCGGTGAGCTCCACGAGTTGGAGCGCTCGTTCGACATCACCACCCTCGGCTCGTACTCCACCCGCACCTACTCGTATTTGTCTGTCACGGAAGTGAGCCGCCACGGGTCACCTGAAGGAGCCGTAGAGAACATCGAAGCCAGCCCACACGTGCAAGCCCGCCTCTACCCGGAGATACCGTTTGCCAGTGGCTATGTCTGCTTTTACCCGATGAGCAAGAAACGGGCCGGAGGCGACAACTGGTACGTCCTATCGGGTTCGGAACGGGCCGAGCTGATGCGGGCCCACGGCCGGACCGGGAGACGATACGCCGGAAGGGTGTCGCAGATCGTCACCGGCTCGATGGGGCTGGACGATTGGGAGTGGGGAGTAACTCTCTTCTCAGACGATCCGCTCGAGTTCAAGAAGATCGTCTATGAGATGCGCTTTGATGAGGTGAGCGCCCGCTTCGCCGATTTTGGGCCCTTCATCGTGGGTCGCCGACTCCTTCCGGAGAATCTGGGGCGGTGCCTTGGTGAATAGCGAGCGACGCCTCTCGGTTCTCATGGTCGGCTTCGGCGGCCCCGAAACCCTGGACCAGGTTCCGCCTTTTGTCGAGAGTGTGCTGGCACGCACACCCCCCGATCATGTCATGACTTCCGTGGTCGATCGTTATCGACAGATCGGCGGTGGATCTCCGTTGCCGGCAACTACGAGGGGTCAGGCCGCCCTTGTCGGTCAGGGCTTGAAGCGACGGGGAATCGACGCAGACGTATTTGTCGGGATGCTGCACGCGAGCCCAACGATCGCTGAGGCCGCCGCGGAGATCGAGGCCGCAGCCATCGAAGACCTCATCGTGATCAGCCTGGCTCCCTATCGATGCGAAGTGTCAACCGACGCCTACGAAGCGGCAGTCGAGAAGGTTTTGGACGGCCGGGGTCCCCGTCTCCACTTCGTTCCCGATTGGAACCTCGCTCCGGGTTACGTAGGGGCGCTCGCCGACATGCTGTCGAAGGCTCTGGCTCTGGCACCGGCCGACACCCCGGTCGTCTTTGCCGCCCACAGCCTTCCTCAACGCATGATCGAACAGGGTGATCCCTATGCGGATCAGCTGTTGGCGACGGCGCAAGCGGTCGCCGAGGCAATCGGACTGAGTGCTTGGCACCTTGCCTATCAGAGCGTGAGTGCCGCCGCCCGGGAGCCGTGGCTCGGCCCGACCGTCGACGAGGTCATAGAGCGCCTTGCCGCCGAGGGAGCGGCTTCGGTCCTGGTCGATCCGATCGGTTTCATCTCCGATCACGTCGAGACCCTCTACGACAACGATGTCGAACATCGAAGGCAGGCCGAAGAACTCGGCCTCGTTTTCCAACGGTGTCGCTGTCTTAACCATCATCCCGGGCTCATTGAGACGATTGTCGAACTCGTGATCGACGCCGCTGATGAGTAATGATTCCCTTTCCACGGTCGCGGTCATTGGGGGTGGAATCTCCGGCCTGGCAGCCGCCCACCGCCTCATAACCGCCGGGGCGGGAGAAGCCTTAACCGTGACGCTCATCGAGGAGGCTCCCCGCTTGGGCGGCAAGGTGATCACCGAACACAATGACGGTTTCCTCCTCGAGGGCGGTCCCGACAGCTTTGTCACCGGCAAGGGGTCGGTGCTGGAACTCGCCGCAGAACTGGGAATCACCGACCGGGTGATCTCCAGTCGGGCAGAGCATCGAGGAGCCTACGTTTGGTCCCGGGGCCGCCTCCATCCGCTTCCAGACGGACTGCTCCTGATGGCTCCGTCCCGGGTCTGGCCTGTGTTGCGTACCTCGGTCCTGTCAGTGAAGGGAAGGCTCCGCGTGCTCGGTGATCTCTTGCTTCCAAGGGGTCCGGCTGGAGACCAGAGCCTCGAACAGTTCGTTGCCCGGCGCTTGGGCCGGGAAATGCTCGAACGCATCGCCGAGCCTCTGGTTGCAGGAATTCATTCAGCTGAGCCATCATCGATGAGCCTCGCTGCGAGCTTCCCCAGGTTTCTCGACATGGAACGGACCCATCGAAGCCTGATCCTCGCGGCCCGAGCGGCAGCAGCCAAGGCAGCGGCTTCCGACTCGGTGACCGGACGTGGCTTCAGCTATTTCGCCAGCTTCAAAGACGGGATGGGAGAACTGTCCGACGCCCTGGCCAAATCGCTCACTGGCGTTGCCGTCAAGACCGGTCGCGGAGTGACGAGGTTGACGAGGTCCAATCCGGGCGCAGGCTTTCGACTGACGCTGGACGACGGCTCCGAGGTTCAGGCCCGAGGCGTAGTCCTGGCGACACCTGCTCGCGAGACAGCGGCATTGCTCTCCGACGTGGTCCCGGCGGCTTCCTCGCTGGTGGCCGGCATCAAGCAGGTCGCAACGGCCACAGTCACCCTGGTCTACCGCGCCTCCGACGTCCCCGGTCTGACCGGATCCGGTTTCGTCGTGCCGGCCGTCGAACGACGCCGAATCATGGGAGCCTCTTACCTTTCCCGAAAGTGGATGGGCAGGGTCCCCGAGCCGAACTTCGAGATGGTGAGAGTGTTCGTTGGTGGATCGCAGGGCCAGGAGCTGGCAATGAGTGGCGAGGCCCGTTTGCTGGCGGTGGCAAGAGAAGAGTTGGCCGGGATCTTAGGTTTGACCGCCGATCCGGTCCGGGCCACAACTCGAGCGTGGGCGGGCGGACTCCATCAATACACCTTGGGTCATGTCGAGCGGATGAGCGATGTCGAATCGGCCCTTTCGGGGTATCCGGCCCTGAAGGTGGCCGGAGCCGGTTTCCACGGGATCGGCCTCAACGAGTGTGTTCAGTCTGGTCGAAACGCGGCGGACGCGGTGTTAATGGCTCTCAGTGACCGGGGCTCGCTTCGATCACCGGATCTGCTTGTTTCAGGAGGCGCCAATTAGCGTCGTCGAGGACCTCCACCAATCAAGGCCGCCGGCTGATCGGTTCGTCCGCAAGCTGTTGCGGGTTGGCGATGCAGTCGACAAAACCGCGGTATTCGGCGCCCGCCGGTCGACCACCACAGCAATCGTGATATCGGGAATTCGGTGCACGATCACATACCTCCTCATCCCGATCCTGGCACCGTTCTTTGGCTTCCTGGACGCTCTCGATGCCCCGATCAGCATCGTTCTCTCTTCACTCGCAATCGTGATGGGGATCCGGGGAGTACGGCGCTTTTGGATCGCCGACCACCGAGCGCGCTGGTCCTACACCGCCTTCATCGGGGTGGTGCTCGCGATGCTGCTGGCGGCAATCGCCATCGACGTGTCGAATCTCGTTTCGTAGGAAAATCCGCTCTCTATTTGACCACTCGAGAGCGGTAGTCAAACCTCGGCGTGGCCCCAGCGGCGATCCTTGATCAGGACCGCAGTGAATGCCAGAAGCATCGAAAGCGGAGCGATGAGGCCGGAGCCTGCCGTCAGCAAGGCCCGGGCCAACAACTCAAGGAGGCGGATTGGCAAAGCCAGGAGGTTGAGCAGTCCATCGGCGCTTGTGCGCAGCCAATTGGTCAACCCGTTGAGCCAACCGGCGTCGACCATCTCCGCAGCGGTTGGTTGGGCGACTTCGACGATCGAGAGTTCGGTGACGCCGCTGTCAACCAGGGTGGTTTGCAGCGCACGGGCTGCTTCGAGGCTCTGGAGGTCGGTCGTCGACTGGACCAGAAGAACCTCGCCATCGTTGTTTGAGTCGGTGAGGAGGACGCCGCCGGGGTATCCCGATGAGGAGACGCCAAACCCCGACGAATCGCTGACAGCTGCCTCCTGATCAGGCACGCCAACGAGGAGAGTTGTAGTCGTGGTTTCTCCCACAGTTGGGATCGTCTCGGTCACGGGATCTACCACGTTGTCGGGCACCGGCGTCACGACCTCATCGACGATGGGCGTGACGACTGTGTCCACGATGGGGGTGAGCACCGGGGCCAGTACTTCATCAACGACCGGGTCGATCAGGTCGCCCGCCACGGGTCCGACGACTGGTACGTCTTCTATCGGATCGAGGAGGTCATCGCGCAGATCTCCCAGGCCGGCCTGGGCCGGAAGGGCCACCATCAGTATCGATAGGAGCCCGGTGATGAGGATAGCCTGCCGCCAACCTCCCAGCCCGCGCCTTGCCTGTTTCATTGAATTGGTATCGGCTCGGGGCCACAGTTTTCACGAGCCCGATCCGATACCAATTCGATGACTCACCGAAGGACTAGTTCCTGGGGCAATGGAGCCTTGATCGTCGCTGTGGCAGTGGCCATCGGTGCCAGCGTCGTCTTCGCCCGGGCCGATCAGGTCGAACGGATCGGCGCCGATGCCCAGGATCTTTCCACTCTCGAGCGTACCTCGGCTGAAACGGCCACCCATCGGGCGTCGTTAGTTGTCGCCTTCGCGGCCGCAGGGATGGACCAGGCGGTCCTGGCCGCTGAGGCCGCCGTCGAAGCCGTGCTGGCGGCCGAGCGCATCGTCGGCTTGCTCGGCGTTCTGGAGGTTCCCCGGGAGTCACTGGTCGTCTCGGCCGAGAGTCTGCTGTCGAGCACCATCGAAGTTGGCGACCACATGCAGGCCGGGCGCACCGACGTTGCCCGGGAACTGGTGGAAGACACCACCCTGCGAGAGGTCGAAGCATTGGCCGGGGCCGTGAGCACCGAGGCGGGGGTCTTGTCGGGTCGAATCGCCGGGGAGCGGTCCGAAGCCGGAAGCCTGGCACGTACCGCTTCTTTCATCGCGGCCCTCCTAGTTCCAGCGATGACCGTCGTCGGTTTTCGTCGGGTGGCGAAGCGCAGGATCGAGAGAGAGCGGCTCGAGGCGGAGTTGATTCGCCAGCAGGAACTAGGCCAGGCCAAAGACCACCTCATCGCGGGCCTGTCCCACCAATTGCGTACTCCCATCACCGGGATCTACGGATTCGCCGACCTCTTGCTCGCGTACCCCGACCCGGATCTCATCGAAGAGGGCCTGGCGACGATCCTCAAGGAGTCCGGCAACCTGCGCCGAATGGTCGACGACATCCTGATCGCTGCCCGGATCGGCGCCGAGAATGTGGGATACGACCCTGCCGAAACCGCTGTAACCGCGGTCGTTGACCACACCCTGTCCCATTTCCTCCGACTCGGTATTTCGATCAAGGTCGATTGTGAGCCTTGCTTGATCAATGTCGACGCCTCCCGTCTCGAACATGCCCTCCGCAATCTTGTCGCCAATGCCATCGGGCATGGCGCCGAACCGATTCAGGTCGTCGGTCGCTCCGCCGGGGAGGTGTACCGGTTGGCCGTTTGCGACGCCGGACCGGGCCTCGACCCCGAATCCGAGGCGAACCCATTCCGGCCCTTTGCCAACGACCCCGCCTCGGTCACCGTCCGGGGCAGCCTCGGGCTCGGGCTCTCCGTTGCCAAAACATTGATCGAAGCGATGTCGGGGACGATCGAGCACACCAGGGTGGACGGAACCACCGTGTTTGCTATCACCCTGCCAAAGGCAGGCAATCCAGACGGGTAGAGCACCCGTGGCCACTCGGTACCATTCAGTCCGAATGACGACCGTGGCTTCCGTGCTTGCCGAGCTGAATGCGCAGGCCCCGGGGGATAAGGCGGCGGGATGGGACGCTCACGGACTGCAAATCGGCGACCCCGCAGACGAAGTCATGCGGCTGGCGGTTTGTCACGAGGTCACCGACCAGGTCGCCTCGCTGGCAGTTGAGGGCTCCGTCGACCTGCTGATCTCCTATCACCCTCTTCTGTTCAAGCCAACAACCCGACTGGTGGCCGGTCCCGGCCCGACCGGGCGCGCCTACCGGCTGGCCCGGGCCGGAATTGCAGTGGGGATCGTTCACACCGCCTGGGACGCGACGACAGGTGGAACCGCCGATGCCCTGGCTGCAGCTCTCGACCTCACCGCTGTCACCCGGTTCGGTCCGATCGACCCGGCCCCTCTAACAAAACTCGTCACATTCGTCCCGCCAGCGGCCATCGAAATCGTTGCCAGGGCGCTGACCGAGGCCGGCGCCGGCCGAATTGGTAACTACAGCGGTTGCTCGTTTCGATCAGAAGGGATAGGTACCTTCATCCCGGGGCACGGAGCCCAACCTGTCATCGGACAAATCGGCAGCATCAGCCAAGAGCCCGAGGTTCGCCTCGAGATCCTCTTGCCGCAGTCGCTGGAGAGCAGGGTTGTTGCCGCCCTTCATGAATCACATCCCTATGAAGAGCCGCCCTTCGATCTTCATGAGGTCCGGGCCAACCTGGGCTTGATCGGAAGGGTCGGCAACCTCGGCCGTCCAATGACTCTCGGGGACTTCTCAAACCGGGTGACGGCGATCCTTGAGTCTCCGGGGCGCTGCTCGAGACATCGGAGCCGGGCGGTGACCCGGGTGGCTTTGCTACCGGGCTCGGGCGGCTCGTTCATCGAAGCTGCCGCCGCCACCGGAGCCGACGTTTATGTGACCGGGGACCTCAGCCACCATCAGACCCGGGCGGCTCTCGACCTCGGCATGAGTACGATCGACCCTGGCCACGCCGCCACCGAGCGTCCCGGGGTGATCAAGCTGATGTCAGTGGCCCGTACGATCATGCCCGGCGTGATCGACCTCACCGAAGACGCCACACCGTGGAAGGAGAATTGATGGGTCCCGCCCCGACTTCGTCCCCGGGTGGATTGAGCCTGTCCGACCTCCTGGATCTGCAGGAGGTCGATCTCGCGATCGATCGCCTGATCCATCAACGCCAGACCTTGCCCGAACTGACCACATATCAGGAGGCGGCCGGACGCCGTGAGCGGCTGGAGGAGATCCGAAAGGGCAAGGCAGTCGAGCTGAAGAGCCTCGAGCTCGACCTCGACAAGGCCGAAGGCGAACTCGAGCTCGTTGAGATCAAGCTCAAAGAATCGGAGACCCGCCTCTTCGCTGGTGGCATGAGTGGGCGCGAGACCGAGCAGAAGCGCCTCGAGGTGCAGTCGCTGCGAGGTCAGCAGAGCGCCCTCGAGGATCGTGTGCTCGGACTGATCGATCAGGTCGATCCAGTTCGAACCGAGGTCGGTCGGCTTGATGCGCGGTTGAGCACCACGGGCCAGGAGGTGGCCGCGCTTGAGGACGTCATCGCGGCGGCGTGGCGTCACATCGACGCCCAGATCGGTCGGCAAGAGGAGTCGAAGCGGGAGATCGGCGCGACTATCTCTTCCGAGCTGATCGCTTTGTACGAACAACTTCGAAAGTCGAAAGAAGGCGTGGCCGTCGGGAGGCTGACCGGAGGACAATGCGGAGGGTGCCACCTGGCGCTGTCCCTGCCCGAGCAAGCCGAAGCCGCCGACTGGGACCCGCCGCGCTGTCTTCACTGCATGCGCATCCTGGTCCTGTGACGTCAGATTCGAATCAGACCGGCGGCGAGTGGGTCGTCTACTCGGATGGCGCCTCGCGGGGCAACCCCGGGCGGGCGGCGATCGGCGCGGCCCTATATCGCCTGGAGGGTGGGCGCCTGGAGCTGGTGGGGAGAGTCTCAGAGGCGATCGGGCACGCCACGAACAACGTGGCCGAGTACAAGGCCCTGGTCGAGGGACTGAAGCTCGCTCTCGATCATCGTCCGGAGCGGCTCACGGTTCGGGCCGATAGCCAGCTCTTGATTCGGCAGCTGGAAGGCCGGTACCGCGTCAAGAACGCAGCGTTGCAGCCCCTCTACCTCGAGGCGAAGCGGCTTCTGTCGAAAGTGCCGCACCGGCTCGAGCACGTCCCCAGGGAAGAGAATGCCGTTGCCGATGCGTTCGCCAACGCTGCCCTTGATGGGATCTGAGACGGGCCGGTGATCCTGTGGCACGTCGCCGGGTCGATCTTCCTCTTTCGCTGGATCTTCCGGGATCCCAAGGTAGACCTGAGGCTCCTGATCCTTGGCGCCGTTATCCCCGATGCGATCGATCTAGTCGCCGGAGCGTTTCTGGGGGAGCCCAACCGTCAGCGTTGGGGCCACACCCTGATCGTTCCAACGGTTGCGGCCATCGTGATCCTTCTAACCAACCGAAGGGGGCGCCGCCGTCGTCAGCTCATGACGATCGTCGTAGCCTGGTTGTTCCACCTAGTCCTCGACGGGGTATGGGTGAGGGAGCAGACCTTCCTATGGCCTCTCTTCGGCACGGAGTTCGCTCCCTGGCCGCGAGGTTCGGCCTGGTCCCGGGCCCTGTCCGATCCCTGGCGGTTCCTCAAAGAAGGCGCCGGCTTCGTCTATCTGGTGCTGCTCTGGCGCGCACTCCCGCGGCTTCCGGAAGGCGCCGCTCCCGAGTGATCCCCGTTCTTGTGACGGTTCGCCACCTCTGCGGTAGGCGAACCGTCACAAGAAAGGGGTATTGACTACGGTTCCCTGCCCATGGAGCTGGCACTCAGCCCATCCACGCCCGGTCTGAGCGTTTCCGAACTCGCCGACCTGTGCCACTTTGCCGAGGACCTCGGATACGGCCAGGCCTGGCTGGCAGAGGTCGCCGGACCGGATGCATTTGTCCTCGCCGCTGCCATCGCTCAGCGGACCGAAAAGCTGGAGTGCGGGGTCGCGGTAGTTCCCGTCTACACCCGGACCCCGGCGGCGCTGGCCACGGCGGCGGCGTCGGTCAGCCAACTCATGGGTGGGCGGCCCTTTCGACTTGGGTTCGGATCATCCTCCGGTGTGATCGTCGAACAGTGGCATGGTGTTCCCCTGACCAAACCGCTCGCCCGGGTCCGTGACACCGCGCTGGCGGTCAGACAGGCGCTGACAGGCCAGGGCGACTACGTCGGCACGACTCTCACCATGAGTCGATTTCGGCCAGCCACTCTTCCTGCGGGTCCCGTCCCGATATTCATTGGTGCGCTCCGATCACGGATGCTGGCGCTGGCAGGCGAGGTCGGCGATGGGGTATGCCTCAACCTGATGCCCCCGCGAGTGGTAATACGACAACTCGCCGAGGTCCGGCGGGGGGCCGAGGCAGCCGGTCGGGAGTTGCCGGCCGACTTCGGCGTGATGGCCCGCCTGCAGACTGTCGTCACCGATGAGCCGGGCGTTGTCCGGGAAATGCTGCGAAACCAGTTCCTCGGGCCATACCTGGCGCAACCGGTCTACAACAACTTCCTGGCCTGGATGGGCTACGAAGAGGAAGCGCGATCGATAGCTGCGGGGTGGGCGGCCAAGAATCGAGAGTCGGTGGCAGCCGCGATCCACGATCGGCTGATCGACGACCTCGTGTTGGTGGGCAACGCCGGGTACGTACGAAACCGACTGGATGAGTTCGCCGCCTCGGGATTGACTGTGGCCGGATTGATGGTGAACACACCATCGCGGTCGGCGGTGGAAGACACCCTTCGGGCGCTGGCTCCATGAACGCCTGGATGAAGGGCCTGCCAACGGCGGTCTCTTTCCTTGTCCTGCTGAGCGCCTGCTCATCGGGGGATCAGACGACGACCACGACTCCATCCGCAGCGGCCCGGTCACCCGAAGCCGTGGCGACGGCCGTGCTCGATGCCCTGGTCGTGGGTGATGCTCAGACTGCTGCCGCCAACACCATCGAAGAACAGATGGTGTGGCTGGCGATGGCGGAGGGGGCCTCGCTGCAGGAGGCAGCCGGCCTTCTCGACGACGGAGCCGACTCGGTCGCGGTCAACTATTGGACCGGTTTTACCCAGCTTGGTGAGGTGCCGCCAGTGACGATCTCGTCGATCATGGAGACCATGGTCGGAGATCACATGTTCGCGATCGTGAGCCTGGGCGGCACCGACGACCTGCGGTTGGTCCTGCGCAGCGAACCGGATTGGAAGATCGATGTGGTGGCGTCCTTTGGTTCGACTCTGGCGGCCCGATTGGCCGACGCGGTAGAGGTGGTTGCAGCCAACTCCGGGGACGGGGCCGATCGCCTTCGCCTGGTCCTCGGGAACCAGAGGGACAGCGTTGACATAGCGTCGGCCGACACGGGCCTGAATGAGACGGCCCGTCAGGCTCTGGCCGATCTTGCCGAGTCACTGGAGAACATGTCTTCGTGAGCGAAGTGCGGCTCCTCGAACTTGTTCAGCGTCTCGCAGCCCTATCGCAAACCGGTCTCGAGTTCGCCAGTAGCTCCTTCGACGTCCAACGATACGAAGAGGTGGGAGAGATCGCCGCCGAACTGGCGAGCCACGGTGAACCAGACGCGCTCCGAGTCGCAGCGATCTTTCGCAGTGACGACGGATATGTCACCCCCAAGATGATCGTCCGATCGGCTGTGTTCTCTCTCATCGAGGGAGGGCCGCACATCCTGATGGTCAGAGAGACGGCCGACGGCCGCTGGACTCTCCCCGGAGGATGGATCGACCTCGGTGAGTCCGCCGCCTCCGCCGCCGAACGCGAGGTTCTGGAGGAGACCGGGATGAAGGTCACCGCCGAGAAGCTGGCGGCTGTCTTCGACAAGCGAAGGCATGATCACCCGCCTGCACCCCACCACGCCTACCTCCTCTTCTTCTTGTGCCGGCTGGAGGGGGGTTCGCTGACTCCCAGCATCGAGACGAGCGAAGTCGGATGGTTCCCCGCCAACCGCCTCCCCGAACTGTCGACGGGAAGAGCAACGGAGAGTCAGATAAAGAGAATGTTCGACCACTACTTGGACCCGGCCCTACCGACAGAGTTCGACTGAAGAGCGTTCTACGTTCTACGTTGTACGTTCGACGTCGGAAACAATCGCACCACGTGGGTCGCGTTCGGAACGTAAAACGTCAAACGCTCTGGACACTCGATATGCCCAGACCCCGCAGAGCATCTATCTTCTAACCGTGGGCAAGCCGGTAATTCTTGCGGTCGACGACGATCCCGAAGTTCTCGCTTCCGTTCAGCGCGACCTGAGGGACAAGTACGCCGCCGACTATCGCATCGTTGGCGTCTCATCCGGGCGGCAGGCTCTCGAAACCCTCAACGAACTCACCGCCATCGGAGACCAGGCGGCCCTGCTGGTCGTCGACCAGCGCATGCCGGAGATGACCGGCGTCGAATTCCTGGAGGCCGCCCGCCGGCTCGCCCCACTCACCAGGCGCGTCCTGCTCACGGCTTACGCGGATACCGAAGCAGCCATCGACGCGATCAACCGGGCCGGGGTCAGCTTTTACATCTTGAAGCCCTGGGATCCGCCCGAGGAAAAGCTCTACCCCCTTCTCGACGACGAACTCTTCAGCTGGCGAAGCACCTACCGCCCGGGCTTTGGCGGGATCCGGGTCATCGGCGATCGCTGGTCGGCGCCAACCCATCGCATCAAGGAGTTGCTCGCTCGCAATCAGGTTCCGTATTCGGCCATTGATGCCGGGGGCACCGAAGGCCAGATGCTGCTGGAAGCGGTCGGAGTTCCGCCAGGTCAGCTGCCGGTCATCCTTCTCGAAGGCGGGGGCCAGCTCATACAACCGAGCCTGGCGGAATTGGCCGAGGCAGTGAACCTCCACACCCGTCCACAGCTGGAAACCTACGACCTTGTGATCGTGGGAGCCGGGCCGGCCGGCCTGGCCGCTGCGGTCTACGGGGCTTCGGAGGGTCTGAAGGTCGTCGCCCTCGACGGTGAGGGCCCGGGGGGCCAGGCGAGCCAGAGCTCGAGGATCGAGAACTACCTTGGATTTCCGGCCGGATTGTCCGGCGCCGATCTGACGTCGCGGGCAAAGGCTCAGGCGGAGCGGTTCAAGGCCGAATTGCTGACTCCGCTCGAGGCTATCGCTCTCGAACGGAATGACCCATTCCGGGTGATCCGGTGCGCCGATGGGACTGCCGCCAACGCCAAATCCGTCCTGATCGCCACGGGTGTCTCCTATCGCATGCTCCCGGCTGAAGGGGCCGATCGGTTTGCCGGAGCGGGGGTCTACTACGGCGCCTCCGGAGTCGAGGCCACTGAGTACGCCGATCAAGACGTGGCGGTCATCGGAGGCGGGAATTCGGCCGGGCAGGCAGCTCTCTTTCTTTCCACCAAGGCATCGTCGGTCCGGATCATCATCCGCGGCGCCGACCTGGCGGCGACCATGTCGGCCTACCTGGTGGACCGAATCTCGTCGACGCCCAACATCGAAGTCGTCGAGAATGCCTCGGTGTTGGCAGTGCGCGGCGAGCGGCATGTCGAGAGCATCGAAGTCGAAGGACCGACAGGCCGGAGTTCGATTCCGATGGCGGCCGTCTTCGTTTATATCGGCCAGGCCCCGCGGACTGACTGGCTCGGAGACGCGGTCCAGCGCGACGACCACGGGTTCGTTCTCACTGGAAACGAGTGCACGCCGGGTGTGGCATGGAGTCTGGGGCGGCTGCCCCTGCCTCTGGAAACCAGCCTTCCCGGAGTGTTCGCAGCCGGCGACGTCAGGGCCGGTTCGATCAAGCGGGTCGCTTCTGCGGCTGGTGAGGGAGCAATGGCCGTGCGGATGATCCATGAGCATCTGGCCAGCCTTTGAATACCTTCGAGGTCCTCTCAAGCTTGCCCTACTTCTCTGGACTGCCCATGGAACAGATCGAGTCGCTGTGCCGGTCGTGCGAGGTCATCGAAGTCGAGCCGGGCCAGGTGGTGATAGTCGAGGGGAGCCCTCCGGAAGGGCTTCTGGTCGTCGTGGAGGGGACCTTTGAGGCGACCCGGCAGACCGGGTCCGAACAGATGAGGCTGGGATCGGCCAGTCCTGGTGAGGTCTTAGGAGAGATGTCGATCCTCGAGAACCAGGTCGCTTCGGCGACGGTGCGGGCCCTCGAGAAAGGCTCATTGATCAAGGTACCCGTCGAGGTGTTTCGGGAGGTCCTGGCCGATCCGGGCTTGCTCGGGGCGATGGTCAGCACTGTGACCAGACGTCTCCGCGAGCGCGAGGCCGCCTTCTATCGGAACGAAAAGCTCGCCTCCTTGGGTCAGCTGTCGGCTGGTCTATTACATGAGGTCAACAACCCGGCGGCAGCCATCGCACGGGCTGCCCATCACCTGGCCAACGTCGCCGAAGGGTTGGTCCCTGCTCAGGAACCGGTGTCCCTCACGCCTCTACAGCGCGCCGACCAGGAGCAATCGATGACCGAGTTGCTGGAATCCGCCGGGCTCGACCATCCGGTCGATCTGGCGGCCTCGCTCGTCTCCCAGGGCTGGAGTCCCGAGCTGGTGTCGTCCAACGCGCACGATCAAGTGGAATTGGAACGGCTGGCGCGCCTGGTTCATGCCCGGCAGCTGGCCCTCGAAGTCGGCATGGCCGCGGCCAGGATCAGCGAGCTGGTCAATGCCGTCAAGCGATGGACCTATTCGGGCCAGGGGCCAGTTCAAGACGTTGATCTCAATCAGGTCGTCAACGACAGCTGCACTCTCCTGCGGCACAAAGCATCCGGCAAGAAGCTCGAGCTGGTCCTTGCTGATGGCCTTCCAACGATTCCAGCGAGAGGTGCGGAGCTGAGCCAGGTTGTCACGAATCTGGTCGATAACGCTCTCGACGCGGCAGCCTCCCATGTGACGGTCAAGACGACGGCGTCATCGCATGAGGTATTGCTGGAAGTCGTCGACGATGGCGGCGGAATCCCTGCCGACCAGATCTCCCGCATCTGGGAACCCTTTTACACGACCAAGCCTCTCGGGATCGGCACCGGAATCGGGCTTGCCATCAGCCAGAAAATCATTGCCGATCACGGCGGTCGGATCGAAGTGGAATCAAAGCCGGGGCGCACCGCCTTCTCCGTCCACTTGCCAACCGATTCCGCCTTCAAGGATTCTGAAGCCAATTCGGCCGATCCGCCTCGGTAGCCTCTCGCTCAACGATGGTGAGTCTTCCAACCGGGACGGTCACGTTCCTATTCACCGATATCGAAGGGTCGACCCTGCTCTTGCAAGACGTCGGGGAGGACTACCGGAGGATTCTTGGCGAACACTCGGGAATAGTCCGAGCAGCGATCTCCAGCCATTCGGGGATAGTGGTGTCCACGGAAGGCGATTCGTTTTTCGCTGTCTTCACATCGCCCGAGGATGCTGTCGCCGCGGCCGTGGAATTCCAGCGTGGCCTCGACGCTCACGATTGGACGAGTGGAGCCCGGATCCGCGTCAGGACAGGCATCCATACGGGCGAAGGAGCAATCGGGGGAGATAACTACGTCGGTATCGACGTTCATCGCGCCGCCCGAATCGGTGCGGCGGGTCATGGCGGGCAGGTGCTTATCTCCAACGCGACCGCGGTACTCGTTCAGGATCATCTGCCGGACAGCGTGAGCCTGCGCTCGATGGGCAAGCACCGTCTCAAGGACCTGGCCAGGCCGGAGGGACTACATCAACTGGTCATCGACGGACTTGTCTCCGACTTTCCGCCTTTGAGGACGCTGGACTTCGTCCCCAACAACTTGCCGGTGGAGATGACGTCCTTCGTCGGGCGAGGTGAAACGTCGAGGGTCTTGGAGCAACTCGAGACTGCCAGGATCGTCACCCTCACGGGTCCCGGGGGGACCGGAAAGACTCGGTTGTCTCTGCAAGTCGCGGCCGAACTGACAGGTCAGTTTGCCGACGGGGTGTGGTTCGTCCCATTGGCGGCCATCCGGGAGCCGGATCTGATCACATCGACGGTGGCCACCACTCTGGGTTTACAGCCGTCGGCTGACGATCCCGATGGCCGCCTCGCTGATTACCTGCGGACCAAGCACCTGCTCCTGGTTCTCGACAATTTCGAGCAGGTGATTGACGGCGGGCCAAAGTTGTCGCGCTGGCTTCAGGGGGCGCCGGGTCTACGGGTATTGATTACGTCCCGCGGCCCGCTGCGAATCTCGGGGGAACGAGAGTTCCCGGTTCCACCCCTCGCCCTGCCTTCCGAGCACGACCTGATGACCCCCGAGACTCTGATGAGATTCGAGGCAGTGGCGTTGTTCGTCGACCGGGCCCAGGCCGCCCGGCCCGACTTCACACTGGATACCCGGACTGCTCCGGTCGTGGCGGACATCGTTGCCAGGCTCGATGGGTTGCCGCTGGCAATCGAGTTAGCCGCGGCTCGCATCCGACTTCTGTCGCTCGAAGGAATTCGCGATCGCCTCGGCTCCCGGCTCGGGCTGCTCACTGGTGGCGCCCGCGACCTTCCCGAGCGGCAGCGCACCCTTCGGAGTGCCATCGAATGGAGCTATGACCTCCTCGATGAATGGCACCGCCGTTTGTTCGCTCGCCTTGGTGTGTTTGTGGGTGGGTTCGCTATCGAGCATGCCGAAGACGTCTGCGGTCCGGGCCTGGGGATCGACATACTCGACGGAATCTCCGCCCTGGGAGATCAGGGGTTGCTGCGTCGAATCGAATCAACGGGGCAGTCCCGTTTCTTGATGCTTGAGACCATCCG
>DATLEZ010000174.1:0-8934 GCA_035525055.1 Acidimicrobiia bacterium | reverse complement strand
CCTCGAAGTCGACACCCGCAAGGCGATTGCGCTGCTTTCCTACCTGGCGGTCTCCGGGGAGCAGCCGAGCCGCGAGCAACTCGCCGACCTGTTGTGGCCCGACCTCGATCGGGATCGGGCCCGGGCGACTTTGCGACGGACTCTTTCGACGCTCAGGGCGGGTCTCTCCGGGAAGTGGCTTCATACGGACCGCACCCGGGTCTGGCTCAACGGCGACAACCGGGGCAGTGACATCGACCAGGTCAGCGACCTTCTGCGGATCGATCATTCTCACGGGCCCGATCGGCTCTGTCCGGATTGTGCCCCACAGCTGGCGGCGGCGGCGGCGCTGTTCCGGGGCCCGTTCATGGCAGGTTTCTACCTTCGAGACAGCTTCGATTTTGAGGATTGGCAGCGCCGCGAAGAAGAGCATCAACGGAGGGTCCTCCGGGAGGTTCTTGATCGACTCGGCCTGGCCCTCGCCGCCGGCGGACGTTTTGCCGAAGCGGCCGATGCCGCCCGACGTCGGATAGCTCTAGACCCTCTTGATGAGTCGGCCCATCGCCAGCTGATGCAGTGTCTGGTTTGGAACGGCGATAGAGCGGGAGCGCTGCGCCAGTTCCGCGATTGCGCGGCAGTGCTCGATCGCGAGCTCGGGGTCGGTCCATTGCCGGAGACGAGAGCCTTGTACGAGCAAATTCTTGAGGAGAAGGAACCGCCGGCTCCGGCCGGAAGAGTGGTCGCGACTCCGATGGCGGCGCCTACCGCCATTGCCAACCCCGCGAACGCGACATTCGTTGGACGGTCCGAAGAGCTGGCGTCGCTTGATCGGGCCAACCAGAGATTGATCATGATCACCGGGGAGGAGGGAATCGGAAAGACCCGGCTCATCGACCAGTGGCTCTCCAAGAGCGGGAGGCGCTCGGCCCGCAGCGCCCCTCCGCCGGGGGCATCTTCGGTCCCATATCTTGCGTTTCGCGATGCTCTTTCAGCGGCCGCCGGATCGGCGGTCAGCACACCTGCCCCATCCAATGCTTCCGAGGCCGTCCGCCTTCTGCCTGAGCTGGCCAACTTCGGGTTCGAGGCGCCGGGGTCCTCGGGGGACCAGCGCGGCGGGGTCGGCCGCTTTCATGCTGGCGTGGCCGCTGCCTTCGCCCACCTGCTGCCCGGCGGCGTCCTGGTGATCGATGATGCCCAATGGCTGGACGATTCATCGATGGCGATGCTGGCCTTTCTCCTGACTCATCCGCTCGACCAATCTCCCCAGGTGCTATTGGCCATGCGTGAGGAGGAACTCGATGCCTCGCATCCTCTGCTGACCACGGTTCGTCGGCTCGAGCGGACTGGGGATGCGGTCCGGATCTCGTTGGGGCCACTTCCACCGTCGGACGCCATGCAACTTCTCAATCGTGATGGAGGGCAATCCGATGGTCCAGGCCCTGCTCTCGACCAAGAGTTGGCACACCGGATTATCCGGATCGCCGGGGGAAATCCACTCTTCGTCCTGGCCTATCGGGATGCGATCGGCACCGACGTCGAACAGCTCCCCCAGGGCCTGAAGGAGGTCGTCGCTGCCCGCATCGACAGCCTCGACGATGCCACTCAGCAGGTGCTGTCGGCGGCGGCGATCCTTGGTTCCGACTTCGAAACCGAAGTTCTCCGGGCAGTGGCGGGGCGGTCCGAAGACGAGGTAGTGACGGCCGTCGAGACAATGGTTCAGCGCAGACTCTTCAAGGAAACCAACACCGGGTTGAGCTTCACTCACGAGGTGATTCGGCGAGCGGTGTATGACCGATTGGCCGCCGTTCGGCGTCGCCTGTTACACAGCCGAACGGCCGATGCCCTGGCCAAGCGACATGAATCGGCCAGCCATGCCCAACATCTTGAACTGGCAGGCAGGGCCGACGAGGCAGCGATCGCCCACGGCCTTGCCGGGGTAGAGGCCCTTGCGATCTTCGCGTACCCGGAAGCCAGGTCCCACCTCGAGGCCGCCCTCACGCTCGGCCATCCTGACCGCAGTTCGATCAACCTCGCCCTGGGCGACGCTTTCTTGAGGATGGGTGACTACGGGCGCGCCCTCGCTGCCTACGAAGCGGTGGGCAGTCCCGGGACCCTTCCCGGGGTCGAGCACCGAATTGGTGAGGTGTATCGACGTCTTGGTCGACATCAGTTGGCAGAAGCCTCCTACGCGGCAGCGGCCGAGACCACGGCCGACGACGCCTTGGCCAGCCAGATAGCGGCCAACCGCGCCCTGGTCGCACATCACCAGGGCGAGCCCGCTCGTGCCCGCGAGTTCTCGGAGCTTGCGCTGAAGCGAGCCTTGACCGCGGCCGACGGGGCAACCCTTGCCCAGGCCTGGAATCTGGCCGGGATGCTGACGCCGGATCCGGAGGAGGCAGCCTCCGAGTTCGAGAAGGCCTTGATAAAGGCGGAAGAGATAGGCAGGCCCGACCTGGCGGCGGCGGCTCTCAACAACCTCGCCATCGCCCGGCGTCGGATGGGTAACCCGGATGGTGCAGTCGAAGCCGCAGCCCGCGCCCTTTCTCTACTGGAGCCGTTGGGGGACCGGCACCAGATCGCGGCCCTCCACAGCAATCTCGCAGACGCGCTGCACGAGGCCGGCGACGAAGACAGGGCCCGTCGCCATCTCACGGAGTCAGCCCGGATGTTCGCCGAAGTCGGTGTGGAAGTCGGACAATGGGAGCCCGAAATCTGGAAGCTGTCGGAATGGTGAATCCTGTGCTGGCTCACATGGGTGGAATCGACGAGATCGGAATCTTTCTGGTCCCGGCGCTTCTGGCGATCTACGCGTTGAGGCGGGCCGAGCGCCAGGCCCGCAATAGAGCCGAAGCAGAAGCCGCCGCTGGCGCTTCGCCTGTGGCCGTAGACGACTCGAGTGGCACCGAAGCCGTACCACCTCCTGCCTGATTTGGCGTCTGGCGTCTGGCGTCGGGCGTCTTCGGTCTGATAGTGCTCCGGCAACCCCTAAGGCATCCGGCCGGGCGCGGTCCATTAAGCTCCTGCCCCGATGAGCGAACTTCTCGCCCAGGCGGCGGCAGCCTTGAATGCGCCTGAAGCGATAGTCAAGAGGTCGGCTGAGGCAAGGGCCCGGGCCGGTGGCCTGTCCACGGACGAAGTGCTTGCTGCCTGGGCCGGTGGTGGGTCCGTCGCGGCCGCGGCCCCTGCGGTTGCCGCCCCGACTCCAGCGGCCGAGCCGGCGATGGCTGAAACGCCGCAGCCCCCATCAGCGCAACCGGCGCCGGCACAGGCCGTCGAAGCCAGTCCAGTTTCTGCAGTCGCAATCGCCGAACCTCTCGTGGTCGAAGAAGTCGAGGTCCCCGAACCCGTGGCCCTGGGTCAGAGGGTCAAAACCGCCGGAAGAATCGGAGCATGGGCGGGTTCGCTGCTGGGTTTGATCGGCGCGCTAGTGGCCTCGACCTGGCTCCTTACAGCAGCGTCTCTCGACGGCGCCGAGGGCGATTTCAGTCCATCGGTTCTTGTCACGGGCTCGCGATTCGTGCTGGCCACCGCACTCCTGTCCGTCTTGTTCGGTCTGATCGTGGCCACTCTGTCGCGGACCTTGACCGGATGGCTCCGCCCCGGCGCGGCCCTGGCCGGTCGTCACGGGGTGACCCGATTGATAGGGGCCGGGACTGGTCTGGTTCTCGGCTTGGCGGCCGGATCGGTGCTGACTTCGGCCTTCGGTGTGCCCGTCGAGGGGACCGAGGGTCTCATCACGTTGCCGGTTCTCTCCGCCTTGATTGTCGTCCTCCTGGGCGGCGCCGCCCTGGGTTGGATAACCGCCGCACTGGTTCAAGTTGTCGGCGTGCCTGCGAGTCTGTTCGAGAGCGAGTCGCACGAGGTCGAGGCCGTTCGGGCTCGGCTGGGCTCGGCCATCGGCGTCCCGTTGGCCGGCGTCATCGCGCTGTTCGTACTCGTGGTGCCGTTCGCCTACGTCTTGATCGAGTCGAACCACATGGCATCAGGAGGCGCCGCCGTCCTTGCCGTCATCGTGTCGGCGAGCATTCTTGGGATAGCCGGTGTCTCTGCCTCGATGCCGGGCATGAAGATTCGAAGGGGCGAGTTTGTGGTTGCCCTGGGGGGCATCGGCGTTGTGATCCTGATCATCGTCGCCGTCTTCCTGGCTAGAAGCGAAGGCGACCACGAGGAGGAGGCACCTCCAGCAGAATCAGCCTCGGCTCTAGTCCTGGGGCGGATGTGACTTCTGGGGCGCCGGCGCCGCTGGTCCGCCCCCGGAGCGACCGAATGATCGCCGGCGTTTGTGCCGGATTGGCGCGTCGGTTCGGGATGAAGCCCGGCACGATGAGGTTGTTGTTCGTCCTGTCCTGCCTTCTTCCCGGACCGCAGTTTCTGATCTACATCGCCCTGTGGATCGTCGTCCCCGAAGGCGATTGACTCTTTCGAATCTGAATGCAATATCCGGCGGAAAGCGCCGGATATAGCATTAGGTTCGCGGTTGTTGGCGTCCTCGAGGCCTAACCGTCCTCGAGGGTCATTGCCACCAACTGGTTGCCGCGGCGCTCCCATCCGACCTTGACAGGGGTTCCGTCCCTGAGGTGGTCGCGCAGGTGGGGAAGTGGATAGGCGTAGACGCCTTCGTCGGTCGGCACGAAGACCATTTCGTCGCCTTGTACCAGGACGGTGAACGACCGTACTTCGCTGAGATCCCCGTCGACGTTGATGACGCTGCCGATGACGGTGCCCGATGTCTGGGCGCAGGCCGTTGCCAGCAGCAGTCCCAGCAGACTGATCCTGAGTTGCTGACCCATCCTGAGTTGGGGGGCGATCCTGAGTTGCCGGCCACCGCTCATACGGGAGTGCGCAGGTCCTGTTCGATCTGGTCCCACCGCTTCTCGTCGTTGGCCCACTTGAACCACGTTATGGATATCACTGCCCAAAGCAGCAGCGTGCCCCCGAGCTTCATGATGAGCCCGGCGATGGTTTGGTCCTCCACTGCCGATAGCCCGAAGGCCAGTGCTGAATCGCCGTAGGCGGGGTAGATCGGAACGTGGCTGAAAGTGAGAAAACTGGCCGGGATGGTCGGGAGGATCGAATTCAACAAGAGGTAGACCATCCGCGAGGGCGGCCGCAGTTGCGGCACGAGAGTCGACCGTGAGATCACGGGGATCCACATCAAGATGCCGGACAGGAATAGGAAAGAGTGGATCAGGAAGTGGGCCAGCTCGTTGCGCAGCGACAGGGCCACCGCTTCAGGCCAATGGCTGGCAATCATGCCGAGGTTGAAGATGGCGAAGGCCGCACCGGGTCGAGCCAGGTACTTGAGCCAGGGAAGCACCAAACGGTGCCCGAAGATGTGATCGGACATTTGGCGGGTTAGGCCCAGCAGCATCAATGGTGGAGCAACCAGGGTCATGACCAGGTGGTTGGTCATGTGGACCCAATACAAAGAGGACTCGGCGAGGTCGTGAAGCGGCCAGTTCGACACCACCAACAGGAGCACGAGCCCGGTGTAGAAGGCCGCCTTCTCGCCAGGGCTAGGCGGTGGAGCCAGCGGGCGGAGGCGGGATCGCACCCGGGCGTTGAGGTACCAATAGGCGAAGCCGATGGCGCCGATTACCAGCCAGACGTCGACGTGAACGTGCCAGGCCGGCAGCATCTACTTCACGCTCTCGCTGCCAGGACCCCGAACCCGATGAGGACCACGGCATACAGCGTGAACGCCAGTACGAAGCCGAAAGCGAAGAAGCGGCTGACCACGGTCTTCTCAAAGCGCAGATGCATGTACCAGCCGATGACGATGACGAACTTGAGGAATGCAAGGATCAGCAGAGCGGCGGTGTTGATCCATCCGAGCTGGAGCGACTCGTTGATGTAGAACAGGGCCACTTCGATGGCGGTGAGGACCGCCAGGCCTATGGCAATCTTGATGTATTGAACCGGGCTCGGATGAGCGACGTGATGCTCCTGGGTCATGTCACCCGGCTCCGGGAACGGCGGTGAGCAGATAGACGACTGTGAAGATCACGATCCAGATGATGTCCACGAAGTGCCAGTAGAGACCGACCAATTCCAGGTTGAGGAACTGTTTGTCGGATAGCCCTCCGAGACGCTTGGACAAACCGAAGAGGGCCAGGAGCATGATCACGCCGATGGCGACGTGGGTGCCGTGGAATCCGGTTAGGACGTAGAAGGCCGAGGCCGCCGGGTTGGTGCGAAGGGTCATGCCTTCGAGCGTGATGAACTCGGTGAACTCGAACACCTGGCCTGCCAGGAAAACGGATCCGAGCATGGCCGTGGCAAGAAGCCAGGTTCGGGTGGCGCCCTGGTCACCGCGGCTAACCGCATTGTGGGCCAGCACCATGGTCAAGGAGCTCATGAGCAGGACGAAGGAGCTGACCGAGGTGAAGGGGATGTCGTAGATCTGGGCGGGGGTCGGCCCCTGGGCGAAGTCCCTCGACGAATAGAGGAGATAGTTGGTGATGAGGGCGCCGAAGAACAAGAACTCGGAGCTGAGAAACGCCCACATCGCCAGCTTGCGGTTCTCGACACCGGTCGACTCGTGCTCGGGATGATGCGCAACCTCGACCGCGTGCCCGTCATCACCGTCAGCGCTGGCCTCATCGTGGGCAGCGGTGGTCACTCGTGGGCTCCTGCCGACGGCGAATGCGGTTCCTCGAGAGGTTCGGCGGCCCACCCGATCAGGGCGACCAGTGAGATCAGCACACCCAGGACTATCAGCGCTTTGCCCAGCGCTGAAGTGTGGAAGATGATCCCGTAGCCGATCAGAGGCAGTCCAGCCGCCATCACGACCGGGAAGTAGGAAGGGTTGGGCAGGTGGACCGGGATTGGCGGGTGGATGCCGATCTCACCAAGGTAGGCCACGTGGTCGTCGGCCCCCGGTTTGCGGACCGGACGGCCTTCGTCATCCTCGTCGTACTTCTGGTGCCAGAAATCATCGAGAGTGTGGACCGTCGGCACCACGGAGAAGTTGTGGGCCGGGGTCGGGTTGGGAATGGCCCATTCGAGGGTCCGGGCGTCCCACGGGTCCATTCCGGCGATCTCGCCTCGGCGCTTTGAAGTCCAGAAGTTATAGATGAACACGAGGAGGCCGATGGCGATGACGAAGGCGCCGACCGAGACGATCTGGTTCCAGAACTCCAGACTGGGGTCGTAGCGCCAGGTCCGCCGGATCATGCCCTGCAGTCCCAGCCAGTGCATCGGGGCGAAGGTCATGTTGAACCCGATGAACCAGAGCCAGAAGTGGACCTTGCCGATCCGGTCGTTCATCATTCGCCCGGTGAGCTTCGGGAACCAGTAATAGAGGCCACCGAAGATCCCCAGGATGGAACCACCGAACAAGACGTAGTGGAAGTGGGCGACGATGTAGTAGGTGTCGGTCTGCTGCCAGTCGGAGGGGACTACCGAGTGGGTGACGCCGGAAAGGCCGCCGATGGTGAACATCGCGATGAAGCCAATCGCGAACAGCATCGGCGTTGTGAGTTTTATTCGTCCTAACCACATCGTCCCAAGCCAGTTGAAGATCTTGACTCCTGTTGGGATGGCGATGGTCATCGTCGTCAGACCGAAGCCGGCCTGAGCCACGGTGGTGATGCCCGACGAGAACATGTGGTGGGCCCATACTCCGAAGCCGAGGAATCCGATGGCGGCGCCGGCGAAGACGATCGCCGCGTAACCAAAAAGGGGCTTGCGACTGAACACCGGGAGGATTTCCGAGACGATGCCCATGGCCGGCAGGATGAGGATGTAGACCTCGGGATGGCCGAAGAGCCAGAAGAGGTGTTGCCAGAGGATCGGATCTCCGCCCGCAGTGGCGTCAAAAAACAGGGTCCCGAATTGTCGGTCGAACATCACCATGAACAGAGCAATGGCGATGATTGGAAGGGAGAACAACAGCAGGAACGCCACGACCAGCGTCATCCAGATGAAGACGGGCACCCGCAGCAGGCGCATGCCCTTCGCTCGGAGGTTGAAGAAGGTGACGATGAAGTTGACCGACGAGATCAACGAGGCGATGCCGAGGATCTGGATCCCGATGACGGCAAAGTCGAGAGCTGTGCTGGGGGAGAAGTCGGCTCCGGCATTGGGCTGATACATGAACCATCCACCGTCGGGCAAAGCCCCAAAGCTGCGAGCGTCGGATGGGTCGAGATTGCCAGGTATCCCGTCGACAACTCCAGTTGGAGGAGCGATTCCCGAGAAGAGGAGGCCCGAATAGAGGAAGATCCCACCGAAGAGGAAGATCCAGAACGACAAAGCGTTGAGCCGGGGAAAGGCAACGTCACGGGCCCCGATCATGAGCGGGATCAGATAGTTCATGAACGCTGCCGACATCGGCATCACCACCAGGAAGATCATGGTGACGGCGTGTGTAGTGAACAGGCCGTTGTAGTCGGCGGCAGAAAGGAAGTTGCTCTCGGCCGAAGCGAGGTGGATGCGGAGCAGCAGCGCTTCCAGGCCTCCGACGATGAAGAAGATGAACGCCGTGTAGCCGTACATGATCCCGATCTTCTTGTGATCGACGGATGTGACCCAAGACCAGAATCCGGTTTCGGCGGTGGGCCGGCGGAAGATCGTGGTCGGGCGGTCAGCGATGGCGGTCACGTCAGGGTCTCCAAGAATGCAGCCAAGTCGTCGATCTCCTGTTGAGTCAAACCGAGGTTGGGCATGAAGCTGCCCGGCTTCTCCGTGGGAGGGTTGGCCAGCCAGATCTTGAGGTTGTCGACCGAGTACTCCTTGTAGGCGCCGGCGATAACTCCCCGGTCCATGAAGTGGGTGAGGTCGGGCCCGTTGAATGCGCCCTGCTCGATCTCGTTGATGGCGTCGATGTTGTGACACTGGGTGCATCCTCGATTGAGGAATACGCCCAGCCCGGCCGCGGCCGGGGTCCCTTCGGCGGGCGTCACCGCCGGAACTTGCTGGGCTGCCACCCACTCCGTGAATTCCGCTTCGGTC
>DATLEZ010000173.1:0-9048 GCA_035525055.1 Acidimicrobiia bacterium | reverse complement strand
GTCCGTCGCAAAGTCGCCCGGGCCCGATCCCGATCGAGGTCGGGCCACAACAGGTCGGCGAGTTGCTCGCGGCTCGGCTGCTCCCCGGAGACCGCCAGGTAGGAAAGCAGCGCAATCGCCTTGCGGGTGTCGACTTCGAGGCGACTGCCGTCGACCGTGATTTCTGGTGGCCCCAGCAGGGCGAGGCGGAGACCGGACGAGGTAGGCACAGCTATCGCAAGGTTAGGAAGGGCCGGGGTTTGGGCAGCTCTCGTGGGTAAGGCAGGACCAGACGAACGGGCGACGTCCAAGCAGCTTCACCTGCGACCGGAGTTCTCGCACACCCCTCGATCGCCCAAAGCGGCGATCAGTCCCCCCCCGGCAAGCGGGGGGACAGATCCGTATGGCGTCTGGCGTCTCGTCTGACTCGATTCCGCCTTCCGCCTTCCGCCTTCCACCTTACGACTTTCTTCCTTTCCGTAACGCTGTCGGAACGGGGGGCGGCTACACATACGTCCGATGGCAATTCTGCAACGAGCCCGGCGCAAGGAAGAAGCGACCGATCGCGAGGCCATTGCACCTCCATCGCAGATCGGTCAGGCCATTCCGATTCCTGACCACGATCCCCTTCTGGGTTATCTCCTCGGGGTGGGAGCACCAGTGGAGGTGGAGAAGGTGGCACTCGACTCCCCGGCCCTCGACGAGATGCGGGCGGCCGGTGTCCACCTCATCGTTCCCCTGGTCTCCCAGGGAGAGCTGATCGGAACCCTCAACCTCGGAAGACGCCTTTCCGACCAGCCCTATTCGACCGACGATCGCAAACTGCTCGCTGGCCTGGCATCTCAGGTTGCGCCGGCCATCCGGGTGGCGCAGTTGGTCCGGCAGCAAGAGGCGGAAGCCAAAGAGCGGGAGCGATTCGAACAAGAACTGCGGGTTGCCTCGCTCATCCAGCAAACCCTGCTTCCGAAAGAGTTGCCCCACCTGGCCGGCTGGGAGATCGAGGCGTACTACCAATCGGCCCGCGCCGTCGGTGGGGACATCTACGACTTCATCCCCCTCCAGGACGGGCGGATGGGGCTCGTCATCGGCGATGTGACCGACAAAGGAGTCCCGGCGGCCCTGGTCATGGCAACCACCCGCACCACCCTGCGAACGATGGCAACCCAGAGCTACGACCCGGGCGAGGTGCTGGCGCGGGCCAACGAGTCCCTCGTTCCCGTAATTCCGCCGGCAATGTTCGTCACCTGCTTTTACGGCGTCCTCAATCCCGCCACGGGCGACATCGTCTTTGCCAACGCCGGACACAACCTTCCTTACGTCAGGACCTCAGGTGGCGTTGTCGAGATGCGAGCCACTGGCATGCCCCTGGGCCTGATGCCGGGCATGAAGTACGAAGTCGCCCACGCTCGCCTCAATCCCGGAGAGACGGTTCTCCTCACCAGCGACGGCATCGTCGAATCCCACGACCGGGCCGGTGCCATGTTCGGATTTCCGCGGCTCATCGACCTCGTGACCAGGCATGAGGGAGGCCAGGATCTCATATCGATCATCCTCGACCAGCTCGACCTATTCCGCGGCGAGGACGCCGAACAGGAGGATGACGTCACCATGGTGACGATCAAGCGAACCTCATCGGCCGTCGAGTCGGCCGCGGCCTTCGGTGATGACCCGGACGAGGTCGCCTCGTTCGCCCTCGGCAGCAACCCGGGCGCCGAGCGTGAGGCGATGGTCCGAGTTGCCTCGATCGCGCAAGGGCTCGGTCTGGAGGGAGAGCGACTTGAACGCCTCAAGACCGCTGTATCCGAAGCCGCCATGAACGCCTGCGAGCACGGCAACCAGGGCAATCCCGATCTGCCGATCGAGGTCTCGGTGCTGGCGGACAGCAGCAAGATCCTGGTCCGGATCAAGGACCACGGCGGCGGCCGCTCCATACCGGACCCGGTGATCCCCAACCTCGAGGCCAAACTGGCGGGCGAACAAAGCCCTCGAGGATGGGGCCTTTTTCTCATCGAGAAGATGGTCGACAAGATGAGAACCAGCACCGATGACCAATACCACACCATCGAGCTGGAAATGTCCCGAAGGGAGGACTGAGGATGCCCGGAACCCCATTCTCGGCAGAAGTTAGAAGCACAGGCGACAGCACGGTCATCGATCTTCACGGAGACATCGACCGCGGCACCAAGGATGACCTCGAAACTGCCTACAACCAGGCTGGAGCCCACGGACCGGTGATCCTCAACTTCACCGATGTTGACTACATCAATTCCACGGGGATCGCCGTGATCGTCGCCCTGCTGGCGCGAGCCAGAGCCGATGGCCGGCCGCTCAGGGCCTGCGGGCTCAGCCCCCACTACCGCGAGATCTTCCAGATCACCCGCTTGGCAGATTTCATGACCATTTACGACGACGAACCGACTGCCCTCGCAGTCGAGTAAGTCCGAACGATCGACGGAGGAGGAAGCAATGCCCGAAGCAAAGATTGCAATGTCGGTGAGGGAGCCCGCAACCGGGTTCAAAGTGATCGATATCAAAGGCGAGTTGACCGCCTTCAGTGAACCGGTCCTGACCGAAGCTTACGGAGACGCCGATCAACCGGGCGTCAAGACCGTGGTCCTCAACTTCGAGGGTCTCGACTATATGAATTCAGGAGGCATTGGCCTTCTGGTCACGATCCTGATCCGGGCCCAGCGCAAGAACCAGCGGCTTTCCGCTTTCGGCCTCACAGCCCATTACCGCGAGATCTTCTCACTGACCCGTCTGGATGAAGCAATCAGCATCTTCGACAACGAGGCAGCGGCACTCGCCGCCTGAGTCGAGACAAGGAGGATTTGTGATGAGCACCGGGCCGGAGAACCTCAGGCCAGACAATCAACCGCCCACCACGAGAGACGACAACTGGGCGAGCAATCGCGATCACCTCGAGATCGGTCAGGTTCCGAAGGGGGCGAGCGCTTCGCGAGTGCAGGGTCGCCGGTTAACGGGACCGCAGCAGGGATTCGGTCAGATGTGGCAGAAGACCTTCAAGGTTGCGATTCCGGGCAAGACCCCCCAGCAGGTGATTGGGACCTGGAAAGCCGAATACGGTCGCTTCTGGCCGGAAAAAACCCGCTTTTACGCCCCGGTCGCCGGGATCAAGCCTGGTGAGATCGGACTGATCAAGTCGACCCAGGGAGGCCTTCCGCTCTCTACGGGAGTCCTGGTCCTCTACTCGGATGACGTCTCTTTTTCGTACATGAACCCCGAGGGCCATCCCTTCGCGGGGTTCATCACATTCAGCGCCCACGATGAGAACGGGACGACCATGGCCCAGGCCCAGCTTTTGATCCGCTCCAACGATCCGATGTACGAGGCGGGCATGATGATGTTCGGCAGCAAGGCCGAGGACAAGATGTGGCAGCACACCCTTAAATCCCTCGCCGACTATCTCGGTTCCAGCGCACCGGTAGATACCAAGGTCGTATGCGTCGACAAGAAGCGGCAATGGAAGAACTTCAGCAACGTCCGTTACAACGGTCTCTTGCCGTGGGCGCGAAGTCGGCAAAAAGCCGACAGCTGAGCCTCTTGCGCTTCGCCGCCTGATCAGCCGGCAAGGATGAAAAGGCCGAGAGAGGTCAGCAAAACCATCAGGAGGAGCATGGCGTATTGGGATCGCACCGCTCCGGCTCCTTTGAAGTCGACCAGGGCCCGGTCGTGGGCGAGGACCACTCCGGCCACATGGCCGAGGACGATGGCGCCTACCTGGATGTACCAGATATGAAGGGCACCCAGGAAGAAGTCGACCTTGTAGGCGCGAGTCCCGAACAGATCCCATCCCAGGCCGAAGGGGTCGGAGGCGGCGCTGATTATCGATTGGCCCTCGAAAATAATCAGCGTGAAGTAATGGGCAAACGCATAGGCAAAGGCAATCGGCACGAGGGTGTGAGCGAACCGGGAGGCGACTTGAGCCGGACTGCAGGTTCCGCCACCCAGCCGCACAGCCAGGGCACATGCCAGGTAGTAGGTGCCGCCGACCACGAGGCACATAGCAATCAGCAACAACGACCGACCGAAGGTCGAGGCACCGAAGTTTCCCATCGCCGCTTCCCACCATGAGGTCGCCCCGAGACCATCGAAGCTGACGGTTCCGATCATCACGATCGCGAAGGCCGCGAGGCCCGGCCACTCCGGAAGAACGATCAGCGCCCGCAGCCATCCCCGACGGACCAGACGTCCCTCAGCGTTGCGACCGAACGGGCTGATGGCGCTGATCAGGCGGTTGTAGGCAGTGAACGGATCGAACGAGGTGAGTGCGGTCTCCCGCCCGTAGAGCCCGACGATGATCAACAAGAACGCGGTAAAGAGCACCGCCGCGATCGCAATCGAGGCAGGGTCGCCTGAATCCGGATACACAAGCTCAAACCAGGCAACCGCCAACAGCAACAGTGTCGCTGGCCATAGTCCTGCCTTCAGCCGACCTCGCTCAGTTTCACCGATCCCGAGCCATCGGGACAACGTGCGCCATGGATTGATCCCTGTGTAGAGGTCACCCAGGAACGCTCCCAGGAAAGGCACGACCAACCAGAAATACACCCAGAAAAGGATCGGCCCGACATTGCGAGCACCCAGTTCGTCCCCACCCCGAGCCAGCGTGCCGATGCCGGCCACGATCACCAAGAGGAGACCCACCACGCCGAGAATGTTCAGGGCTCCGAGACCGATGGTCCGCCCGGGGGATCGCTGCCTGGGACCGTCCTGGAGCCGGGGGTTAGGCCAAAGGGTGGCGAGGGCCAAGAAGGTGATAATCAGGACGGCAACGGCACCGGCGGCAAAGAAGGTCAGCGGTACAGGAAGATCCAGACGCCCACCGATTCCGTGGGCGACCAGTGGGAATCGAATCAAGGAGTTGCCTCGATGTCAACGATGGGCAGGTCATCTCGAGGCACGGATCGGCGCATGATCCAGCGAGGGTAAAACGTTTCCGACGCCAAAAGTGTAAGCAGGCCCCCGGGGCGCACAATTCAGGCGAGAGTGATCGTCTCGACACCGGCGGATCCCCGAATCTCGACCTGGCTGCCCGGAGAGGCGATGGGTATCACCAGAGTTCGGATCTCCTGCCAGAGGGCGTCGGGGTCCTCGCCTTCAAGGTAAAAGTCCCAAACCCGACCATCGGTCCCCTTCCCGTCGACGTAGCCGAGCTGGGGCCGGGCGGACAAGAACTCCTCGACGGTGCGTTCCACATCAAAGTATGAGTCCACCGGACGGTCGACTGCATAGCGCACGACTACGGCGTAGGCCCTCGTCGCACCAGCCAACTCTTCGCTCTTGCGGTTAACCAACACTGAGTGCGAGTCGGCTCGATGGAGCCGTGGGCCAACAGCCGACTCTTCCCGAATCGATCGAGCCATGGATTTGTATTGGAGACTGGTCGCACCGGCCCCGGCCTCCTCATAGAAACGCTGCGCCCCCTGTTTGTCGCCCGACAACCAGGCGAGACGGGCTCGTTCGAGTGCGATCTCCACGAAGAACTCAGGGGATAAAGAGAGGTCGATCGAATCGAGAATTCTGATGGCGGCGGTGACGTCCCCCGCGAGTCGCGCCCCTCCCGCCTCGACCATTGCGAGACCGGCCTCAAGCGTTGGATCGTGGATCCCTGCCAGGACAATACGCTCCCGCGCCAGTTCCGCGACTCGAGAGGCGTCGCGACCAAATCCGAGTTCCCGCAACACCTCCCCGCACCACATGAGGGCGATGGCACCGTTCATCAAGCTTCCGGGGTCCATCTCACCGTCACCGGCTAATGAGCGCAATGCAGCGCCTACCTGAAGCGCGGCAGTGTCTTCATCGCCTTCGATCCGCGCCAGGCGGGCCCGGAGTGCCATCTGCTGAGCGACTCCGACGCCCTGGCCAGGCAGTCGGGCCAGGTGCCGGCGAGCGGTATCGAGATCGTCCAGTTCCATTGCGACCTGAGCCATCGCGAGGTTGGTGGAGAACCACCACCCGTCCTCGAGCCCGGGGCTCGCGGCAAGAGCGGCCCTGAAGAGGTCGCCTGCTTCGGTCAGCCTTCGCTCGGCCCACATGGCAACACCACGGCGATAGAGGGCCTCGGTGTCTTCGCGATGGCTGCGAGACATCTCCCTTAATCGTCGCCGGGACTGGCGCCCTTAACCCCTGTTTCGATCGGCAAAGAGTGACCGGGGTGGCCGAGACCTTTATCGGTAGGTTCCCTCGATTGGGCGCATGGTGGTCCTCCCACGAGAGCAGGTCCTCCCACGCGAGCAGGGGCCCAGGGGAATCGGATCAAGGAGTTACCTCAACGTCGACGATGGCCAGGCCCAACCCCTCCAACTCGACCTCGAAGATCCCGGTGGCATCCGCAACGAACTCAACCAGGACCTCCTCGCCCGGGATGGTCTCGAACAGGAGGTCATAGCCGTGGACGTGAATCTCGTCGGCGATGTCGGCTTCGACCTCGAATTGAACCGTCTCCCCGACTCTCACGCTGATCGTGTCGAGACCTTCGGTCTTGACGCCGTTTTCCACTGTGATGCGCGGCACCTCGGCCGCGGTCGAAGTGGTCGTCACCCCTGCCGTCGTTGTCGCCGTTGGAGCGGTTTCGGTCGTGGTGGTTTGGGCCGACGATGTGGTGGTGTTGGCCCCTTCCGAAGTGGTCGGGGAATTTGCCGAGGTGGTGGGCGAACCCGAGTCAGCGCAAGCGGCCAGAACCATCGTTAGAGCAAGGACGGGAAAAAGGAGTCGGCGCATGATTCACCGAGGGTAAAACGTTCCCGATTGCAAGGAGAATCCGACGGGCCTAAGCCCCGGATTTGGGCTCGACCGGCTTCCCGCGGCCCCACAAGTCACCGAAAAGGTCGAGCATCAAGGCAGAGCTGGCCTCCGCTTTCGGCTTGCGCCGTCGTGTCTTGTCCTCGATTTCGCTCGTGCCTGGCTCGACGCCCTGCTGTTTGGAAGAGTCACGGCCGAAGAGTCTGGGTGATGCCATCAGCATCTATCGGCAGAAAGACGCGAAAAGTCGAGAAGAAAGCCTCGAGAACTTCAAGCCATGAGGAGCGTCCCACGTCCCACTTCCCACGTCCGAACCTCAACTTCCGGCATCGAAACCTGGTGGGAAAGTCGTCCGCGATATGCCCTCCGGTGTCGTAGGATTCGCCTCAAGCGACTTCTCACAGGAGGTGAGAATGAAAAAGGTTCTGCTCGTGCTCACCCTCGTCGGACTCGGCTTTCTGGCCTGGCGCTACTTCTCCAACGAGCCCGTCTGAGGTTTGAAGTTGAAATCTTGAGGTTGGAGGTTTGAGGTAAGAGGGTTTCGAGCCTTCGAACCTTGAACCTCGGACCTCGAACCACTCTCCGCGAAGAACTCCCCGAGAAGCTTCGCCAACTGCTCTGCGTGCGACCACGGCAGTTCGTGGCGAGCATCGTTGAGTTCCTCGATCCGCGAGTCCTTGATGAGCGACGCCAGTTCCCGCTGCCACTTCGGGGGCACCAATTGATCCTTGGCCGGTATCACGACCAGTGTCGGAGCGGTGATCCGGGAGAGGTGAGGGCGTCCGTCGAACCGAAACAGGGCCAGACTGGCCGCCGCGCCGGCATCGGGGTCGCGCCGGTGGGTTTCGTCCCAGAGCCAGCGGGCATGTTTCGGGTCGACCGCACCGATCGCCAGAAGGTATCCCGCCCGCACCTCCGGTGTGCCGGTCCCGGTAAGGCGCTCCCAGGCCCTCGTTATGAAGGCCCCAAGAGAACGCCCCAGCTTCCAAGCGGTCGGGTGGTGCGACATCGCCCCCACCAGCGCAAGCTTCTTGACGAGGTGAGGGTGCCGGTAGGCCACGGCCTGAGCGATTGCTCCGCCCATCGAATACCCGGCGATTCCTACCGGTTCCAGATTGAGGGCATGAACAACCGCGGCGACATCGTCGGCTTCGTCTTCGATCTCGAAGCGGCCCCTCTCCGGCACCGAAAGTCCGTGAGAACGATGGTCGATCATCACGACGCGGAAGCGATCAGCCAGCAAGGGGGCAACCTTGTACCACTCGGCCATCGATGAACCGGCCAGGCCGTGGATCAACACGATCACCGGAGCGTCGACCGGACCGACCTCACGCACCGACATCTCCCGGTCGCCGGCAAACACGGTTCGGGCCGGGACCTTCCAGGGGTGCTCCTGTTGAGCCCGCCACCGTGGCGGGATCACCGGGCCGAACATCCTCCAGAGCGCGATCAAGGTCAGAAGCCGCCAGAAGAACTTCATGACAGGTCACCCCCTGCGAAGGCGAACTCGGCGACCGGCTGGCCACCGATGAGGTGTTCCTGAATGATGCGCTCGACCGCCTCGATGGTCACATTCCGATACCAGGTTCCCTCGGGATAGACGACCGCGATCGGGCCCTGCTCACAGATTCGAAGGCAGTCCGCCTTGGTGCGGAGGACGCACCCCTGACCTGGCGGTACGGGATAAGCCTCCATACCGGGCTTGCCGCCCCACTCCGGGGGAGCAGATGCCAGGTTCAGTTCTTTGAGGCGGGCTTTCAGGTACTTCCATACCTCGGCGGTTTCTTCGTACGGCGCGCACTTGGGTGTCTTCTGTTCGGCGCACAGAAAGATGTGGCGTTTTGCCCTCCCGACCGAAAGGGCGTCGGCGATCGCTTCCAGGCGCTCAGCGGGATCCATGAACCTTCACGCTAACTGTGCCAGGGCCATCCGAGACCGTCGATAATGGCGGGCGTGGTTCAAGTCGTCGTCACCTTTCTTGCGATCCTTGCTTTGGTCTCTCTGGCCGGTGCGCTAGTCCTCTTCATCGGCCCCCGACGTTCTCTGGTCCGCCAGATCGGACCAGTCGCCGCCAATCTCGCCTGGGCGGTCGCAGTGGTGTCGACCCTCGGCAGCCTGTTCCTCTCCGAGGTCGCCAATTTCATCCCCTGCCTCCTCTGTTGGGTCCAGCGCGGATTCATGTATCCGCTCGCCATCGCCCTTGCCATCCCCCAGGCCCGCCGGAGCCGTGCCATCTCCCTTTGGGCGCTCGCCGGCTCACTGGTCTCGATCTATCACTACGCCGTGGAACAGATCCCCGGCTTC
>DATLEZ010000172.1:0-7397 GCA_035525055.1 Acidimicrobiia bacterium | reverse complement strand
CTGAAGATGATCCGGGGCAACGGTGCTCCGACAAAGAGCAGCATGACCGGAGCGAGAATTCCGATGATCGGAACCAACATTGCTGCGCGACGTCGAGTGGCGGCACGGCGCATCGCCTCTCGCCGCGACTCCCGCACATCTTCCGAAAGCTCCAGCAAGGCACCGGCCAGATCGGCGCCGCGCTCTTCGGAAACAGCGAGCAGGGCATACGTCCTTGCGCAGGCAGGCTCAGGGGTCGTCGCTGCGAGCCGTTGAAAAGCGTCGCCGGCCCTCATCCCGGCACGGTGGAGTTTCAGTCCCTCCGCCAGTTCGGAGACAACTTCACCTTGTCCGCGGGCGACGATTTGCTGGACCGCATGAACCACACCGCCGCCCGCCCTTACCCGCATCGCCAGCAACTGATTCACGGTGTAGATCTCAATCCTCATCAGGTCCTGGCGGCCCCGGATCGCTCGATCGATGGCGCCCCGCTGACGGGCAGTGGCCACCACGACCGCCAGCAGGCAGAGGATCAAAGCGCGCGACGAAGTGAGTTCGAGCGAGATCGAGACGACGACGGCGCCGACGAGGTATCCGAACCCGATTTCGAGTTGCCTGATCCGGAAAGCTTCGACCGCCTGCTGATCGTCGATGGCGGGATAGAGCCCTGCCTTCCGCAACCTGAGGCCAGCGCTCAACCCACCGTCACGATCAACCAAACGACCGATCCGCCTCGCCAACGGGGCCAGTGCGAAGCGAGCCAGCGTCTTGAGGGCGGAGCCGACCGGCACTTGTGGATCGATCGCAGCGCCGGCGATGCGGTTGGCCCCGTACGGACGGACCCGACCGGCGAGCCGAGGGCGTGGTGGCGCTACCCATCGGATCACCAGGACCGTCGCCAAAGCCGAGAAGGCAGCAGCGAAGATGACCTCCGGCTCGATCACTGGGCCACCCTCCCGAAGACCCGGGGTTCGTCGGGCTCCTTTCCGAGCTTGGAAGCGAGCCACATACCGAGAACGCTCGCCGCTCCGCCGATTGCGACGACCACCGCGCCGGCCGACGAGGCGTAGAAGTCTCTAAAGGGTCCTGGTCGAGTGGTGATGAAGGCGAGCACGACCCATGGAATGACGAAGACCACCCTCGCATTGATTTTCTGCTCGAGCGCCAGTGTGGCCAGCTCCTCACCCGCCCACATGTCCCTTGTGGTCGCATCTGTCAGATCTCGCAGGATCGAGAGGACGATCGGACCGCCGCGCTCGTGAGCAACGGTCATCACCTCGATGATTCGATCGGAGGTGGGGTGAGCCAGGTCGGCTTTGATTGCTTCCAGAGCAGGAACAACACCGACGACCCGCGAGAGACTGGAAAATCGACCGAACGCCAGCCGAAGCGGTGTCGGACCGCTAACTGACAGTTGCTCAAGGGCACGCGCCAACGACATGCCCGACGAAATCGAAGCAACGAGATCTCGCAGGCCGTCGGGCCATGCTGCCTGAAGTTCCAGCATTCGCTGGGCGCGGCGTCTCATTACCCACACCCTGGGGAGGAATAGAGCCACGATGGAAGCCGGCACCGCGACCACCAAGAGGCCGGAGAAAATCCAAACGATTAGGAAGGCCATCGCTCCGACGATTCCGACGGCCAGCCAGAACGGAACGAGACCAACCCCCACCCCGGCCTGCACCAGCCACTCGCCCCGCGGTGGGCGGACCGGCCAAAGCTTGCGAGGGGCAGGCCACGCACCGCACAGCCAGCCGACCAGCAGGCTCGCGGTCACCGCGGCGAATCCTGACGCGATGAGCCTCACAGGACGTTGACCCTTCCTTCCAGGACATCTCCCAACCTCGTCCCCGTCGGCAGCACCCGCTCGATGCGGTCGACGACCCCGTCGGGAGGAAATCCGCCGGTCCACTCCAGCGGGCCGCCTAAGCGGGCCCGGGCGAAGATCGGCTGGGTTGAGAAGTCGTCATGAAGGGCAGGGACCAGTGCGAGTACTTCGACGACCTGACGCCGAACAGGGCCGTCGTTGACGCCGGTGGCATCCCGGTCGAGATGAACGACGAAATCAAGGCTCGACGCGAACACACGTCGCACGACCGGTTCGGCTACGTTCTCACCAGCCATCATCGCCGCGTTTACCAGTGCGTTCAGGGCGTCACGAGCAGAGTTGGCGTGGATGGTGCAGCCGAAGCCGCAACCTGCATTCACAGCCCTTGTTAGCTCGAACGCTTCTGATCCTCGGACCTCTCCCACGATTATTCGATCGGGCCTCATCGCCAGGACAACCTTGACGAGGTCCCGAAGGCTGACTTCCCCTTTGCCATCCAACGCCGGCGGTCGTGATTCGTAGTACGAGCCGTGCAGCATCGGGACGTGAAGTTCGCGGACCTCCTCACAGCTGCGAATGCATTGCGCGGGCGGCACTGCCTGGACAAGCGCGGCCAGCAGCGAGGTTTTGCCTGCCCCGGGCGGTCCCGAAACCAGGAAAGACGCCGTAGTGCGCATCGCCACCGCCAGGAACCCGGCTGCCGCTCGAGTCAAGGAGCCGAGTTCCACCAGCGACGCGAGAGTCTCTCGCCGCAGTGCGTAGCGGCGGATCGTGGCTGACAGTTGGTCGGCGATCGGGGGAATGACGGCGGTCAGTCGGGCCGCACCATCCAGAACCCTTGCCTGGACGATCGGACTGGAGGCGTCGAGTCGGCGATCGGTCTCGGCCAACAGCCGTTCGACGACGTGGCGGTTCTCGGGCTCGCTCGACGGCTGATCAAGCGCCCGCAACCGCCCCGTGCTGTCCAGGAACGAAACCCTGCCGCCCTCGATGAAGACCTCTTCGATGTCGCTTCGCCCGAGCAGCTCTGTCAACGGCCCCAACTCGGAAACGGCTCGCAGGACCCGATCGATCATCTCGGCTGGGTTGTGCAGAGCTCGGCCCTGGCCCAGGTGAGCGCGCCGCTGATATTCATCGACCGCACCAGCCACTAGAGCACGGGCAGTGTCCCGCTCCAGCACAGGATCGATTCGCCGGCTTTCCACCAGCTCGAGGGCTCGGCGCCGGATCTCGTCGTAGGCCGGCGCCGAAGTCACCACGTCAGGCGCCGATCGACCAACCGGTCTACCGCCCGACGAAATTTGCCGCTCGCAACCGGCCTTCCCTGCCACGAGGCCGCTTCGACCCGTTCGTCACCGGGTAGAAACTCGACGGAGAGGCCCGTGGCCCGCGCCACCTCAAGCCGGATCTCGCCTCGTCGGTAGATCGATCTTGGGGCCCGATTGATGAGAAGTGACCGGGCGGCGCCCGGGTTCAGCGAGGAAGCGGCCATGCTCCACGCGATCGATCTCGATATCGACACGGGGTGACCGAGACCCACACCAAACACGTCATCGGCGGCCGCCACTACGTGGCGGCTGAGTCCCAAACGCTCTCCTTCACCGGGTCCTCCACCCTTTAGTGGTCCAACGTTGGCCACCAGAAACCGGAAGGCGACCCTTAGCTCGCTAATGACATCGTGGAGTTCGATCGGGCGAATCTCCATCCAATCGCGCTCACCCGAGAACCCGCATAGGACGCTGAGGTCCCCGATCGCCTGAAGAGATCGACTTAGATCCCCGCTTCGATGCTGAATGACATCGATCGCGGTACGCAGATTGGGCAGTAGCCGGAGATTGAGACGCTGCGCCACCGATGGGGCTACCTCGTCAACGTCGATCAGGACGGTTGGTCCCGATCTGCTCAGTCGAGTTGCGATAGAGACGGCCACCTCGGTTGCTCCACAACCGCCGGGAGGAGCGCCGACGGCAATGAGGCGCCCTCCCGGGGTCGACTCCTCAGGTTCGTCTGACTCGTCGACGCGCTGGTAGGGAGCAAGGACGACCAGCGCTCTGACGGCGACGACGAACTCCTCGGCGCTGGCGGCCGACTCGATGACTTGGTCGACTCCGCACTCGCGGAGTCGGTCCTTGCCGTCCTGGCCATCGGCCGGGTCAAATACTCCGAGCACCATCCGCTGCCTTCGCTGCAGTTCTTGCACAAGCCTCGGTGTGAGAAACGAACTGACGTCGTCAATGATCAGGACCTCGTAGCTTTCGGCGAGGGCATCCTCCGGAGCCAGAACCTGGGCACGAACGCGAGCACCACCATGGTCCGCGAGAAAGCGATGAAGCCGATCGGGCCATACCCTCGCCGAGACCGCGAGGGCCACTTCGATTTCGTTCATCCGATGCTTTCGACGGGGAGGGCGCCGGTAGATCTGACGATCTCGATTCGCCCATCTTGGATTGCCCCTGCAACCAAGAGGGCCTGCTCCGCGTCAACCGCCACCACGATGTAGAAGTCGCCGGAAGCCAAAGCCCCGATTTCACCAACCGATGAGACCGCCAGTACTTCGGCGGCGGCGAGTACGTAACGAGGACCATCGTCGTCCACCAGGATCAGGTCGATTCGATCGCCTGCGGCCAACCCACCTCCGACGGCGTGCTCAGCGTCGATGGGGACGCTCATTGATCGCAGGCCGGCGGGTCCGGAAGGATCTCGAAAGTCCGTCATGCCAATGAGAACTCCCTCACCGATCGAATGGGAGGTCACCTGCCCAACCAAGGCCGCAGCTTGCGTCCAGGGAATCAACTTGGAGTAGACGGCATCGTCCACATCTACTTCGACAGCACGCAGGTGGGCCGATTCGACCGCACGCCCAGCCGGAAGGTTGACAGCCGCTACTACTACTGCCCGGGTCTCGTCGTGATCGCGGAGGACAACGAGGTTGGTCGCGAATGCCAGCACCGCGGCGAGGAGCATGAGAAGGTGGGCAGCCGAGACGCGCGTGAGAGGATTGCGCCGGCGGACCCGACCTGGACCCACAGGAGTAGCCTCGCCCACCTGTTCACGAATCACCCCGCCTCCCTATTGCCCCATGCCCCGATGCAACTGGCGGCGACCTTACGGTCGCCCCTTCTCCCGCCGCTGAGAACGCGAAATAAATGAAGTGGGAGCCTGAGGAGTTCGACGACCTCGCCGCCGAGCTCCGGCGACGGGTCGCAGCCGAGTTCCGGAGCGAAGCCGAGGAGGTCGAGCGCCTGGTTCAACTGCAGCGACGGCGCAAAGCGCGTCTCAGCGATGTTGCCACAGCTGCGATGCACCAGGGACAAGGCGTGACGGTCCGATGTCTCGGAGAGGACTGGAGCGGCGAACTGCTGGCAGTTGGGTCGGACTACCTGAGCCTGCTGACCGCTTCCCATTTCCTCGAAGCGAGGCTCGATTCGATCGCCATCGGATTGACCCCCGCCCGACAGGGAGGACGGACCGGAAGGCCGGCTTCCGAGACTTTCAGGGCAAGATTGAGCGAGTTCGAACTGACCGGGGAAGAGTTGACGCTCCGATGCAGTTCGCCGATGCTCGAAGCAACTGGAGTGATCGAAGTGGTGGCCGCCGATCACGTCGAGATGAGGCTTCCCACCGAGCGGTGTTATCTCCCAATCGACGGCGTCGTGATGGCAATCAGGCCTCGTCCGGAATGAGCACGTCATCCTCCTCGCCCTCTGCCACCGCAGGGTGTTGGCGCAGGAACTCGAAGATCTCATCCCGAAAGAACCTGAAGGTGCGACCGCCCGGAAGTTTGTAGGCGGGAAGCCGACCCTCGCGGGCGTATCGACGAACCATCTGCACATTCATACCCAGCAGGTCGGCAACTTGGGCCGCATCCAGGATCGGGGGCAGATCGCCACCGTCCACCAAAGCCGTCCTCCTTGGATCGATCCTTCGATCATATGGGGCCGGGTACAAGGTTGGAAGAGGTTCGATACCGGCTGGGAGGGTTACGCTCCCCGCAATGACCTCTGAACAACCGATCACCCCCGATGCCATCGAACCGCCCGCTTCCGCAGAAGTTGCTCCTCCCGGTGAGCCGCCGGCCGGGGCTGGCCTGCCCACCAAGCTGATCCGCATCGCCTCGATGACGAGGGCAATGCTGGAAGAGGTGCGCCACGCTCCCCTCGACGAGCAGGGCAAGGCGCGCTTAGCCGACGTCCACAGCCGCAGCCTCAACGAGTTGCGGGAGATGCTTCCTGCCGATCTGCTCGACGAGTTCAACGAGATCATGGTTCCGCTCCATCACGAGAAGCCATCCGAGCCCGAGTTGAGGATCGCCCAGGCCCAGCTCATTGGATGGCTCGAGGGTCTCTTCCACGGGATCCAGGCTTCCCTATTCAGCCAGCAGATGGCGGCTCAGCAGCAGCTCCAGGAGATGGCGCGTCGGGCGGCCCTGTCGCGGGGTACCCCGGAGGGCGACCAACCACCCTCGGGGTTGTACCTCTAACGCGATACCGTTACCTCTTAGAGCGCAGCAATCAGTTGGTGATTTGACGCGCTCCAGGGCCGAGAGGTACCAGATGAGGTCTCCGCACCTTTCACGGTGCGTATTCATGTTGGCCTCGCTGGCCCTCGCGCTGGCTCTGTCGTCCTGCGAGTTCACCTCTGATTCCATCAGGGTCGAGAACCACACCGACTAGACACTGTTTCTGTACGAGCTTTCAGACGCCCGAGGCGAGATCGAGCTGAGTCGCCTCCTGCCTTCCTCAGGCTGGGCCGGCTGTGGAGACTGTATGCGAGAGCTAGTAGTTCGAAGAGAGGACGGGAGCGAGTACGCCCGGCATGAGGGCCTGATTTGCCAAGGCGATCCCTGGATCATCACCGGCCCCGACCCGGAGTCGACCCCAGACACTTAGTGACATGAGTATGTTCGATTTCGACCCTTCAAAGCCTGTTCTGGCGCGGACAAACGACATCAGGGGAGCAGAACTCCGCGCCAAAACGCGTCGACTGGTTCAACTTTGAAAATGACCCGAACGCTTTGCCTTAGGACTGGTCTTGACCATGGTGCTATCTGGATGCGAGTATCCCCCTGACGCCCTCTCCGTGTTCAACGAGACCGACATAACGCTCACCATTTTCCAACAGGGCACAGAAGTCGAAACGAGGTGACTGTGCTGCAACCCGGTACCGGCTATTCGATGCGTTCCGATTGTGTGCACGCGGACTTGATAGCAAGAACAGAAGATGGCGACGAATACGCTCGATGGGAGGCACCGATCTGTCGGGGAGACGGGCCATGGATGATCACCGGCCCCGACCCGGAGTCGACCCCGGAGACCTAGCAGTAGCACCGTCCGGGTGTCGGGGTCTAGGAAACCTTGCGGGCGACTATGCGTTGGCGGCGGACTCGGCGGCGTTCGCGTTCGGACATGCCGCCCCAGATTCCGAACTTTTCACCCTGGACGATGGCGAAGTCCAAACACTCCGCTTTCACGTCGCAGGCATTGCAGATGGCTTTGGCCTTACGGGTCGACGCGCCACGTTCCGGGAAGAACAAATCGGCGTCGGCGCCGCGGCAGTTGGCGTAGTCCTGCCATGAGAGCTGATCTATGGC
>DATLEZ010000171.1:0-2437 GCA_035525055.1 Acidimicrobiia bacterium | reverse complement strand
CCAAGGTCCGTCTGATACGTTGGTTTCTCTGCTCCACGTGGGGGGCCGTTGCGCAACTCCAACTTTCGGAAGTCAGTCTGGGATCCGGCAGTCAAGGAGTCGGGCATGCCTGGGGATCTCGTGCCTCACGATCTCCGGGACACGGCGGCAAGTTTGATGATCGCCTCAGGTGCTTCGATCAAGGCTGTCCGGCGCGCGTTGGGCCACGCCTCCGCGGCGATGACCCTCGACACATACGGGGCCTCTTCGAGGACGACTTGGAAGACCTGGCCGACCGAATGGAAGAACGCTACGCCTAGCAACCGCCTTTTGACGCGTCGGCTGCAGTCCAGGTTGTGGCACACTGTTGGGATGAGTCGGGTCGAACGTGTCGAAGAAGCGGTGAAGGCACTTGACGCAGAGGAGCTTGCCGCGTTCCGCGCTTGGTTCGCTGAGTACGACTGGGCGGCGTGGGATCAGCAGTTGGAGCGTGATGCCCGAGCAGGGAGACTCAACGATCTGGCTGACGAGGCCCTTCAGGACCACGCTTCTGGTCGCACGAAACCTCTTTGAAGCATCACGCTTCTCCTCGATTCTGGAAGTGCTATGACTCTTTGCCCGAACCGGTGCGTCGCCAAGCCGACGAAGCCTTCGAGCGGCTGAAGTCGGATCCTCGGCACCCTTCTCTTCACTTCAAGAAGGTCGGCCGGTTCAGATCGGCACGAGTCGGGCTGCGGTATCGAGCCTTGGCCGTCGAGTCGGGTGATGGCCTTGTGTGGTTCTGGATCGGATCGCATGCCGACTACGACGAGATGATTCGCTAAAGAGCCTCCGAAGCCGATCAATCAGTTTGCCGCCGATGCACGCAACGCTGTTGATCGATCCTCGGCCACCAGTACGTCTACGGTCAACCGCGTTCCAGGGCGGGCCGGGGCAACAAGATCGGAACCCACGAGCTAGTCCGGCCCCGCCGCTGATCCGAAAGGCGTGCACAGACGCCACCTTCCATCGGCCCGCGGTGTCTGAGACCTCAGGCGTCGAGACACGAGCGCCAGGTTCTTCGGATTTGATGTCGCGTTTCCGTCTCAGGCTTGCCCCATATAGGGGTGATGAACAAAAAGAACAGACGAGTGCACACCTGCGGTCGACCGGTGTTGGTGAGGTGGGGGAGTCGATTGTGACGGTCCGGGTGACCACGTTGAAGGGTGACGGTGCGGGCCGCTACTACACCGAGCGTCTCCCCTCGTATTACCTCGACGGTGACGAGCGTCCCGGCCGGTGGTGGGGTCGAGGCGCCGATCGCCTGGGTGTCCAGGGCGAGGTGGACTCAGATGCATTCCTGGCGGTGATGGCTGGACGGGATCCGGTCACGGGCCGTGAGCTCGGTCGCCGGTACGGGGAGGGGTCCGTGAGGGGCTATGACGCCACATTCTCCGCACCCAAGTCGGTCTCAGTCCTGTTCGGTCTCGGCAATCCCGAGGTTCGCCGCCACGTGGTCGAGGCCCACGAGGATTCGGTGGCGGCGGTGCTCGGCTGGATCGAATCCCATGCCCACACCCGGATGCGCCACCACGGCCAAGTTGTGACCGTGGACGCGGAGGGGATTGTGGTCGGGGTGTTTCGTCAGCACACCAGCCGCAAGCTCGACCCTCAGCTCCACACCCACGCGGTGATCGCCAACCGGGTACCAGCACCGGACGGCCGCTGGCTGGCTCTCGACGCCCGCACCATCAAGCTCGACCAACGCACCCTCTCCGCCCTCTATCACGCCAACCTCCGATCTGAACTAAACCTCCGCCTCGGCGTTCGCTGGCAAACGCCCGAGCACGGGATCGCGGAGATCGCCGACTTCGACGGCGAGGTGCTGGCCGAGTTCTCCCAACGGACCAATGATGTGCAGCGCCGCCTCGATGAGAAGCTCGCCCGGTTCCGAACCGACCTGGGCAGAGAGCCGACCGCCAGGGAACGATGGAAGCTGGAGCGGGAGGCGGTGGTGGACAGCCGACCCTCCAAACCACACGGCCCCACGGCCGGCGAGTTGCGTGAGGAGTGGCGGGAGCGGGTTCGAGGATTGGGTCACGACCCGGAGCGGCTCGTCGAGAACGTAGTCGGTCGTCAGCGCCGCCTTGTGGGGATCGACGCTCGGACAGCGGCGAGGTTGGCCGACCGTGCCCTCGCTTCGCTGGGTGAAGGTCAGTCAACTTGGCGGCCTGCTGAGTTGGTCCGAGAGCTGGCCGCAGCCGTGCCGACGACCGTCACCTTCGACTCGGAGCAGTTGACCGGCTTCTTGCAGCGGCTCGGCGATCATGCCGGCGGGGTCCGTTGTGTGGATATTTCCCGACCCGTCCCGGCGGGTCTGTCGCTTCGCCGCGACGGCAGACCGATCAGCGAGTCCGCAGTGGACCGGGCGCTAACCACCAAGGCAATTCTCGATGAGGAGGAACGGTTGATGGCATGG
>DATLEZ010000170.1:0-44130 GCA_035525055.1 Acidimicrobiia bacterium | reverse complement strand
GGGCTTTTCTGTCAACTACTACTGCCATGGTGGTGTCCTCCTAATGAACACTGCTTCGAAAACTGACAACCTCAGTGTCCCCCAAACCCACCCACCACCGGTAGGGCCAAACAGACCCACCCCACAGGACTACCGGCCCTATCCGGGCCAGTTCTGGCCATGGAAGCTTGAGGGCGTACTCAAAGAAGGAATCAAGTTGACCGACTCGTCCAAGGTGTTCGACCGCATCACGCTTTTGGTTTCGACCACCGGCGTCCTGGTCATGGCCGCGATTCTGATACTCGTGGTCCGGGGGCCATCAGCCGCCGGAACAGGTGTCGATAGCACCGTGGCCGAGATCCAGCTCACCGAATTCTCCATCACCGGCGACCTCGCGGTGCCCGAAGGTGCCGTAGCGTTACGTGTAACCAACGTTGGCAATGTCGTTCACAACCTGACACTTGTCGGTGGAGCGAGCACTCCTGACCTCAACGCGGGCGAGAGCGCCACTCTCAATCTTGGCGACATGGCCGCCGGGCAGTATCAATTGATCTGCGCAATCCCGGGTCACGAATCCTCAGGAATGACCGCCACGTTGACGGTGGGCGATGTCGCCGCGACCGATACCCACGCCGGGCACACCGCTGCCGACTACACGGCTATGGACATGGCGATGACCGAGAGCATCCTGGCTTTTCCCGCCTCGACAGAGGGAATCGGCAACCAGCCGCTGGAACCGGTCATCCTCGATGATGGGACCAAGCAGTATGACGTCACGATCGCCATCACTTCCTGGGAAGTCGAGGCAGGTAGGTTTGTCGAGGCCTGGACCTACAACGGCCAGGTCCCCGGACCGGCCATCAGGGTCGATGACGGTGATCGGGTCTCGGTCACGTTTCACAACGAACTCCCGATGGGAACGGACGTCCACTTCCACGGGGTGAGACTCGAAAACCAGATGGACGGCGTCGCACCATTGACCCAGCCACTGATAGAGCCTGGCGACAGCTTCACCTACTCATTCGTTGCCGTGGGACCCGCCGTTTCGATGTACCACGCCCACCACCACGGTCAGCTCCAGGTCCCCAACGGCCTCTTCGGCACCATCCTCATCGGTGACACCCCCATCCCGACCGGCCGCACCATCGGCGGCATCGAGGTTCCGGAGGATCTCGAGATCGTGACCGAGATCCCCATGGTGCTAAACGACGCCGGCGCCATCGGCTACTCGCTCAACGGCAAGTCATTCCCGGCGACTGAGCCGCTGGTGGTCGGGCTCGACGACTGGTTCGTGGTCCACTATTACAACGAGGGTCTGCAGATCCACCCCATGCATCTTCATGGGTTTCCCCAGCTGGTGTTCGCGAAAGACGGTTACCCGCTCGACGAGCCCTATTGGGTCGACACATTGAACGTCGCTCCGGGCGAGCGGTATTCGATCCTCGTGCATGCCGATGCTGCCGGAGCCTGGGTCTGGCACTGCCACATCCTCAATCATGTCGAACGGGAAGAAGGAATGTTCGGGATGGTCACGGCAGTGATAGTGGAGAGCGAGTGATGCTCGTCTACTACTTCGGTCACGTGAACGGATCCCTCGAGCAGGTGTCGACGGCGATCAGCGCGGCCGAGGGTGAGGTATCGGTGTGGGCCAGATTGGCCTACCGGAAGGGTGAGGAGCTGAGGACCCGTATCGACCCCGGCTCCTTCATCCCGGCCAAGGAAGTTGAGATTTTCCTCGGGCAACCGATGGGCCGATCGGGCTCGGTCATCATCCCGATGGACTGGAAGGCGACCGGGGTGGAGGCGCTGTTCCCGGTGATGAGCGCCGACCTGGTCCTGCAGCCGCTCGGACCCGGCCTGGTCGAAGTCATCTTCCGAGGCTCCTACGAACCTCCGATGAAGGGACTGGGTCGCCTTCTTGATCGGGCGGTGCTGCACCGCCTGGCCGAGGCGAGCGCCAAGGCGTTCCTTGATCAGTTGTGCAGGGCGGTCGAGGACTCAATCGCCTCAGATGGGCAGGAGAACCCGGACGGTGGTTCCGCGCCCGGGACCAGTATGGAGAGTGGTGTCGCCTCCGGCTTTTTCAGCCCGGCTCCGGAGACTCGACAGGCCTAGCCCAGGCTCCACCGAAGCCGGATCGAATCCTTTTCCTCGGTCGGTGATCGTCAGGATTAGGAAGCCGGCTCCGCTCTCGGCGGCGATCTCAACAGTGGGGCTCTCCGAGTGACGCAACGCATTGCTGGTTGCCTCCCGGACGATCTGTGACGCAACGTCGATCACGTCGCTGGGGACGCGTCCGAGGTCAGGGCTGACATCGACCCGGGTCTCGACCCCGTACGGCTCGGCTAACTGTTGAACGAGGCGGACCAGTTCGGTCGCCAGGTCGCGGTCGTGCCAGACGGGGGGCTTCAGGTCGAATATGAAGCGTCGCAGCTCGGTGATGGCAGAGTCCAGTCGCTCGACAGCCTCTTCCATGTCGTGACGGTCGCGGGCCTCGTCCATTCTCGAGGCCAGGCCCTGGAGGACGAGGCCGACCGCAAAGAGATCCTGGATGATGGCGTCATGGAGGTCGCGGGCGATTCGCTCCCGATCCTCCACCACTGCCAGTCGCCGGAGCTTCTGTTGGAGCCTGAGGCTGGCGACCGCCGAGCCAGCGATGGCGGCGAGGGCCTCGACGAGCTGCTCGTCGTCCTGGGTGAATCCGCCCGCCTTGTCAGTCAGATAGAGGTTGCCGAAAACCCGGTCGCCCGCCCTGACCGGCACACCGAGGAAAGCTGTCATGGGAGGGTGGTTGGGTGGAAAGCCGATCGAATCGGGATGGTCCTGGATGCGGTCGAGACGGATCGTCTTGGCTTCGACAATGAGTGTGCCGAGAACGCCGCGTCCGGTGGGCAGGGGTCCGATCGCCTCGGCCACATCGTTGGGCAGCCCGACATGGATGAACTCGATCAGGGTGCCGTGCTCACCCAGGACCCCGATCGCCGCGTACTTTGCCCCGGTGGTCTCCCGCGCAGTCTCGGCCGTCGCTGCGAGCAGCTCGGATAGGTCTGCGGTGGCGGTGACCGCGGCGGCACCTGTGACAAGCGCCGCCAGCCTTTCGGTGGTTACTTCGGCCAGGTCCGGAACAGTAGTGAGTCGGTTCATCGCCAGCTTTGCCGGTATCGTCTGCAAGAGTGACTAGAGCATGAGAATCCTGTTGGTCGACGACCACGAAATCGTTCGCAAGGGCCTTCGATCCCTGCTCGACGCCGAGCCAGACCTGGAGGTGGTCGGAGAGGCCGGCAGTGCCGCCGAAGCCTTGCGCCGGGTCGGCTTCGACTCGCCCGACGTGGTGGTGCTCGACGTTCGCCTTCCAGACGGATCCGGGGTCGAGGCGTGTCGTGACATTCGCTCGGCCTTCCCCGACGTCAAGGTCCTGATGCTGACGTCTTTCGCCGATGAGGAGGCCTTGATGTCCGCCATCCTGGCGGGGGCATCTGGCTACCTTCTCAAGCGGATCGATTCGAAAGCCTTGCTCGACAGTCTCCGAAGAATCGGACAGGGGGAGTCCCTGATCGACCAGGAGATGGTGGCGAAGCTGTTCTCTGCTCTAAGAGGCGGAGGCCGCTCTGCGGATCCGTTGCTCGACAAGCTCTCCGATCAGGAGCGGCGAGTCCTCGATCTGATCGCCGAGGGAATGACCAACCGCCAGATCTCCGAAGAGATGTTCCTCGCCGAGAAGACCGTGAAGAACTACGTTTCGAATCTGCTCACCAAGCTCGGGATGAGCCGCCGAAGCGAAGCGGCCGCCTACGCCGCTCGCGCTGCCGCTCCGAAGCCCGATGCGGATCGCGAAGACTGGAGCTAGGTCTTACGAGGCTGCGGTCGCTCCTTGGTCGTGGCGGGTTGCCGTGGCAAGAGTGTCAACCTGATCTCTCACCTTCTGGCTGGCAACCCGCTCCCTGATCCCAGCCAGTCAACTCTTCCGATCCCCTCAGGGGAGCCTTCGTTGCTCTGCTCGCATGCCGGTTGCCGGCAATTCGACAAGCCCGGCTGGCTCGACGGCGAGAACGAGTTGGGACTTCTGGCAATAGCCAGGGGATCGTTGCGATCCCATTCTCAACCTGAAAGGAGGCTGTAAATGACACAGCTCGAAGCACCTGCCTCCGAACGGCAGGTTGCCCGCCTGCGTCGCAGCAAGGACGAGCGGGTGATTGCCGGTGTCTGCGGTGGATTGGGCCGCTACTTCAGTGTTGATCCAGTCTGGTTCAGACTGGCGTTCATCATTCTCGCCATCGGTGGAGGATCCGGAGTTCTCTTCTATGTGATCGCCTGGATCGCCATACCGGAGGAAGGTGCTGATACCCTCCCGACTCAGCGGTTCCGACCTCGGAACCGGGGGCCGTTGATCGCAGGGGTGATACTCGTCGGCGTCGGACTCTTGTTCCTGGCCGACAACCTCGCCCCGTGGTTCTACCAGTTCATGTGGCCGGCCGCGGTCATTGCCGCGGGAATCGGTCTTATTTACGCAGGGAGTCGGCGTGAGCACAATTGACACAATTCCCCGGGTCGAGCCCCGTGTCTCACCACCACAACCGAGGCGCTCGAGGTTCGGTTCATACCTTGGAGGCGCCGTCCTGGTAGTGCTCGGGGGCCTGTGGGCCCTGGACCTAGCCGGAACTATCGACGTCCGCCTGGCCGTCGTGTTGCCGTCCCTCTTGATCACTTTTGGACTGGCGCTGATCATCGGCGCCACCGAGGGCACACACGGCGGGCTCGTGGTCGCCGGGTTGTTCCTGTCGATCGCAGTGGTAATAGCGGCAGCCGTGCCCGCGACCTCGTTCGCGGGCGGCGTAGGAGAACGCCTATTCCGGGTGACCCAACAGACCAGCCTCTCGTCCAGCTACGAAGTGGGTTTCGGCGACCTTCGTCTCGACCTACGCGACTTGGAGATGGTCGAGTCGGCAGAGGTGGCGGTTTCCGCTGGTGCCGGGCAGATAACGGTGCTCTTGCCGGAGTCGGTACCGGTTGCCATCACGGCCTCTTCTGGTGCCGGTCAGGTTGACCTGCTCGGCGAAACGTTCGAGGGCCTGGCGGTCACCCGCGAGTACACGAGCGAATCGTTTGACACGGCCGATATCCGGCTCACCCTGGTTATCGACGTGACCGCTGGAGCGATTGAGGTGACGAGATGAGACTTCACATTGGAACCCTGTTCGCCGGGCTGGTCTATCTAGCGATCGGCGTGACGTTTCTGTTCGAAGCATTGGGCTGGTGGACCCTCCAGATCCGTGACTTCAGACTGGTGGGACCCCTGGCCCTGGTGGTCGGCGGTCTGGCTGTGATCGTCGGCTCGATGGGACGGAGAGCAGAGGCAGTAGGTACTAGGCAGTATCAGTAGGCAGTAAGCAGTGAAAAGGAGAGGTCCGGCCCTGTGGTGGGCGGGCCTCTCCTTCGCGTTGGCTGCCTACTGCTTGCTTCCTACTGCCTACTGGGAGAAGGGTCACGAACACATCCTGTTTTGGCGCGGACGATCGACACCAGGGCAGCAGAATTCCGCGCCAGAACCGTCCCGATGCTTACTGCTTACCGCCTATTGATCGCTCAACGCCTGGGGTGGTCCCAGTCGGCCGGGGGGTACTCATGACGCGCTTCGGCCTGGATGCGGACCATGTGAGCCGCGGCGCCGGCGCGATGCCGGATTCCCATTTTCATCAGGAGATTGGAGACGTAGTTCTTGACGGTCTTCTCAGCCAGATAGAGATCGTCCGCTATCTCCCGGTTGGTCTTTCCTTCGGCGATCTGAGCCAGGATGATCCTCTCGCGTTCGGTGAGCCGGGCGAGCAGCGGATCCTTGGGACGTTGGACCGACTCGGTGTCGGGAGCATCGTCAAAAGCCAGATCACCGCTCGCGACCCGGCGGATCACGGCCACCAGGTCGAAGTCATGGACTCGCTTTAGGACAAAGCCGCGAGCTCCGGCCCGGCGGGCAGCAACCAGGGCCCCCTCGTCGGCGAAAGCGGTCAGGATTAGCACACGCGATTTCGGGGAGAGCGTTTGGACCTGCCTGCAGACTTCGATACCGGAGCCATCAGGCAGATCGAGGTCAAGCACAACTACATCGGGCTCGTCAAACCCGACCCTACGTACTGCCTCCTCGGCGGTAGCGGCTTCTCCGACGACCTCGAGGTCCGGCTCGGATTCAATCAGAGCTTTGAGGCCGTGGCGCACCAGTTCATGGTCGTCGACCAGCACCAGTCGGATGACGCCGGTGAGCTTCTCGTCGAGGCCGCCCGCACCATTCTTGGGATGCTCAAGCTTCGTGGCCATTTCGGCTCCTCGCTCCTGCGCCCTCGGTTCCACCGGTGAGCGCCCACAGCACGTCTTTGACGCTCAGAATGCCGAGGATCTTTCCGTCTTCAACGACGGGTAGGTGCCGGTAGCCGGCTGCGAGCATCCATTCCGCGGCGTCCTCGATGGTGACGTCCGGCTCCAAATAGTCAGGGTCGGGTGTCATGAGATCGCTGACCTTCGTCAGTTCGGGGTTGTTCCCGTGGCCGATCGACTTCAGGATGTCGCGCTCGGTGATGATTCCGATCAGACGCTCGTGCCAGGTGACTGGCATGGCCCCGTGGTCCTCGTCGGTCATCCTCTTGGCGGCCTCCGCCACAGTCGCATCGGCAGCGCAAGTTTCGACGGGGCCACCCATCGCTTCGCTAACCAACATCTGAAAAACTCCTTGTTGCGTTTCCCCTAAGCATGACCCAAGCGGGGGTCTGCGAATAGGCTGCAAAGGTCCTGATGGCCAGGGTCTTTCGACCCCTTGGTCCAACAATCGACCCAACCTGATGGCATTACAAGTCCCCAGATACTCATCGTCACTTGCGGCGTAGCGACGAATCCGCCTGGGGGGTGGGGGTGGAAATGCCTCCTCGTCGACGGCCCATGCGAGTTCGAGGTTGCCGCGGGGCCCTTGAGGACCTCTCCGAGTTTCTCGGGAACTTCGGCCCTGGACGGCTTGGTGGTTGGTGCGGATAATCAAGGAATGGAGCGTCACCTTTGTTGAGTCGGGGCTTTGGTTGGCTGCTGCGTTCGCCGGTTTCGGGGGTGGACGATTCAACACGGTTGCTTTTGACGGCCCGTGGCCGCAAGGCCGAGCGCGAGACCACACTTCCCGTCCAGCATGGACATGGCCTTGGCGCTGTCTTCAGGTGCCACGCTCTCGCCGCCTTCTTCGTGCTTGCCTATGTGTTCTCGTGGTCCTACTGGCTGGCGCTCGCGCTAGCCGGCGGTTCTGGCAGCCACTTTCCCGGCCTGCTCGGGCCGCTGCTGGCCGCCTTCACTGTGACCTTCGTTAATCAAGGCCGGAGGGGGGCGGGTGACCTGCTCTCTCGAATGTTCCGGTGGCGGGTGCGCCTCCGTTGGTACGCCGCCGCGCTGGTACCGGCAGTCGCCGGTGCGGCCGCCGTTGCCGTCCTGGCCGTGGCCGAAAACAGGTGGCCAACGCTCGATGACCTCAGCACAATGCCCGGGCTGCCCGCCGCCGGCTTTTGGGCGCTGTTGGCGATGGTGCTCGTAATCAATGGTTACGGCGAAGAAGTGGGCTGGCGCGGCTTCGCCTGGACCCGGCTTCGCGAACGCCACAGCATCGCTGGAGCCGCAGCCCTCCTCGGCATCGTCTGGGCGGGTTGGCATCTGCCTGTCTTCTGGCTGGACACCGGGATGCGAAATCTGGACTGGTTTGTCATACCAGGATGGATCATCGGCCTGATGGCAGGAGCGGTCGTGCTGGGGTGGCTGTATGAACGTGCTAGTTCCAGCCTGCTCATCGTTGCAATACTCCACACCATGTTGAATGTGGCCAGCGCCACCCTGGCCACCGAAGGGCTCCCCGCGGCGGCCGCGACGACTGTGGTGATTATTTGGGCGATCGTCATCCTGAGGCGCGAGCGGTCCCGTCCCGAGCCGGGTCCGTATCCGCTTGAAGATCGTGGGTAGCCTCGCCACCGACTACATGCCCGAAGCCCATCTCGCCCAGGCCTTTGGCCTCTGGTGCTGCATGCTGCAAGGTGAGACGATTTGCGGTATGAGACAGAGAGACATTCCAATTCGCGTGTTGGTCGGGGCGCTGAGTGCATTGATCCTGGCCTCATGCGGGTCGCAGGGACCGGACGCGACCACCACCGTCACACCCGACACCACCATCACGACCGCAGCGCCAACCACGACCGCGGCCGAGCCCACGGGGATCGCGGTCTATTTCATGCTCGAAGAGTTGGAGGACCAGCCCCCGGGGCCGTTCCTGGTCCCCGTCTACAGAGAAGCGGAGGCCGGAACTGACCTGGCGATGACCGCGGTGGCAGCCCTCCTGGCCGGACCAACCTCCGGGGAGACAGCTGGGACTCCGGAGATCTCGACGGCCATTCCCGACGGCACAGAAGTCCTCGGCGTGGAGATCAGTGATGGCCTGGCAACGGTGGATCTGAGCGGTGAATACGACGACGGTGGTGGCAGCTTCGGAATGTTTGCCCGTCTTGCACAGGTGGTCTATACGCTTACCCGTCTACCCGAGGTCGACGAAGTGGACTTCGAAATCGAGGGGGAGATGGTCACCGTCTTCTCTTCCGAGGGCATCGAGTTGGACGGCCCGCAGCAGAGGGATGACTACTACGACCTGCTGCCGCCGATCTTCGTCGACTACCCGGCCTGGGGCGAGCCCGTCACCAGCCCGATCCAGGTGAGCGGCTTGAGCAACGTGTTCGAGGCCGTCTCCCAGGTGATGCTCACCGATGATGACGGAGAGCCTGTCTTCGAGGACTTGGTCATGGCGACCTGTGGCACCGGATGCTGGGGCGCCTGGGAGATAGAGATCCCTTATGAGGTCGACAGGCAGCAATTCGGCGCCCTGATCGTCTGGGAATTCTCAGCGCAAGACGGCAGCCGCATCCACATCCGGGAGTACCCGGTGCAGCTGCGATGAGACGACTCCCTGGTTGATCTCATCTGCGCTCCTCCACCCTGAATGCCCCAGTTCGATGGGTGCCGCACGGAAGGGCGAGGACCGAGCGCTCACAACCAACATCGTTCCTGTTCTTCCTCATCGACCCTGCTCGATGAAGAAGACCGCTGTCCAGTCGGGCCGGGCGGGAGCGCCACCACCGACCAGCATCTGCCGCCACTCCTCGTCGGTGAGACGCTGATCCCGTGGCACCCAGAACTCGTAGTAGGAGTAGACGCCGCCTCGCGCCACCTGGAATTGGCCGTCGTCGTTTGGAACCAGAACGTAGATACGGTCGACGTACCCCGTTCCGATCTCAAGCGCTTCCGAAGGGTTGGACATGATGTCGGCGACCACTGCGGCAATGTCGTTGGGCGACTCCGGAAAACCCCCGGTCGATGCTGGGCCGGCGCCATCGTCCTCGGCGGCGAGCAACCAGATCAGCTCGAACCGGGATCCGATGGTCTCCAGCCACTCGTTGTCGTCTTGTGAGATCGCATTGCCGGCGAGCTCGTCGAGGGCCAGGCGCTCGAAACGGTCGTACATAGTCGCCAGCTCTTCGAGAATCTGAGCCACGTCGTCGGCAAGCAGGTTGCGATCCCCGAGCCCCTGGCCCAGTAACCGTGCCACCGCCGCCAGCCGCGCGTAGACAACCGGCTCCGGCTCGACCCAATGTCGCGGCTCGGCGGGCACTGCCGGGGTTTCGCCTTCGGCGAAGGCTTGCTCGGCATACAGGATGGTGTCGTGTTTGAGTTCGGTGTAGGACCCGAACCCGGCGTTGTGTGCCTTGGCCGCCCAGGCCGGAGTCTGCATGAAGTCGGGATATGCGGCCCCGTGAGGGTTCCAGACCGGTTGTATGGCATAGAGCCACCCGTCATAGACCGTGGCAGCCCATTCACCGATGTTCCGGCCGGCAAGGAGATCTGTCATCTCCTCCAGTTGGGGCCCATAGTCTGGATACGAATCAGGGAGACCGGCTTCGACCTGCCGCTGATACGCCCAGGCGCTGCCGAAGGACGCAGCGATATCGAGCGGCGAGCCTTCCAGGCGGCCGTGGACGTTGGGTGCGACCAACTGGTCGAGGATGTAGGAGTCGAGCACGAAGCGCACTCCCATCACTCTGATCGAGGCCAGGTCGGGGTCGATACCCACCGGACGCAGACTGAACATTTCAGAGATCACGGCCAGGATGTTGTTGTCGTCGGCGACCAGCGCGGGATCCTCCCGCCAACCGGGGCTGGCGGCATCGGCGGCCGCTATCACTTCGAAGGGGGTGTAGTCGTCGGCGAGACCCACCAGGAAAGCGGTCGGCTCGTAGAGCTCCTCCCACATTTGGGTCAGGTCTTCATCGTCGGTGATGGCCTTGGCCAGCATCAGGCCGGTTCTCGTTTGGTCTAAGTCGCTCAGCTGGAAGGCGGTCAGACCGAGCGCCGACATCGCCAGGAAGTAGCGCGTGAGCTCGGGACCCGACGTGTAGTGACCACGGGGTGGGAACAGGCTGTAGTCGACATTCGCTCCTGTGGTCGGAGACGTCTCGACGTTGAGATGCTCTTCGATCAACAACAGCTCGGCTTCGACTTCCGGGCCGTAGGGACCCTCGTCCAACTCGAGGACCGCCAGCAGCAGTTCGCTGAATCGCAGTACTCGGTCCGCATTCGGCTCGATGGCGGTTCCGTCATAGGTGATGGCGTCGGCCGCCGCCGCTTGGTTCAGGGCGGAGGCGAACTGTTCCAGGATGGGAAGCAGCACTTGCTGTTCGGTATCTCGTAAAGCTTTGGCGAAGGCGAGGTGCCAGTAGTGGTAGGCGGCGTCGGTGGTGACGAACAGAGGCTGGCGTGATGACATGGCCACGTGGCTGTAGGCCTCGTGGAACTGGCCGTGATCTGACTCCACGACGACAAAGCCCTGCTCGGCCAGCAGCTGGCTTGCCTGCTCCGGGACTTGGTCAGCCCACAGGACTGCCTCGAGAGACGTGGGCGTGCCCCGACCGGCATACGGGGGGGATTCGGTAAGGAGTGGAACCTCTGGGAATGTGGCAAAAGGCGTCACCGGGCGTATGCCAATGTGGACGGTGTGCGGGGTTGGCCCGCCTGTCGTGGTGGTCTGACTGGTTGTGGTTGTGGTCGAGTCCCCAGCCTCAACGGTGCAGGCTGCTAGCACCATGGCGACGAGCAGGGACATGACAAGCGTCCGTCTCATGGCGCCCTCCCGATACGTAGTTTGTAGGTTCGATTCTCCGGGCATGGGACCGGCGCGGTAGGGGCCAATGTCACACCTCACGAACGGCCGGTAATCACCGCTTCGGTGAGCCCGTCGCCGTCGCCGTCGACGTCGGCGCACATCGGAGTGCCGGGTCCGGCGAGGCGAGCAACCCCGGCCAGCCCGAACGACCTCCAGACCGCAGCGCCGGTGGCGATCACCTCCGGGCTGTCGAGGGTCGAATAGGCCAGCGCTACCGCACCGTCGCAGGCAGCCACCTTCGAAATCGGGGCCGGGACCATCCCGGCGACCCAGATGGGCTGCATGTCCCCGGAGCGGTAGATCCCAAGATGAGCGCTCATTCCACGGGTGTCGACCCAATCAATGTCGGGTAGTCCATCGCGCACCGGATGCGCCCCGGGAAGATGGCGGAAGGAGACAGCCGTCTCTTCGTCGTCAGATCCGGTGATCCGGCCGGTGCTCGCAGAAACAACGATGCCCCATTTGAAGTCACCGAGTTCTGCGCTCCGGTCCGTGATCGTCGCCGGGCCGCGGACCAAAGCCCACCATTCACCGTCGATCAAAACCGCGTCTCCTGAGGGGAGTTCCCATTCCTCAAAATGCACCCGAAGGTCCTGGTGGCTGGTTGATCCGACTCGATAGGCGATAACTCCCTGATTGTCGGCGAGGACCTCGAGAACCGCGCCCCTGCCCGTGAGGGGCCCGCGCTGGTCGAAGAGGAAGTTCCCCAGGCTGGTGGCGACTACAGCACCTCGGCCGCCTCCGTCGGCGAGGAAAGCCACGGGCTGGACGACATGTGCCCCTTGCCCCCAGACGATGTCCACGCCCCAATCCGCCAGTTGTTCGGCGATCGCCATCATCCGTGGGTCCGGTTCCGGGAGGTATTCCACCCCCCCATGAACCGATACCCCGACGACGTCCGACTGACGGGCTGCCTCCACAACGGCGACTCGCGCGGACTCCGTCTCCCAGGTAGCAACGCCCGGTGACGACCCGGCGATCAGTCCGGCACCGGTCGCGTCGAAGGAGAGGACGGTGACCGTCAGGTCTCCCACCTCGAGCAGGGCCGGCCGGGTTGCGGTGTCAGAGTCGGCGCCGGCCCCGGCGGCAACCATGCCGGCGCCCTCGACCGCCGCGATGGTGTCGATTACACCATCTGGTCCTGTGTCCCCGATGTGGTTGTTGGCGAGCGTCATCAGGTCGAAGCCAGCTCCGCCGATCACCGATGCCAGGGCAGGGTCTGCCTCCAGGGTGTTCGGGTTGGCCGACCGATGGGCCCGATCCGTCAGCGGGGACTCGAGATTGGCGAGTGACAGATCGGCAGACCTGACAACCAGCCGCACGTCTTCAAAGAGCCCAGCCGGATCGCCGGCGGCGATCGGCGCCACCCCGCGACCGAGCATGATGTCGCCAACCAGGAGAATCGATATCGGGGAAGTGCCCCTTGAACGATCCGCGTCGCTGGGAGAGGCACCCGGGAAGCATGTCGCTAAGAGCAGGAGGGCAGCGGCGAAAACCCGGGCTGTCAATCTCAGAGGAGGGTCCTCACCGCGGCCCACACCACCACAAGGGTCGCTGGTAGGAACGGGACCAGACCCGCTCTTAGATTCCATCGAGGACGACCTGGCCCTCGATGGAACTCCCATTGTTGCACCAGGCTTCTCCTTTTTCGGAAAGTAGGCCACGGTGAAGGGTCTCTAAAGGGGACAAGGTCCCGAACGCTGATGGGCGAGTGATCGGGTCTTTCGACTCTAGGCTCGGGCTCGCGGAGTTGTCAGGATTGCCCCCGGATGAACCCGAGAGGGTCTCCAGAAAGGAGGTGGTCTCTGTGACGCTGCTACAAGAACGCACGCGGACTGAGATCACCCGAGTTCCGGCAGCTACCCGTCACGTCACTGAGTGGGTGCTGGGGATTGTCGGAGCGTTGGCGGCCGCGGTCGGGGCTTACATGTTTTACGCCCCGGCCAACTGGTTCCTCGGTGGACTTGCCGAGTCTTGGTATTTCGGAATGTTCGTCGGGGCCGGCATCCTGCTTGCCACCGCATTCGGGGTTTTCGCTCGGCGCGTTTACTTCGTTGATCGAAGCTGGACAACCCAGGTGGTCTTCGGGACTGGGCTGATGGCTTTGGCACTGGCCGGAGCTGTCATATTCGCAGTCATCTGGATCCTCTGAAACTGTGCTTCGAGCCCGGTTCGGGAGCCGAAAGGCTCCCGGATCGGCGTTTTTGACTGTCGTTGCTTTGGACGGCTTGTTGTGACCCGGTAACAATGAAGATTGATGCCAGTGACGGTCAATGGTGAGGAGAGTTGGTGAACGGTCACTTCAAGGTCAGGCCGCCCTATGCGCGATTGATAGCCGCCACCGACGGGTCGGAACTCGGTGGGATGGCTCTGGTCGGGGCCGCGCAATTGGCCGGGCGAACCAAGGCCGAGTTGTACGTTTTCCATGCCGCCGGGGATATGGAGGGTGAGCCCGCGGTGAGGCGCCAGGTCGCGAAACTTCTCGAGGGCATTCCCTACGAGGTCGAGATCAGGAACCTCATCGCGGGAACCCCGATGTCGCCGGCCCGGCTGGTCGATGAGTTCGCAGATGAGGTTGGCGACAGCCTGGTGGTCGTCGGCACCCATGGTCGAAGCGGCATAAGCGCCGCCCTCCTCGGCTCGACTACGGCCGAACTCGTGAGCAGGCCCGGAGAGGCGACCGTGGTCTACGGCCCCCATGCGGTCGCGCCGAGGGAGATCGATTGGGTGGTGGCTTGCGTCGACGGTTCCGAGTTCTCCGAGCTGAGTCTCGAGGAGGCCGCCCTCTGGTGTGTTGCCCTGAAGGTTCCGATGGCGATCGTTCAGGTTGTGCCACCGGACCTGCCCTCATATGTCACGGTGTTCGAAGACACCTATGTTCACAATCTTTCCAAGGAGTTGGAAGGTCTTGGAGGGCAGGCCATCGAGTCGGAGGTCTTGCACTCGGGGTCGCCCGCCAAGGCCATCCTTGAGTCGTTTGGGACGGATCCCGCCACGATGCTCGTGATGGCGACGCACGGACGGTTGGGTTTCAAGCGCGTGGTCATGGGAAGCGTTGCCTCAGAGGTTGTTCGAGGGGCCCGGGGCCCGGTCGTCTTGATTCGACCGGTGGAACCGACCGCTGACGATTTCCGGTAGTGGGTCAGTTTGAGCGAAGGCACGGGGTCGACCTTCCAAGGCTTGAGGTTTCTCCAATCCATCAGCGAAGGGAACCGGATTCAGCTGGCCTGGTCGACAAATTTGGCGCCCCGCTCCCGGATCAGACGAAACCTGGCCCGACACTGCCGGTTTCCGGGACTCCCAGACCGAATTACGTATTCAGCGGGAGCCTCACGCCAAATTACGAGGGGACCGATGCCGGGCGGATCCCATCTTCGCTGATCTTGGCTGCATCTGATCATCCATTGATCAAGCTCGACCTGACCCTCTTCCCGATTCCTAGACCCAATTTGAAACTGACTTAAGCCCCTTTCGGCGGCATCGGCGTACTGCACGATCTGTCTGAAAGGAAAATTATGAATAGGGCAAGAGTCTTGTTCGGTTCTGTCGTGACGGTCTTCGGAGCATTGCTAATGCTTGACTACGCCGACGTCCTCAACGCCGGTGACGTTGTCGAAACGTGGTGGCCGGCCGTCATTGTGGTTGCCGGGTTGATGGCATTGTGGGCGAATCCGCAGCACTGGATGATGCCCCTGGTGGTGACGGCCGCGGGCGTGGTCTTGCTTCTGAGGTCCACCGACGTTGTCGATTCACTGGCGGTAGCCGGCCCGGTGCTCCTGATTCTTGTCGGACTGTTGGTGATCTTTGGCCGAGGCTTGAATCAGCGCGTCATAGCGACCGCTGACAGGGTGAACACATTCAATGTGTTCTCGGGCACCGAGGTTGCGTCGCATTCCGACAATTTTGCGGGCGGGAGCGTCGGTGCTCTCTTTGGGGGAGCCGAAATCGATCTGCGCGATGCCCAGCCGGCCCCGGGGGCGGCGCTGGATGTCTTCGTTGCTTTCGGCGGAGCCGAGATCAAAGTTCCCGAAGGCTGGCAAGTGATCACCCATGGCATGCCGATCTTTGGCGGGTTCGAGAATGTGACCGCCAAAGAACGCATTCCGATAGGCGCCCCGGTTCTTGATATCAACGCCACCGTCATCTTCGGTGGGCTCGAGGTCAAGCACTAAGGGTCCCTGAGCCGCTGCACCCGATCCCCATCGGGGGCAGCGGCTCACTGGTACCCGGCCGCAGCCCTGCGGCCCTGATGAGCCTTGGGGCTGAGTACCCAGGTCGACATGAGAAAGGAGCTTCAATGGAGCAGCACGGTACGAGGATCAACTCGATCGCAGTGGCCCTCGATGGAACGCCGATCGCAGCCTCGACGATCCCTTTCGTGCGGGAACTGGCCTGGAGTCTTTCGGCCCGCGTCCTCGTGATGAGCGTCATCGATGGTGCCGTATCAGATCGGTTTGCCAAGTTCTGCGAAGCGGAAGACGTCAGCCTGGTCGAAGCGGTCCGCGCCTACCAGGCAGGGTTGGTCCGCGACCTCGCTGAAGGCGGCATCGCCTGCAGGGGCTACGTTGTCGCCTTTCCGGAGGGATCGACATCCAGTGCGATCCTGGATCTCGCCGATGAGCTCGACGCCTCGCTCATTGTCATCGCGTCCCATGGCCGATCCGGGGTACGAAGAGCAGTGCTGGGGAGCGTCGCCGAAGACCTGATCAGGAGCGGACATCGCCCTGTTCTGGTCGTCCGCTCCACCGATGCCGACCTGACTCTGGCTGAGACCGGGATCAGCTGAAGGGCAGTCCAGTCAAAGCATCGCGATCGGACTGTGAAATGTCGGCCTCCAGATGCGGCGGGATGCGACGCTTGGCGGGACCGTTGACCTGCTTGGCAGGCTTGGACTTGCGCTGATGAGAGTCGGAGAGGCGAGGTCCCCTCGGAAGCAGTCCCTGGGACTTCCCCCAACCCGGTTCTGCCGGTGCGGGTTCTAGCGGTGGCCGGGTTCTGTTATTGCCCACAAGATGTCCTTGATGCTTGCGATTCCGAGCAGACGGTTGCCTTCGACGACCGGAAGGTGCCGATAGCCGGTAGCGAGCATCCATTGTGCTGCGTCGTTGACGTCCATGTCAGGCTCGGTGATATCGGGCCGGGGCGTCATCCAGTCGAAAACGGTGGCAGTGGCCAGATCGACTCCACCCGCCGCCGCCCTGAGGACGTCTCGCTCGGTGATGATCCCGGCCAGCAGGTCCCCATCGAGGACTCCCAGGGATCCGACCCGCTCTTCAACCATTCGGGTGGCCGCCATGTGCAGGGTGACATCGGCCGTTGTCGTGACGGCACCGTTGCCGATCAGGGCTCTGATTTCCACGGGGTTTCCTCTTTCTCTACCTTCGTATCTCCACAGTGGGGCTGCGGAGTCCCGGTGCCCAGGGCCGAAGGTCCTGCGCGCCAGGGTCTTGAAGCTCCTATCCGATTCGGCGGCCGGTGATCTCGACAGGGTGAATTCGGACCCACGTGGTCGGCTGCACCGACGGCACCCACTCCTCGAGGCCGAGGCTCTCGAGCTCTGCGATCTGGTCTTCGTCGTGGACGGCTTCGGTCCGTCCCCGCACCAGCACGCTCCAGCCGGTACGGGTCGGAGTGTCCCAGCTGTCGACCTCGAAGGCGGCCGGGGCGTTTTGCCAGACCGCATCGAGCTTTTCTCCGGGAGCCGTTCTGAAGACGATCGTGCCCTGAACGAACTGAAAGAGAACGGGAAGGATGAGCGGTTCGCCGGCCGCAATCAGCGCGATCCTCCCGATCGACCGGATCTCCAGCATCTGTTCGCACTCTTCGAGGGTCATCACGATGAGTCCCCTATGGTCTCTGGGAGAAGCGTGGTCTCCGGGGGGAGAAGTGTCGCTCATCAACTACCTGCTTTCCTCGGGAGGTTCCCTCACCCCGATAGTGGTCGAATCAGCCCCGGCAGACAAGGGGACCCAGTCCCATGGGTGAATCCCCGGCCTTTTGGCAGGGCGGCGGGTGTCGTTTGGCCCTAGCTTGCAGACTCGCGCCCTCTCAGACTGAGGGGAGGCCAACCGTAGGATGTAAAGCGATGAACTCGTTCGCCCTGAGCGCAGTGTTCGGTGCTCGTTGATGCCGGAATTTGATCTCATGCTCGAAGGGAACGAAGCCGCCGCCAGGGTGGCTCACGCTCTCAGCGAAGTAATCGCAATCTATCCGATCACGCCTGCGTCGCCGATGGGAGAGCTGGCTGATGCGTGGTCGCAGCACGGCCAGCCGAACGCCTGGGGGATCGTCCCCGACGTTGTCGAGATGCAAAGCGAAGCGGGAGCGGCCGGGGCGGTTCACGGAGCTTTGCTGGCCGGAGCTCTCGCCACCACTTTCACCGCTTCCCAGGGCTTGCTCCTCATGCTCCCGAACATGTACAAGATCGCCGGAGAACTGACCCCGACGGTCATTCACGTAGCGGCTCGCACGGTGGCCACGCATGCGCTGTCCATATTCGGCGATCACTCCGATGTCATGGCGGCAAGGCAGACGGGCTTTGCGATGCTGTCTTCGACGTCCGTGCAAGAAGCCCAGGATCTCGCGCTGGTCGCCCACAGCGCCACCTTGCGGTCGAGAGTCCCGTTCCTGCACTTTTTCGACGGGTTCCGAACCTCCCACGAAGTCGCCAAGATTCGGGCGCTCGAAATCTCTCAGATGCGCGACTTCATTGACCCGGGTTTGGTCGGCGAGCATCGCAGCAGGGCCCTCAACCCCAATCGTCCCGTACTGCGCGGCTCAGCCCAGAATCCGGATGTCTTCTTTCAAGCGCGGGAGGCGGTTAATCCGTATTACGACGCCGTGGCGGAAATCGTCCAGAAGGAAATGGACCGCCTGGCCATTCTGACCGGTAGGCAGTACCACAACTTCGACTACGTGGGTCATGCGGAGCCCGACCGGGTCATCGTGATCATGGGATCGGGTGCCGGTGCAGCCGCCGAGGCCGTCGAGAAGCTGATCGGGGCCGGGCAGAAGGTGGGGATGATCGTCGTCCGCCTGTACCGCCCCTTCGATGTGGACGCCTTCCGGGCCGTGCTTCCCCCTTCGACCATGGCTATCGCCGTACTCGACCGGACCAAGGAGCCTGGTGCGGTTGGAGAACCTCTCTATGTGGACGTGGTTGCGGCCCTTGCTGCCACAGGCCCGATGCCGGCCACAATCCTCGGCGGGCGCTACGGGCTCTCGTCAAAGGAGTTCACGCCACCGATGGTCGACGCAGTGTTCGAGGCTCTTGGCAGAGGCGACCAGAGCCGGCAATTCACCGTCGGCATCTTCGACGACGTGACTCGCACCAGCCTTTCGTTCGATCCGGACTCATGGGAAGAACCGGGAGACGTGGCCCGGGCTGTGCTCTTCGGACTGGGCAGCGATGGGACAGTCGGAGCCAATAAGGCGTCGGTCAAGATCATCGGAGAAAACACACCCTTGTATGCGCAGGGATACTTCGTGTATGACTCGAAGAAGTCCGGGTCCCGGACCATCTCCCACCTCCGGTTCGGTCCGCGCCCGATCGTCTCGACCTACCTGATCGGTCCCGGTCAGGCCAACTTCGTCGCTTGCCATCAGTTCCAGTTGCTTGACGATGTCGATGTACTCGAGCCCGCCGCCCCGGGGTCAAAACTCCTCATCAACTCCCCATACGCGGCCGACGAGGTTTGGAACCACCTGCCTACGCGCCTTCGGACCGGAATCATCGAGAAGGGGATTGAACTGTGGGTGGTTGACGCTGCCGGGGTAGCCAAGGACGTAGGGCTCGGTGGACGCATCAACACAGTCCTCCAAGTTTGCTTCTTCGCTCTCGCCAAGGTCATACCTCTCGATGACGCCATCGAGGCGATCAAGGAAGAGATCTCCAAAAGTTACGGCAAGCGAGGGGAGGTCGTCGTGCGAAGAAACTTCGCCGCCGTCGACCGCGCCCTCGATGGTCTCCGGCAGGTGGAGGTTCCCGCTGAAGATGGTGTCCGGGGTTCGGTGGGTGCCTCCCTCTCGGACCGCCTGGCGGCGGCGCCCGACTTCGTGCAACGGGTGACCGGGATCATGATGGGGGGTCGGGGAGACCTGCTTCCGGTCTCGGCAATGCCCGTCGATGGGACCTTCCCCACCGACACCGCCAAGTGGGAGAAGCGATCGATCGCTGAAGAGATCCCGTTCTGGGACCCGTCGATCTGCATCGACTGCGGGCGGTGCGCCCTGGTCTGCCCTCATGCTGCCATTCGGATGAAGGTCTTTGATCCCTCGTCGCTGGAGAATGCCCCGCCGGGCTTTTTGTCGAAGCCTGCCGATGGGCGCGAGTTCGCAGGAAAGCTGTTGACCATTCAGGTGGCACCCGACGATTGCACTGGTTGCGGTGTCTGCGTGCAGATCTGTCCTGCTCACTCGAAAGAAGAAGCGCGGCACCGAGCGATTGATATGGCCCCGAAACCAGCCGACCTGGACGGTGAGCGAGCCAACTTCGAGTTCTTCCTCGGTATTCCCGATCCGCCTCGATCCCTGCTCAAACTCGAATCGGTGAAAGGCTCACAACTGGCCCGGCCACTGTTCGAGTTCTCGGGAGCCTGTGCCGGGTGCGGGGAAACCCCCTATCTGAAGCTGCTCTCGCAGATGTTCGGCGATCGGTCCATCATCGCCAATGCGACCGGATGCTCCTCGATCTATGGCGGCAACCTTCCGACCACCCCCTGGTCAGTCGATGCCGACGGGAGAGGGCCGGCATGGGCCAACTCGCTCTTTGAAGACAACGCCGAATTCGGGCTGGGGATGCGACTCGGGATGGAGCGCCTCGAGGCCGAAGCCCAACTTCTGGTCACTGCACTACTGGATGACATCGGGGAGGTCGGAGCCGAACTGCTGGAGGCGGATCAATCGAATGAAGCCGGGATCCAGGCGCAACGAGCCCGGGTCGAACAGGTCCGCCAGATCCTGCCCAAAATCGACTCCAGCCTGGCGAGGCGACTCGAGTCAGTGGCCGATGCCCTGGTTCGCACCTCGATCTGGATCGTGGGTGGAGATGGCTGGTCCTACGACATCGGTTTCGGGGGCCTGGATCACGTCCTCGCCTCGGGTCGTGACGTCAACGTCCTCGTTCTCGATACCGAGGTCTACTCGAACACCGGGGGACAGGCCTCTAAGGCCACTCCGCGGGCGGCGGTCGCCAAGTTTGCCTCGGGCGGCAAGGCCACCGGCAAGAAAGACCTCGGACAAATCGCAATGGCCTACGGAAACGTCTACGTCGGTCAGATTGCGATGGGCGCCAACATGACCCAGACCGTCCGCACCTTCGCCGAAGCCGAAGCTCATCCCGGGGTCTCGCTTATCATCGCCTACAGCCCCTGCATCGCCCACGGCATCGACATGACGATGCAGATGGACCATCAGAAGCAGGCGACCGAGTCGGGCCACTGGCCGCTCTATCGCTACGACCCTGCTCGGGAAGCGAAAGGAATGCCGGGCCTGCGCCTCGACAGCAGGGCGCCGAGCATTCCCTTCAAGGAATTTGCCCGAACGGAAGCTCGCTTCGACATGCTGGCCAGGGCCAACCCCGAGAGAGCCGAGGAATTGTTCGCGTTGGCGCAGAAGGACATAGACAACCGTTGGCACTTTTACGAGCAGATGGTGGAAGTCCACCGCACCGCCGAGTACAGCGAGCTGGAGGATCGATGACCGTGGATCTCCGTACCGACTACCTGGGCTTGAGCCTCGCCCATCCCTTGGTCCCGTCCGCCTCACCGCTCACGGCCGACGTGGACCATCTCCTGCGCCTGGCCGAGGCCGGAGCGGCGGCGGTAGTGCTCCCTTCCTTGTTCGAAGAGCAGGTCGAGCACGAGGCGATGGCGATCTACCACGGCACTGAATGGGCGAGCGGTTCTTTCGCCGAAGCTACCGATGGCTACTTCCCGGAGATGAACGACTACAACACCGGGCCCGACAGCTACCTGGAATTGATCCGCGCCGCCAAAGCGGAGCTTTCGATCCCCGTCATAGCAAGTCTCAACGGGACCACCAGGGGTGGTTGGACGCTTTACGGCCGGGTTCTGGCCGACGAAGGGATCGACGCCCTGGAGTTGAACATCTATCAGGTGGCCGCCGACCCCGCGGTTTCCGGCAATGAGATCGAGAGCCGCTATCTCGGATTGGTCGAGTCGGTCCGTCGAGTCGTCGACGTGCCGGTGGCGGTCAAGGTTGGCCCCTTCTTTTCATCCATGGCCCACATGGCCCAGCGCTTCGTGTCGGCCGGGGCCGATGGCTTGGTGCTCTTCAATCGTTTCTACCAACCAGACATCGACCTCGACCGCATGGAGGTTGTCCCCAACCTGGTCCTGTCCACGTCGGCCGAGCTCCGCCTCGTGTTGAGATGGGTAGCGATCCTGCACGGGCGGGTCGATTGTTCCCTGGCGGCGACCACCGGGGTCGATGGACCGGAGGAGGCCACCAAGCTGATACTGGCGGGAGCGGACGTCGTCATGATGGCTTCAGCTCTGCTTCGTCATGGTCCCGAGCTGCTCCGAGTGACCATCGATGGCCTTCGGTCCTGGTTGGTGGAACATGAGTATGAATCGCTCGCGCAGGCCAAGGGATCCCTGAGCCAGAAGTCCGTCGCCGACCCTGCCACGTATGAGCGCGCCAACTACATGCGAACGCTCGTTTCGTATTCCCCCGATTGGTAGAGGAATGGCTAACAACGAACCAGGCCCGCGTTCCGGAGATGCCCGGGGCGGTGAGTCATCCCGCCATCCGATGGCGGGTGTTGACAGTTTTTCACCCGGCGAGATAGCGCGCCTCGTCCAGACCCGTGGGGTTACCAAGGCCGGCGCCACGGGCCCCACGACGTTGGTCCTGGGTGTAGTTGCCGGAGCGTTCATCGCTCTGGGCGCAGTGTTCTCCACGGTGGTCAGCACGCGCTCGAGCCTCGGTGACGGACCGACCCGGTTGCTGGCGGGAGCGGCATTCTCTCTCGGGTTGATCCTGGTTGTGGTAGCCGGAGCCGAGCTGTTCACCGGCAACAACCTGATTGTGATGAGCTGGGTGAGCCGGAAGATCACCTTGTCCAGGCTGCTCAGAAACTGGGCCATCGTCTATGTCGGCAACGCCATCGGCGCCGTCTCGGTGGTGATGCTTGTGTACTTGTCCGACTGGTGGGTCGTGGCCGACCACTCGATGGGCGCAACGGCTCTTTCGATCGCTGCCTCGAAAGCCGGCCTTTCATTTGGCGTTGCATTCGTGCGGGGAATCCTCGCCAACGCACTCGTCTGTTTGGCCGTGTGGCTGGCCACGGCTGGCCGCAGCTTGACTGACAAGGTCCTGGCGATCATGTTCCCCATATCGGCCTTCGTAGCGGCTGGATTCGAGCACAGCATCGCCAACATGTACTTCATCCCGATGGGCCTGCTGCTATCCAATCAGGCCGCCGTGGTCAAAGTCGCGAACCTCCCCTCCGATCGCCTCGCCAGCCTCGACGGCGCCGGGCTACTCACCAACATCACCGCAGCCACCCTGGGCAATATCGTGGGTGGAGGTGTCCTCGTCGGGCTCGTCTATTGGTTCGTCTACCTCCGGCCCGGATCATCCAAGACTTCTTGAAGGGTCACCCTTCTTCCCCTCGGACGTGACGATCCTCCGGTGATGATGCTCCAGCGACCACAGGAGATATTCGGGCACAGGATCCTCAGTCGGCTGGCCGGACCATCACGACCGGCCCCCAGGCGTCCTTGACCACGTCTGACGAGATACTGCCGACGAGAACCCGCCGCAGCCCTATCAAGCCGTGCGTTGCCATGATCAGCATCGTTGCGCCGTCGTTTCCGTAGAGGTCGAGAATCGACCGCGCCGGGGAAGTCGAGTGGAGCACGTCCCACTGAACTCCTTTCGGAAGGCCCTCTAGGGTCCTGGCGACGTTGCGCACGTAGGAGCTCTCGAACGTTCTCACGTAGGAAGAGACGTATGCAGGGACGACCTGAATCACCCAGATTGGAACGTCGAGGGCGGCGGCCCACCGCGCGCCCTCCGGCACACTCGCCTCCGAGAATTGAGAACCGTCGACGCAGACGACGACCCGCTCGATGTCGAGAGGAGGTCGCGCTCCCGGCCCGTAGGCCAGAGTCGTTTGATTGCGGCGAGCTAGCAGCTCAACGGCGGTCGAACCCAGAACCGAAACGCCGATCCCGCCCCTCCCATGGGTGCCGATTGCGACGATTGACTCATCGCCCAGTTGGTTTGTGTATTCGGCAATCATGGTCGAGGGGGATCCAAGCCCGGTGACCAAGTCTTTGACCTCCATTTTGTATGGGCGGCCCCGTAGCAGTTCAGCAGCCTGGGATACTGCCAATCGCTCACTGCGAGGATCCGACGAGGCGTGGAAAACATGCAGCTCGGCGGATGTCCGGGCCGCGAGGAGGGACCCTCCGATCAGGGCTGTGCCGGCCAGGGCGGAACCGTCAGTCGCCACGATCACATGGGGATAGGGGGTGGGGGCGGCTAGTGAACCAGGCATTCCAAATCCTTGATCGGGTAGCCACAGCTTGCTTGTCCCGAACCGGGCGAATCTAGGGGCGTTCGCCCCTGTTCCTTGGGACGAACGACCCGATGCCCCCCGATGACCGCACATCCCCTGACGCGTCTCTGCGCAGTCGCATGCGACTGTGCAGAGAGCATCCGGGCCGTGGGTCGGGTGGGTGTTATTCCTTTCGGGTGACGACCACCTTCAGCGCCCCGGTGTCGGCCGCCCGGGCGAAGACGTCGTACGCCTTCATGAAGTCGTCCAGTTCGAAGTGGTGGGTTGCGAACAGGCTGGCGTTGATCTGGTGGTTCTCGATCAGCCGAAGCAGTGTCGGGGTCGAATAGGTGTCGACCAGACCCGTCGTGATCGTGACATTGCGGATCCACAGGTCTTCGAGGTGCAGCGTCACCGGCTTGCCGTGGACGCCCACGTTGGCGACATACCCACCGGGACGGATGACACGGGCTGCCAGCTCAAAGGTGTCGGGCACCCCGACCGCTTCGATTGCGACATCCGCGCCAAGGCCCTCGGTCAACTCCAGAATGCGAACCATCGGGTCTTCGGTCGAGTTGTTGATGGCAATGTCGGCACCGAAGCGTTTGGCTGCATCGAGGCGAGAATCGGCCAGGTCGATAGCGACGATGTGAGCGGGGCTGTAGAGGCGGGCGCCGAGAATTGCGGCGAGACCGATCGGGCCTGCCCCGACCACGGCCACGACGTCACCGGGCTTGACCCGCCCGTTGAGAACTCCGACCTCATATCCGGTCGGCAGGATGTCGGCCAGCATCAAGACGTCTTCGCTGCTTACGGTCGACGGGACCTTGTAAGTGGAAGTGTCGGCGAATGGAACCCGAACGAATTCAGCCTGGGTGCCATCGATCTTGTGGCCCAGGATCCAGCCGCCCCCGCCGATGCATTGTCCATAGCTGGCCTCGCGGCAGTAGCGGCACGAACCGCAAGACGTGATGCACGAAACCAGGACTCTGTCACCCGGCTTGACGGTCTTGACGCCGGCCCCAACCGTCTCAACGGTGCCGACGGCCTCGTGTCCGAGGATCCGGCCATCGGTGACAGCCGGCACGTCGCCCTTGAGAATGTGGAGGTCGGTACCGCAGATCGTGGTCGCATCCACCCGGACGATCGCATCCGTGTCGTCCTTGATGGTGGGCTTGGCCACCTCTTCCCACGCCTTGTTCCCGGGGCCGTGGTAAACGATCGCCTTCATCAGTCTCTCCTCTGGTTGGGGGGTATCAATTCAGTATGAGGGGGGACTGTTCAGAGTGGGCAGGGCCGAATGGCCCTGTGCGACGAGGAATTTCCCCGTTCTGGCGCGACAGAACCGTGCCATAGCCCCAAGTTGTCGTGCCAAAACGGGGGGGTTCCGTTTCGGGCTGGCTACGACCGGGGTGCCGCCGCGTCCACAAGGGAATCGGCGATCTCTTCGGCCCAGCTCCGAATCTCATCCCAGTCGCGGAAGTCACCGTAGGGAGCCCGCAGAGCCCCGACGATGGCGCGTTCGGGAAAACTCAGCATCGCCTTGTCGAGTTTTCCGGCAAACACACGATGCCCGCGGGCTCCGGTCAGCTTCATGACCTCGGCGACATCCACCGGGTCTTCTGTGGGCTTGGGCGGGTCGCCAAGGGGGCCACTGGAGAAGAGCCAAACAGGCTTGCCGGGGAACCTCTCGGCGAATCGCTCGATGAGTTCGGTCGCCGTCTTCATCCAATGTCCGGCGTAGACGGCGCTCCCGACGACGATTGCATCGAAGGTGTGGACCTCTTCCACATGGCCGGGCTCCTTGACCATCACCTCGAACCCCCGGGTCATGAGGGTTGAGCCGATAGCGTCGGCGATTCCGGCTGTGGCTCCGTGCTTCGAAGCTGCGCTCACTAGGACCTTCATGGTTCTGTTCCTTTCTCGAACATCAGTTGCCAATCGCCTGATCCAAGAAGCCGATCACGCGGGTTCCCACTCGGTCGGGGCCGTTGCCAGGCCGGAGGTGTGGCTGGCCCCATCGACACTCCACACCTCGACCGAGGTCGGAGCGCCGCGCCCTGGACAAGGGCCACCGCCGAATCCAATGATCGCCCCGGGCGCAGGCCTCGATCCCGCCCGTTTTGGCGCGGAGTTCTGCTGTCCAGGTGTCGATCTCCCGCGCCAGAATCGGGTTGGCCAGAGCGTGTCGGACCCGAGCCGGCTGGTGCTTCAACCATCGGTGGTTACCTCGTTGCGAAACTGCACCCACCATCGCAAACAGCGCCCCACCCCGACAGGGGAGAAGGTCCCGCCAATAGACCGAATCAGCTCTTGTTTATGACGTCAACTCGCTTTGGTCTTGACGATGAGCACATCACAGGGGGACAGATGGGAAACCCGGTGACTGGTCGATCCCAACAACAGTGACTTAAGGTCACCGAAGCCGCGACTTCCGACAACGATCAGGTCTGCTTCGACGCTCGTGGCATAGTCGACCACCTCATCGGGTGGGTAGCCGCTTCGGTCGACCTGGACCCACTCGACGTCGGTTCCCTCGAGGGCTGCGGCCACCCGCTCCCAGACCGACTTCTTGACCGCCTCCGCTGCCTCGTAGGCACTGTCGATGATGTTGCCGGGCATAAACGTCATTCCGTCGACCCAGGTGGCCGGAACGTAAACGACATGGACAACGTGAAGCTTGGCTCGCCGGAGCCTGGCCTCGGCCACCGCCGCTTGCAGCACCGGCACCGCCACGGGCGAACCATCCACGCCAACGACGATTTCCATCATGACTCCTTTCAATCACCGGCGGCCGCGGCCGCCGAACATGCTGACGAACTTGTACTTCATGACCGCCGAGACCGGAGAGTTTCCACTGCCCAAAGCACCACCACGGGGATGACACCGGCTCCCATTGCCAGCAACCATTGACCGCCGGCGATAGGCACGACGTTGATGAGATCCCTAAACGGTTCCAGGACGGTGCCGGCTTGAAAGAGAAGCCCCGCACCGATCGCAACGATGAGGCGCGGGTTGAAGAAATTGCCGTCCAGGGGCATCCGAACCACAAACGCATAGAGAAGGTGGGAGACCACCAGGGCCATGAACATGACGGTCCTCGCCTCTTCCCAGCTGCCACCGGACGATCGGGCGATTGCGAGGGCCCCGATCGCGCCACACGCCAGGAGCACTCCCCGAGCGGCCAGCATCGACAATCTCCGGCCCGCCAAGAGTTGGGAGGTCTTGAGCCCGGCCGGTCGAAATGCCAGCTCCCGGCGTGGGTGATCGAAGCCGAGGGCCAGGGCCGGGAGCCCATCGGTGAGCAGGTTGATCCAAAGCAGTTGTAGCGGGAACAGCGGTATCCCCAGGCCGGGGAAAGCAGCCAGACCTACCAGGACGACGGTGACCTCAGAGATGTTCCCGGCGACCAGGTAGTCGACCACTTTGCGAATGTTCTCGAAAATGGCCCGGCCTTCCCTAACGGCCCTGGTCACCAGGTTGAGGTCATCGTCGGTGATGACGAGATCCGCTGCCTCCCGGGCGACCTGGCTACCGCCCAGGCCCATTGCCACCCCGATGTCGGCCTTGCGGAGAGCCGGGGCGTCGTTGACGCCGTCCCCGGTCACTGCGACAACATGACCCGCCGCTTGAAAAGCCTCAACGAGTTCCAGCTTCTGTTCCGGATCCACCCGGGCGAAGACGCGAAACGAAGCCAGATCGGAAGGCAGCCCGTTGGCTCGAAGCTCGCTCCCGGTCACCACTTCGCTGTCCTGATGACTGAGGCCGGCGGCCCGTGCTACCGAGGAGGCCGTTCCGGCATGGTCTCCGGTGACCATCACCAGATGCACGCCGGCTTCCATGACCTTCTTCACGGTTTCGGCTGCCTCAGGGCGAAGAGGATCGAGCAGCACCGTCAGGCCGACGAGGACAAGGTCCTTCTCGAAGTCCTCGAGTTCTCCGGGATCCTGTTCCAATGGTCGGAATGCCAGGGCCAGGATCCGGCCACCCGCTGCAGCGAGGCTCTCGACCTCGGCCAGCACGGCTGCACGCCCCTTGTCGGTCAACTGCGACAGGTTTCCGTCCTCCGTCAATATCTGGTTGGACCGGGCCAAGACCTGCTCGGGCGCTCCCTTGGTAAGCAACTGAAAGCCCGGCGGGAACTCGTGAAGGGTGCTCATCAACTTGCGCGTCGAATCGAATGGTCGGCTCCCGATCCGCGGGTGATTGGCGCGAATGTGATGAACCTCGGTCGGCGGAAACGCCCCAAGAAGAGCGATTTCGATCGGATCCCCCAAGGGGGGATCGACGGCGGCGTCGCTGCAAAGCGCTACAACCCGGAACACAGCCTCCCCGATGGGCCCCGACATCTGATCGGGTGCCACCGGGGTACGGCCGAACGGGATCACGGATTCGAACCTCATCCGATTCTGGGTCAAGGTTCCGGTTTTGTCGGTGAGCAGGACCGTTGTCGAGCCCAGGGTTTCCACGGCAGGGAGATTTCGGACGATCGCCCCGACACGGGCCATGCGCTTGACGCCCAGAGCCAGGCTCAAGGTGACGACCGCCGGGAGCCCTTCCGGGACTGCGGCCACCGCCAGCGCCACTGCAGCCAGGAACGCCTCTTCAACGGCACCCGGGCCGGCCCCAAAACGGAAGATGATCAGGAAGAACACCGCAACTGCGATGGCGACCGCGGCCTGTCCGAGGCGGGCAGACAGCTTGCCCAGTTGCTTTTGGAGGGGCGTGACTGTCGGCTTCGTGCTGAGGTGACCGGCCACTTTGCCGACTTCAGTTGATGGGCCAGTGGCAAGCACGATGCCCCGTCCGGATCCGGCGGTGACCTGGGTCCCGGCATAGACCATCCAGGTACGGTCGGCTAGCGGCAATGTCATGTCTGCTTCGGGCAGGTATCGCTTCGTGACCGGCAGCGACTCTCCGGTGAGAAGCGACTCGTTGGCCTCGAGGGACCATATGTCGACCAGCCATAGGTCGGCGGCGACCAGATCGCCGGCGGCCAAGAGGACGAGATCCCCGGGTACAACCTCCGGGGCGGGGATGACGATCGATCGACCGTCGCGTACGACGGAGGCGGTTGGCGCCGCGGCCGATCGCAGAGCCTCCAACGCTGTTGCTGCTTTCTCCTCTTGAACCACTGCCACGGCCACGTTGAGGATGACGATCACCGCGATCGCCAATGCATCTACGGGTTCCCCCAGCGGGCCGGCGCTAATCAGGGCCGCAGCCATGAGGAGCATCGACATCGGTTCCCGCAGTTGATGCAGCACTCGTTTCCACCATGGCCGGCTGGGGGGAGTTGGAAGCTCGTTGCGCCCGCTCTCCAACCTCCGGAGGGCATCGTCGGAGTCGAGCCCATTGCTCCGATCGGCTCCCAGGCTTTTCTCGACGTCATCCAGCCGGGTCGCTGTCGCCGCGGTCGGGAGCTCGGAGCGGGCGGTGCTCATCGGGCGCGTTCGATGGCGGTCATTGTTGGGAAGTTATCCAAGCAGTGAGGCGTGCATGCAGGGCCGATCGTCCCCACAGGACCAGCCGAACGACCCCTTCGGCCCGGGCGCGCCTCTGTTCGTGAGATGACGTTCGTCCCTTCGCAAGGTGCCGTCCGACCCTACCCGCCCTGGGTACTTTGCCGCAGACTGTCATGGTGTTCCTCATACGCGACGCCGACTTGCTCTCACCCTCGGTCAAGCGTTTCTGGGTGGAGGCGCCCCGGGTAGCTCAACATTGGCGGCCCGGCCAATTCGTGATTGTGCGAGTCGATGGCGACGGCGAGCGAATACCGCTCACCATCGTTGACGGGGATAAGGACGCTGGGACGATCTGCCTCATCGTGCAGGGCATCGGAGCCACCACCATGGCGATCAATCGACTTGTGGTGGGAGACAGTCTGCTTGACGTTGCCGGGCCACTCGGGACACCTTCCCGCATCGAGGCACTTGGAAACGTCGTTGTGATTGGAGGAGGGGTGGGCACTGCCATTGCCTATCCCGTCGCCCGGGCGCTCCATGAAGCGGGCAATCGAGTCACGGCGATCATCGGAGGACGGTCCCAGGAATTCGTGATATTGGAACCGGAACTATCCAAGGTCTGTGAACGCGTACTTCCCGCGACCGACGATGGGTCCTACGGCCAACCCGGGCAGGTGACGGACGTACTCTCGGAACTTCTCCGCAGCGGGGAGACAATCGACCACGTCTTTGCCATGGGCCCCATCCCGATGATGCGAGCCGTGGCCGAGGTCACTCGTTCACGCGCCATCAAGACGACCGTCAGCCTCAATCCGATCATGATCGATGGGACCGGCATGTGTGGTGGTTGCCGGGTCCTCGTTGGTAGTGCCACCAAGTTCGTCTGCATCGATGGACCCGAGTTCGATGCCCACATCGTCGACTTCGATGTTCTGACCTCTCGAAACCGGGCCTATCAAGGGTTCGAGCTAGCTCAGGCACAAGGTTGCATGAGCGTCAGCGCATGAGCGCCGTCACCCGAAAAGACCGCATGAGCTTGCCTCGCACCGCCATGCCCGAACGGAACCCCATCGAAAGGGCCCGGGGATTCGACGAGGTGAACCTCGGCTTCACAAGCCAGATGGCAGTCCTCGAGGCCCAGAGGTGCCTGTTGTGCCCACGACCGAAATGCGTTGAGGGGTGTCCGGTGGGGGTGCGCATCGACGAGTTCGTTCGGCACGTCGCAGCCGGTGACTTCGGCGCAGCCGCGGCCACCATCACAGTCGACAACTCACTGCCCGCGGTCTGCGGAAGGGTCTGCCCGCAGGAAAACCAGTGCGAGGGCGCCTGCGTGCTCGCCCGCAAAGACCGCCCGATCGCAATTGGCCATCTCGAACGATTCGTTGCCGACTTCAGTCGAACCCATCGAGTCGACCAGGAAGCCTCGAAACCTGAGGCCACTGGCAAGAGGATCGCCGTGGTGGGGAGTGGCCCCGCCGGCCTCTCCTGCGCCTTCGATCTCGTTCGCATGGGCCACAGGGTGACGGTCTTTGAAGCTCTGCACGAATTGGGCGGAGTGCTCGTCTATGGCATTCCCGAGTACCGGCTGCCGAAGGCAGTCGTCGCCGCGGAGATCGAGCGACTGCGCGACCTGGGGGTTGAGTTCGTGACGAACGCCCCGATCGGTCTAGCGGAAACCCTCGATGACCTCCTCGGGTCATACGACGCGGTTTTCGTCGGCGTCGGCGCCGGTCTTCCCCAGTTCCTCAATGTTCCCGGAGAGCACCTGGTTGGGGTTTACTCCGCCAACGAGTTCCTCACCCGTGTGAACCTCATGCGCGCCTATCAATCCGGGGCTGCCACCCCGGTCCACGATGTCAAAGGAAAGCGGGTGGCTGTCATCGGCGGCGGGAACACGGCCATCGATGCGGTTCGTACGGCGCTGCGGCTCGGAGCAACGGATGCAGCCATCGTTTATCGGCGAACTGAAGCCGAGATGCCTGCACGTGAAGAGGAGATCCGACACGCCAAGGAGGAAGGCGTGCGGTTTGACTTCCTCACGGCACCGGTCGGGTTCATCGGAGAGGCTGATGGCCGGTTGCAGAAAATGAGAGTCGTACGAATGGAACTCGTTGATGCAGACGGAGACGGGCGGCCTCGCCCGGTGCCGGTCTCCGGGAGCGAGGTTGAGGTGGCGGTCGACGTGGTCATCGTTGCGGTGGGCAATGCTCCCAGCGCGCTCCTCCGCAAGAGCTCACCGGACCTGCTCCATGGCGTTCGCGGCACGGTCCAGGCAGCGACCGAGACCGGTCGAACCTCCATGAGGGGTGTATTCGCCGGGGGCGACATCGTCACCGGTGGGGCGACGGTAATCCTGGCCATGGGAGCGGGCCGACGGGCCGCCGGCGCCATCGATGAGTACGTGCGTAGTGGTCAGTGGGAAGAAGCCACGGAGCCAGCCGTCGTTCGGTAAAAGGGCCCGCCATACTGCCGTTCGGCCCTAGTTGTCAGCATCCCGAAGCCATAGCTTTAAGGTCATGAAGCGATTAGTGGTTCTCGGAGCCGGCACCGCCGGGACGATGGTGGTCAACAAGCTCGATCGGGTTCTCCCCAAGAGCGAGTGGGAGATCGTGGTCGTCGAGCCGTCTTTGGTCCATCTCTACCAGCCCGGGCTCCTATTTCTTCCCTTTGGCCGGTACGAGTCGGCCGATCTCGTCAAGCCCAACCAACCGCTGCTCCCGGCCGGCGTATCACTGATTCGGGCCGTGGTGGAGCGCATCGATACGGCCGCCGGCCAGGTTCTGCTGGCTGGTCATGATCCCATCGGGTACGACCAGTTGGTGATCGCCACCGGCACAACGCCGAGACCCGATATGACCCCTGGCCTCGACGGTCCCCAGATGGGGAAGACGGTTCACGAGTTCTACACCCTCGAGGGTGCCGTGGCATTGCGCCGAGCCCTCTCCCAGTGGGAGGGAGGGCGCCTTGTGGTCCACATTGTCGAGTTGCCGATCAAGTGTCCGGTCGCCCCGCTCGAGTTCGCGTTCCTGGCCGATGACCACTTCCGGCAGCGAGGGATGCGGGACCGCGTCGAGATCACCTACGTCACACCACTATCCGGTGCGTTCACCAAGCCGATCGCCTCCCACCGACTGGGAGACCTGCTCGAACGTCGCGGGATCGACCTGGAACCCGACTTCTACGTCGAACGGGTCGACGAAGGGGCGTTGGTCTCATTTGACGAGCGCACTGTTCCCTTCGACTTGCTCGTGACGGTGCCTCTCAACATGGGTGCCGACTTCGTGGCGCGATCGAACCTGGGCGACGAACTCAATCATGTCAAGGTCGATCCGGGGACTTTCCTGGCCAACGGCCTCCTCAACGTGTTCGCCATAGGTGACGCTGCGGCCCTTCCTACCTCCAAGGCCGGTTCTGTGGCTCACTTCGCGGTCGACGTGTTTGTCGAGAACTTCCTCGAACACATCGCCGGGCGTCCCATGGGGCGTCGTTTCGACGGCCACACCAACTGCTTTGTCGAAACCGGCAACGGCAAGGCGCTGCTGATCGACTTCAACTACACAACTGAACCGCTTCCCGGGAGCTACCCGCTTCCGGTGTTCGGTCCCCTCCGACTTCTGAAGGAGACAAGGATGAACCACCTCGGGAAGCTCGCCTTCAAACCCATCTACTGGCACATGTTGTTGCCGGGCTGGCGTCTTCCGGTGCCGATCGAGATGTCGATGAGCGGCAAGGACGCCACGCCAGAAGACCCGGATCTGACCGTTTCCAAGACAGAGGAGAAAGTGTGATGACAGTCGCAACTATTGAGGGCCGCCAGATCGACGTCGACGCCGAAGGCTTCATGTCCGATCCACAGCAGTGGGACGAAGCCCTGGCCGAGGTGCTCTCCAAGAACATCGGCATTGAGATGACCGATGCTCACCGGGCGGCGATCCGGTTCGCGCGAGCCGACTTCATGACGACGGGGGAGACCCCGACGCTGCGGCGCATGGCGACCGCGGGTGGAGTGACCACCAAGGAGATGTTCCTTCTATTTCCCAAGAAGCCCGCCAAGAAACTCGCATATGTGGCCGGGCTCCCCAAGCCGGTCGGTTGCGTGTAAGGAGTTACAGATGACGACAACACTCGAACAAGCCCCGGTCCCCGACTTCGACGACGACTCGGCCGGCGGCCGCAAGCTCTGCATCATCTGCTCCAAAGGCTCGCTCGACATGGCCTACCCCGGATTGGTATTGGCCAACGCCGCCTTGGGAGAAGGCATCGAAACCCACCTCTTCTTCACGTTCTGGGGATTCGACATGATCAACAAGTCGACCATGGCCCACCTCCAGTTCACACCGGTAGGCAATCCGGCCACCCACATGCCCCCGTCACTGATGGGGCTGCCGGGAATGACCGCATTCGCCACGCACATGATGAAGAAGCAGATGGAGGGCATCGACGTGCCTGGGGTTCCCGAGTTCCTCGAGATGATCACAGACTCCGGTGGACATCTTTGGGCGTGCCGGATGTCGGCCGACATGATGCACATCGGGAAGGAAGACCTCTACGACCGGGTGGAGGCGATCATCAGCGCCGCCGACTTCATCGAGATCTCCGCCGGGGCCCAAATCATCTTCATTTGATCCACGTCAACCTGATGAAATTCATCTGATTTCAACGTCACTGGGCGTTTGCTAGAAGGCCGGGCTGCCTTCGCACTCGGGGTGCCCGCAACCGCAATCCATGACCATTCCCCCTTCTTCGTTCTCACCGGGAGTCCCGATCTCGGCATCGTCGACGGCTCTTCGGCAGGTGTCGCTGCAGTAGCCGCCTGCCTCGGTCACGAAACAGGTGCAATGTTCGTGCGTGCACTTCATTCTGCGCTCCTTTCGTTTTTGGATGGCCGGTACCCCGGCTGGCGAAGGCCGAAACCGCTCAATCGCCCTGAGGCCGAATCGCCCTAAGGTTGCGGTCGTTGTGACCCCTGAGGCTCTTCGGGTACGTCGTACCTACATCGTGTTGACCCTGTTGTCGACCCTTGCCTCCTCCTTCATATGGGGAATCAACACCCTGTTTCTGCTCGACGCTGGATTGAACAACACTCAGGCATTCGGCGTCAATGCGTTCTACACCCTGGGGACGTTCCTTTTCGAGGTCCCAACAGGCGTGATCGCCGACACTCGCGGCCGGCGCACTTCCTATCTACTCGGGGCCGGCACCCTTCTATTCTCCACCCTTCTATATCTGGTTATGTGGAATACGCGGGCCCCGATCTGGGGTTGGGCCATCGCCTCGGTGCTTCTCGGGCTCGGGTTCACTTTCTTCTCCGGTGCGACCGAGGCGTGGCTGGTCGACGCATTGAATGCAACAGGGTTCACCGGGCCGCTTGAGGGAGTATTTGCACGAGCACAGGTCGTCGCCGGCGGGGCGATGCTGGTCGGGACCGTCGCCGGTGGATACCTCGCCCAGGTCACCAACCTCGCGGTCCCCTACATCGTGAGGGCCGCCATCCTCGGTGTAACCCTGCTGGTAGCAATGCTGACGATGCGAGACATCGGGTTCACGCCCGCGCGCAGCAACGACCTGCGGGCCGAGGTCAAGGAAATCTTCAAGGGAGCGATTGACGCCGGGTGGCGGAATCCACCGGTCCGATGGTTGATGCTGTCGGCGCCGTTCATCACTGGAGTGGGCTTCTATGCCTTCTATGCGATGCAGCCCTACCTCCTCGACCTGTATGGGGATGCCGGTGCCTTCGGGATCGCTGGTTTGGCGGCGGCGGTCCTGGCCGGGGCTCAGATCATCGGCGGACTGGTAGTGCCTTGGGTTCGCAAGTTCTTTCAGCGCCGGACGCAATTGCTGCTGGTCGCTGCTGTCCTGAGCGTGGTGTTCATTGCTCTGGTCGGGCTCGTTCCCAACTTCTATCTTGCGCTGGGCTTCTTTGTCTTGTGGGCCATGTTGTTTGCCCTGAGCACCCCGGTGAGACAGGCGTACATCAATGGCTGCATTCCTTCGGAGCAACGGGCCACCGTCCTCTCGTTCGACTCGCTACTCGGCTCGGCGGGGGGAGTGGTGACCCAACCGGTGCTCGGCCGGGTGGCGGACGTTCAGGGTTATCCCGCTTCCTACGTCGTGAGCGCAGGGATCTACGCCCTTTCAATTCCCTTCATGTGGCTGGCCAAGCGGGGTGACGCGCCGGGCGACTATGTCGGTACGGAACTCTCACGACCCCTGGCGCCGAAGACGGCGCACTAGCCAGCCGATCACCAGCAACCCGACTCCCACCCCGACGGTGGTGGGCGACAGAGATAAACCCAGAGTCAGGCATCCCACGAGTCCCAAGACGGAAATGAACCGGGGCCACCGGCGCTCGGTTGCGTTGAGACGCAACGCGGCGAGATTGGCGATGGCGTAGTACCAGAGCACCAGGAACGAGCTAAACCCGACGGCGCCCAACAGATCCGTCAGCAGCAGCACCACCATCACTGAGAGCCCTACGACCATCTCGGCCCGGTAAGGGGTCTTCCGCTGCTCGTGAACGGCTCCCAGCCACGGCGGGAGGTCGCGGTTCTGAGCCATTGCGAACACGGTTCGGCTGATCCCCGCAAGAAGCGTAAGGAGGGCGCCGCTGGCAGCCACGACCGCCGTGAAACGAACGGCTACACCGGCCCAACCCCGACCCGCGACCTGGGTGACTTCGGCCAACGGGGACACCGAATTCGACAGGCGCTCGGCGCCGAGGGTACCGAGCGCGGCAACTGCTACCAGGGTGTAGAGGAGAAGCGTGATAGAAACCGCCAGGATCATCGCCCGCGGAATGGTCCGTCGTGGCTCTCGCACCTCCTCGCCCAGAGTCCCTATACGGGCATAGCCGGCGAAGGCAAAGAAGATCAAAGCACCCGCCTGCAAGACGCCGGCTGCCCCGTTCGGAGACGAGCCCCACAAGCTGTCCGGGTCAAAAGCGTCGCTTCCTAGTCCGCTGACCACAACGAGCAGTAATACGCCCACAACCGATGGAACCAGCATCGAAATCGTCCGGGCGGTCCGCTGAACTCCGAGGTAGTTGATCGCGCTTAGGAACAGCACGCTCCCAAGAGCGATCGCCTTGGCGAAGTTGGGAGCGATATACGACCCGATTGCAAGGGCCATGGCGGCGCAGCTGGCGGTCTTGCCAAACACGAAACCCCATCCGGCCAGGAAACCCCAGATGGCCCCCAGACGCTCCCTGCCGTATACATATACACCGCCCGAAGAAGGATGGAGGGCTGCCAACTGGGCAGAGCTGAAGGCATTGCAGGTAGCTACCAATGCTGCGAGGAGCAACCCGATCAAAAGCCATCCGCCGGCTGCCCTGGCGGCCAGACCGAAGACAACGAAGACGCCCGCCCCAATCATCGAACCGAGCCCTATGAGGGTCGCCTCGGTGGTGCCGAGCTTGCGGGCAAGGCGGCTGGGCGGGTCATGAGGCGACATGTGGCTATTGATTCTGGTACCGGCCTCCAGGCTCGACACCGAGGGCACCGTGGACCCATCCGGCAATGGTGTCCACGGCCGGAACTCCGTTGGGCCAGAAGCTCCATCCGGTGCTGAGCACTGCCACCGCATAGCTCCGCCCGGACGGGAGAACAACGGCACCCACCGAGTTGGCGGTGACCCCGGCGAAGCCGTTCTTCTGAGCGACTATCGAACCGGCCGGGGCATAGGTACCGACCCCCCATCGCTGGGCGGGATCAATGTCAGTCATTAGCTCCCAAGCAAGGTTCTGGCTGGTTTGGTCGAACGGACCGAAATCACGGAAGAGAATCTGGCGCAGAAGGTCTACCTGGTCACGCGCCGACGTCGAAGTGCGCCCCCAGACCGCTTCGTAGTCTCCGATGATGGTGGTCTCGTCGAGGCCGAAGGTGTCTGCCTGAACGTTGAACCAGGGAGCCCCGCCAAAGTGGGTCCACAACGAACGAACGGGTTCGTTGGCCGAGACCGAGATCATCGGTCGCAGCCAGCCAAGCTCCTGTGGGCTCACGGCCCTGCCGGTCAACTGGGCTTCCAGCAAAGTTCCGGCCATCACCATCACTTTGAAGACCGAAGCGGTCGGCTGGCGGTTCTCGGCGTTGAGCGAGTAGGTGCAGCCGGTTTGGGCATCCCATGCGTACGCGGTGAAGCGCTGTGCGGGAAACTCTGTGGCCAGGGCCGAGCGGCGGCCCTCCGTGAACGGATTGTCCCGGCAAACGTCGAGACCAGCCGCGTCCGTCAGCCAGATAGCGAATTCACCCCGAGTGATCGAAAGCTCGCCCCGGAACATCTGGGTCGAAACGTCAAGAAGCCCGGCAGCCGCAGCGGCGCGGACCGCATCCTCGTAGTAGACGTCCCCAACGTCGATGAATGGGATCGCATCGCCGGCGGGCACAGGAAGATCGAAGGCCCTGAACAGAATCGCTATTGCCTCCCCGCGGGTCAGCTGCCGAAGCGGGCAGAAAAGGCTGCCCGACGGGTTGCAGCCGTTGACGACTCCCGCCGCAGCCAGCCCTTCGATGTAAGGCTCGGCGACGCCATCCCAGAGCGTGTCGTCGTCGGTGAAGGTGTCGGCGGTTGGCTCGGCGTCGAGCGGGTCTGCGGTCAGGCTCTCGACCATTCGGAAGACCATCGCCGCGGCTTCTGCTCGCGAAAGGGCCTGTTGGGGGCAGGAATGGGTTCCTCCACAGCCCTGGACAACCCCGATTGCGAAAAGGTGCTCGAGGTGCTGTTCGGAGTCGAGTCCGTCGTCGTCGGTGAAGACGCCTGATGGTGTTGCGAGTGCTGGCATCGCGACTGCGAGCATTGCCACCACGAGACCGATCAGCAGGCGGGGTCTCACCTTCGGGCGGTGACGTCGATCACCGTGCCGGACGTCCGCGCTTCTTCAGCAAGAAACGCCAGGAAGTGGCTCTCGAGGGACTCAGCAGCTGGCGTGGCGGGGGGCGCTCCTTGGTCGACCGTTGCGAGAAATGCCTCCATGATTCCGCCGTCACCCCCACCGTGGCCTCCGACCCCGGTTCGGATAGGGATCTCGTCGGGCTTTCCGGTGACGTGGTCCATCACGGTTATCGATTGTTGCCGACCGAAGAACCCTCTCAGCGTGGCCCGGGTGCCGTCGTAGCGCATCGTCCGGCTTTCCTCGTGGGAATGACCGTGCATGATCAGCGCGACCGAGGTCCCCGATTCGAGTTCCATCGTGACGATCTGGTGATCGACGACATTGGACTCCGCCCGATAGGCGCACCTGCCATAGGGACCCTGTCCGAGGGCCTCGAGGCGGCCCTCTTGTGACATGTCATCGGTGATGACTTGGATTGGCCACCCTTTCATGGCGGGGTCGAGGTAGATCCGACGGGCGTCGTAAGGGCAGTCGGTCACCGGACACGGATCCGTACACCTCGCAGTGGCACCCGCAGGCGCCCGCTCGGGATGGAACTCGAACAAGGATCCCACGGAAGAGAGACGAGCCACGGGCGAGCCCAGGTTCCAGTGCAGAATGTCGAAGTCGTGGCAGCACTTGGCCACGATCATCGGGGTGGCGATGTCTCCCCGCCCCCAATTCCCCCTGACATAAGAGTGGGCCATGTGCCAGGAGCGCACGTTCTCACGGTGCTCGACCGTCACGATGTCACCGAGGCGTCCGCTTTGAATCACTTCTCGAAGAGTTTGGAAGAACGGTGTGAAACGAAGAACGTGGCCGATGTGGAGGCTGGCCTGGGATCGAAGCGATGCATCGACGAGTTCAACACAGTGAGCCAGGGTCGCTGCCATCGGTTTTTCGGCAAGAACGTGATACCCCGCCCTCAGCGCGGCGAGGACATGGCGATGGTGGGTCCGATCAGGCGAGGCAATGATCGCGGCCGGAGCGATGCGAGGGATTGCGAGCAAGGTGTCGGGGTTGCCAAAGCGATGGCTGGCCGGGATGCCGTGGGCATCGCCGAAACGTTCGATCCGATCAGGTCGGGGGTCGGCGACCGCCACTATCCGGAGCCGCTCGGGATGGTCGAGGGCCCATCGTCCGTAGACAAAATGTCCACGCTGACCCGCCCCAATCAAGATCGCATCGGTCACTTTGGGCTAACCCGGGCCATGGCGCGAGGGTATCGGCGTGAGAAGAAGTCGGAAGTCGGAAGGCGGAATCGAAGGGCCGAACTACAAGTCGGTAATTCGGCGTCTTCCGTCTTCCGCCTTCCGTCTCAACCCCCCACACACGGGTTTTGGCTCAACTTGGGTCTGTACGGTCCGAATCAGTACTAGTCATTTCTTGTGAATTGAAGGAGAAGAAGACCTCATGTCGTTGGCTCGTGCCCCAGAACGCCAAGCTTCAGGCCCTTTAGCGTTACTTGGCCGCTTCATCTTCATTGTCATCTTCCTGGCGGTTGTAGGCGGGATCGGGTGGGCAGTCCTGGTCAATGGATCAATCGATAGCACCGAGACGTTGGATCGAGACGTCGTCGCCCCGGGGACAATCGTCATCATTCCGGGCCTTACAGAAATTCACCTGCGGTCCGAGGGGTCCGGTGAACCTGTCCTTTTCATCCACGACTTCGACATGGCCGGCGGCTACCAGTGGACCAAAACGGCCGAGTTGTTGGCCGACCATCGCCTCTTGATGCCGGACCTGGTCGACTTTGGGTTCAGTGCTCGCCCCAGCTTTCGCGGTCGGCTCCATACCGTGGTTGGCCAGGCCGAGACGATGCTGGGCTTGTTGGAGGAACTAGGAATCTCAAACCTGTCGGTCGTGGGTGCCGGATTGGGAGGTTCCATCGCCGCTCAGATGGCGTCGCTGGAGCCGGGTGTCGTCGATCGTCTGGTCTTGATAGCTCCTGAGATTCTGGGACCTGAGCCCACCTGGCAGTCGATGCTTTACCGGCTGCCGAGTGTTGGTGACGCTATGACCTTCACATTCATGGGTGCCGGCGCCCGTGCCGATGCCAGCTATTCGGCTGGCTGCGGGAACGGCGGGTATTGCCCGGACGCAGAGACCCGGGCAGCCCGACAAGCTGCAGCCATGGTGCCGGGCACCACCGATGCTCTGACAGCGATGTTTGCTACTCCGCCCGCTTCGACGCTGCCTGACTCTCTGGGCACTATCACGGTTCCAACCCTGATCATCTGGGGCGACGACGACACAGTCACCCCTCTGACTCAGGGCCAGGATCTGCAGAGGGCGCTGGTGGGGTCGAGCCTGGAAATTGTCGCTGGGGCGGGTCACCGGCCCCATCTCGAAGACCCCGAAGCCACCGCCGCCTTGATCTCGGCCTTCCTCAGCTCGTAGGTAAACCGGGAGCCGGAGAAGGCCACCCCGACCCTTCGTCCGGCTCCGATTCCCATCCCCAACTGTGGCATGGGTGGGTCGGGAACCGGTTAGCAATTCCCGACCCGGGCTGCCCGCCCCTTTCATACCGGCTGTTGAGCCTGCCTCGAAGAGAGGGGCCACTGGCGGTTCAGATACAGGGTTCTGGCCGAGATGAGAACTCTGTATCGGACCTCCCGGTGAGCGCTCTACTTGCCATGACCACCCTCCTCCGACAACAGCGGCACGGTCCGTTAATAGAGTCACGACCGGTGTCTGCCCCTTCGCCCATATCGGAGCTCCTTGTTGCCGCCGCTGCCGGGGACGGCCAGGCCTGGGGCACGATCGTTGAGCGCTATCAACGGCTCTTGTGGTCGGTTGTGCGGGGCTATCGCCTTGATGAATCAGCAGCAGCCGATGTTGTCCAGACGGTGTGGCTGCGGCTGGTCGAGAATCTGAGCCGTATTCGAGAACCGGAGCGGCTTCCATCGTGGTTGGCGACAACGGCCCGCAACGAGGCGCTGCGGGTTTCCCGGGCCCAACAACGGCAGACTCCAACCGACTTTGAGTTCGACCTGGCCGATCCCTCCCTCGGCGAACTCGACGACCGGCTGCTTGACGACGAACTCGAGGTCGAGGTAATGGCTGCCTTCCGACAGCTCAAGCCGGAGCACCAGCACCTGCTCAGACTGCTAACTACCGACCCGCCCCTCGACTACTCGACGGTGGCCGAACTTTGGGGAAGACCACAGGGCAGCATCGGGCCCACCAAGGGCCGATGCATCGAACAGATATTGCGGATCATGGGGCGGCATAACGAGCTCGGGACCGCGACAGGAGATCCATCATGAACGATCAACCAACTCAATCTCCCGGCGCCGGTCCTGGCGAGGCCGAGATACTTGAAATCCTGGGGCGTGCCCTCGAGCACACCGACCCTGTTCCCATCTCGGTGACAGAGGCTGGAAAGTCGGCCTTTGCCTGGTTGACGATCGACGCCGAGCTAGCCGAACTCGTCTTCGACTCCGCCCGTGATGAACTGGTTGGCGTTCGCTCCGAGACGATGGCCGAGCGCCAGCTCACTTTTCAGTCACTGACAGTTGAGATCGAGATCATGCTCGTTGGGGATACCAGGCATCTGGTCGGACAACTCGTGCCGCCACAGGGCGCCGACGTGACCCTGATCACAGAAATCGCGTCGATCGAGGTCACGACTGACGACCTGGGCCGATTCGACTTCACGGGAGTGGAGCCTGGAAGGATCCGCCTCCAAACCCGGACCGCTGGCGGTCTGTCTATAACCACGCAGTGGTTCGAGGTCTGACGAAGACCAAATTCGGTCGCTGACGCCCCCACTTTCTCCGTAATTTGGTCACACAGTTCCGGTACTCGTTCGTGTATGAGCAAATTACGTTTCAGGCGGTCGCCTATGACCGGCCAGAGATATCGACCATGGGTCTGGCATCGAATAAGGTCACCTGAATGGAAGTAATCGTCCCGGTTCGGGTCCCGCAACTCGGTGATGAACGTCGGCGCCACTGGGCCAAGATCGTGTCCTCGGTAGATGAGGACAAGAGCACGGGTTGGGCGTTTGTCGGGGAGTTTGTCGCCGATGGGGGCATCCAGGATCTGCCCGCCGGTGCCGTCCTTCTTCTCTACGGGGAACGTGGGAGCAACGCCAATCCACGACCGGAGGCAAGCCTCTACACGATTGGCCCAGACGCCACCCTGACTCTCGAAGCGTCCGCCAGCGGACGAGCCTGGGCGCGCACCCTGCGAGACCGCGCTGTCGAGCTGATGGGTGCGAACGGTCGGGCGAGCGGTCCCGACTTGAGTGCCATCCCGGACGACTACCTGGCCAACGAGCTACGGGCTCGAGGCTGGCAAGTCACTCGCTAGCTCTATGCACTGCTTGCATACTTCCCCGGGTAGGCTGATCGGCAGCCTTTTAGGGAGTTGAACATGACCGGTTCTGACGGCCAGCGAGCCGGAACCCCTTCCGATCCGTTTCCCCTTCTGGGTTTCCATCACATCGAGTTCTGGACCGACAACGCCTATCAGTCCGCACAGTTCTTCCGAACTCTCATGGGCTTTTCGATCGAGGGGTATAGGGGACCAGAGACCGGAGTGCGGGAGACGGCTTCCTGGGCGCTCCGTCAGGGCGACGTTCGGTTCATCCTCAGTGGTGCGATGTCGCCGGATCACCCGATCAGCCGGCATGTCCTAGAACACGGCCCCGGGGTTCACGATGTAGCGCTTTCGGTCCCGGACTCGGTCGAGGCATTCGACCTCGCAACGGCTCGAGGAGCCGAAGCTGCCTACAAACCTGAGCACATCGAGAGGGACGGACGCTCCTGGGCCTCCGCCGGCATCCGCACTTACGGCGAGACCATCCACTCCCTGGTGCAAGTAGGTTCGTCGTGGCCCCCGCCCGACTTTCGCCCGTTCGACGATCAGGTGGCCAGCCCCGTCGGCCTGATCCGTATCGACCACGTCGTCGCCAATGTCGACATCGGTGACATGGACCGCTGGGTCAAGTTCTACGAAGACGTGTTCGGATTCGTTCTCCTCCGCCATTTCGACGACAACCAGATTTCAACCGAGTACTCGGCCCTCATGTCGAAAGTCGTTTGGGACGGAGCCGGGCTCATCAAACTCCCTATCAACGAACCCGCCACCGGGAAACGCCGGAGTCAGATCGAGGAGTACCTCGACTTCTATCGCTCACCTGGGGTGCAGCATGTCGCCCTTCTGACGGATGACATCTTCAACACCGTCGGGCGGGTGCGCGACCGCGGGCTCTTGATGATGGAGGTCCCTGACACGTACTACGGCGAAGTCACCGATCGGATCGGTGATATCGATGTAGACCTGGACGAGATGCGGAGGCTCAACATCCTCGCCGATGCCGACGAGGGTGGGACGCTTCTCCAGATCTTCACTCGCATGCTCCAGGACCGCCCTACGGTGTTCTTCGAGTTCATCGAGAGGCGCGGTGCCACCGGATTCGGCGAAGGAAACTTCAAGGCGCTGTTCGAAGCCATCGAGCGAGACCAAGCAGCGAGAGGAAACCTCTAAAGAGCGTCTTACGTTTTACGTTCTACGTCGAACCCCTGAGAGACGTGGGGCAAAGGTTCGGACGTATTACGTAGAACGTAGAACGCTCCTCCGACCGGTCCCGCCAACCCGACGACCGCCTCATTACGCTTCCCTCATGGCCACTCTTCGCCTTTTCGCCAATCTGCGGGAGCTGGCCGGCGTTTCCAAGGTGGAGGTAGACGGGGCCACCGTTGGCGAAATCATCGACGCCGCCGCGGCGCGGTTCGGTCCAGGGTTCCAGGCTGGCTTGGGTTCGGCGGCGGTTTGGAGAAACGGCGTGCAGGCCTCAATTACCGATCCGGTTGGGCCCTCCGACGAGGTTGCCTTGATCCCACCCGTCTCCGGTGGCTCTGATGTCATGAGGGAAACCGTCGTTGATACCTCGGCTCTCACCGGGGTGATCGCAGTTCTCGTCTTGATCGGGGCCAACATCGCCGAGGGCCTGGCCGGGTGGGCTGCGGCGCTCGTGGCGGTAGCGGCGGGATGGGTAATCGACCTCGGCAATCGACTCTCCTACCGGGGCCGCGACATTGCCGTCAACGGCCTTCTTCTGGCC